>JAPLCM010000104.1 GCA_026392275.1 Actinomycetota bacterium | reverse complement strand
GCGGGCGGGCGGCGCATCCGCGCCGCCCGCCCGCTGCGTTCAGTCCACAGGTGTGCAGGCGTTCCTCAGAGGTCCGCCGGCCGCGCCGCGAGGGTGGCGGTGACGTCCTGAGTCTTGCCGTTCCGCTCGATCGTGATCGTCACCGTGTCTCCAGGATTCTTCGTCGAGAAGAAGGCGACGAGCTCGTCTGCGCTGGCGATCGCCTGGCCATCCACGGCGGTGATGACGTCGCCGCCGACAGCGAGCGGCTGGCCGCCCACGGCCACGGTCTTGCCGCCGCCCTTGATGCCGGCCTTGGCCGCCGGGCTATCGGGGGTGACGCTCGTCACCAGAGCACCGCTCTGAGTAGTGAGGCTCGCCGCCTTGGCCACTTCCGGCGTGACGGTCTTCAGGCTGACGCCCAGCCACGCATACTGCACCGTGCCGCCCTTCTTGAGCTGCTCGAGGGAGCGTATGGCGGTGTTGATCGGAACGGCGAAGCCGAGGCCCTGATTGCCGCCCGACTGGCTGGCGATCATGGTGTTGATGCCGATGACGCGCCCCGCGTTGTCGATCAACGGGCCTCCGGAGTTGCCGGGGTTGATGGCCGCGTCGGTCTGGATGCCGTTCGGGATGGCCTGCCCGTTCGGCTCCCTGAGGTTGCGTCCGATCGCGGAGACGATTCCGGAGGTGATCGAGAAGTTGTAGCCCAGGGGGTTGCCAATCGCAACGACGGGCTCGCCGACCTGTACCGCTGACGAGTCGCCGAGCGGCAGTGGCTTGAGGTCGACTCCACTGGGGTCGACCTTGATGACCGCGACGTCGCTGACGGTGTCGACGCCCATGATCTCGCCCTTGACCTGCTGCGTCTTGCCGCCGCCCTTGTTGAAGACGATGGTCACGCTGCTCGCCTTCTGGCCATTGTCCTGAACGACGTGCGCATTGGTGAGGATGTAGCCGTCGTTGTCGACCACGAAGCCGGTGCCCAGGGCTTGACTGCCCTGCGGCTGGCCGAAGAGGTCGGTGCCGCTGCTGGCGAAGTCTGACTGGACCATGACGACTCCGGCGGAGAGCCCCTGGTAGATCTGCTCAGGCGTCTGACCGGCGTCCGTCGCCGGCGCGTACACGGCCGGCGTTTCCGCAGCTCCCTGCACCACAGTCTCCGTGGTCTCGCCGAAGTTGAACACGAGGACGAGGACGAGGACCACGAGCGCGGCGCCGACGGCCCCACCCCCGAGCCCTACGAGGAACCCTCTCATTTTCAGCATTGCATTCCCTTCGTTTTCGCTGCCGCTGGGAGCGGAGGAGGCGCGGCCGCAGCGCTGCGCCGCTCTTCCGTTGCCCACGATGATGTCCGTTGGGTGTTAACTGCTCAAAGGGCCGTGTTGAGTAACGCCTCCGGTGTGATTAAGGATTATGAACCGCCGGCCTGAGCGCGCCGCCGAGGCGCGCGCGGCAGCCTCACCGAGAAGCTTGCGCCGCCTCCGCCCGAGTCGGCGCGGATGCTTCCGCCCATCTTCTCGGTGAGCTCGCGGGCGATCGACAGGCCCAGCCCGGCGCCCGAGGTGGTGGCGCGCTCTTCGCTGCCGCGGTGGAAGCGCTCGAAGACGTGCGGCAGCTCCCTGGCCGCGATCCCGGGCCCGTTGTCGCTGACGACGATCGTCGCCCACGAGGCGTCTACGGTGCTGGTCAAGCTCACGCTGCTGCCCTGCGGCGAGAACTTGACGGCGTTGTCGACGAGGGCGCGCAATACCTGAGCCAGGCGCTGCTCGTCGCACCAGGCTGTCACGGCCTCGCCGTCTTCCACGGCGAGCGTGAGGTCCTTAGCCAGCGCCTGCACCTGGAACTCGTCGAGGACCGAACGGGCTACCGCCTCGAGATCCACGTTCCCGGGCTGCATGTCGATGGAGCCGGCCTCTACGGTCGAGAGGTCGAGCATACTCACCGCGAGATTGCGCAAGCGGTCGACCTGCTGGCGCATGAGCTGCAGGAACTCGCGCTGCTCCTCGGGGTTCACGTTGCCTTCGTCGATGAGCTCGAGGAAACCGGCCAGCGAGAAGAGCGGCGTCTTGAACTCGTGCGAGGCGTTGGCGATGAGGTCGCGGCGGGCGCGTTCGAGGCGTGCCTGCGCGGTGACGTCGCGCAAGACGACGATGGAGGTGAAGTCGGCGGCTCCGGCGACGGGGTACGTGGTGGCCTCCAGCGTGCGCTCGCCGTGCACGAACACCACCGCTTGCGTCTCGTCTTCGCGGCGTGACTCGTGCCAGGCCTCCGCCACATCGGCCGGGAAAGTCTCGTCGAGCCCGGCGCCGACGGGTACGGGCTCGTCGAGCAGCTCGGCGGAGGCCGGGTTGGCGATCGTGACCGTGCCTTCCTCCGAGAGGCCGATGACGCCCTCGCTCAGGTCGTTGAGCAGCACCTCTACGCGGTCGCGCTCGTACTCGACCAGGGAGAAGGCGCCGCGGAGCCGCACGGCCATGACGTTGAAGGTCGCCGCCAGCTGCCCGATCTCGTCCTCGACCGTCACAGGTACTGTGGCGGTGAGGTCGCCGCCGGCAATGGCCTCGGCGCTGCGCTCGATGCGTTTCAGGCGGCGGGCGATGAAATACGAGGCCAGGTAGCCGAGCAGGAGGCTGACGCCCATTGCCAGGACCGTGGCAAAGAACAGCTGGCGCTGCACGGCCGCCACCGCGGCATCGACGTCCCTGAGCGGCGCGACGACGAGCACCACTCCGGCCACCGTGCCGCTGCCGGGGCTGGGCGCCACGAGCGGCACCGCCGTGGCCGCGTAGCGTCCGGCGGGCGTGATCACGACGCCCTGGACCACCTTGGCCGACGCCAGCGCCTCTGCGATCATGGGGTAGTCGCCGATGTCGAACGGGTCTGCCCCGCCGGTGTCGTGGCGCACCGCCTGGTTTCTCGTGAGGACGACCACGCGCGCGCTGAGCCGCATGCTGAGAAGGCCGATGTTGGACAACAGCGCTGTGCGGTCGGCGATGATCGTCTCGCCCGTGGAGGGGTTGTAGGCGATCCACTGACTCACGGTGTCGCTGATCAGCTTGGCGTTGCCGCGCTGGTCCACCAGCTTCTGTTGGTCAAGACGGCTGGCGAGCGGCGGCACGACGTAGGCCCAGGCCACGATCATGGCCAGCGCCACGAGCGCGAGGATGAGGATCGTCAGCCAGTTCTTGACAGAGCGGAACATGCAGGTCGGGCGCGCCCGGCGCGCCCGTGCCTCCTAGAACTCGCGGAACTTGTAGCCGATGTTGCGGACCGTGAAGATGAACTCCGGGTCCTTGGGCTCGTTCTCGAGCTTCTCGCGCAGATGGCGGATGTGCACGTCAACCGTGCGCGCGTCTCGATAGTCAGAGTCGCCCCAGACCAACTGCAACAGCAGCTGACGGCTGTAGACGCGGCCCGGGTGGGAGATCAGGGTCTTGAGGATCTCGAACTCGATGTACGTGAGATCGATCTTCGCGCCGCGCAGGATCACGTTGCGCTTGAGCAGGTCGACGTCGAGCTCATCGACTTTGACGACGTCCTTCTTGGCCGCCTCGGCGCTGCGGCTCATCTGGGCGCGGCGCAGCTGGGCGCGCACGCGGCTGCGGAACTCGCGGAGGCTGAACTTGTCTTTGGTGATGTAGTCGTCGGCGCCGATCTCGAGGCCCAGCACCTTGTCGAACTCATCCGCCTTGGCGGTGAGCATGATGATGGGGACGATGCTCTGGGCGCGGATGCGTCGGCAGACCTCCATGCCGTCCACGTGTGGCAGCATGAGATCGAGGATGACAAGGTCGAAGGTCTCGCGGGCGAAGGTCTCGAGAGCTTCTTCGCCGTCACGGGCGGTCACGACCTGGTAGCCCTCTTTCTCGAGAGGGAAGCGCAGCAGCTTGAGGATGGCTTCTTCGTCGTCGACCACCAGGATACGGGCCCCGTTCTCTGCCATCACGCCTCCGTCTTCTTGGCGCGGTCGCGCCCGCCCGGCGTAGCCAGACCGCGGGCGCGGAACGCGGCGCCCAAGGCCGTGGCGATGGTCTCGCAACCTGCGAGTTCGGCGCCGGGGTAGTCGACGGCCGTCAGTGTCGTCTGGATATCGTGTTGCACACACTGTTCGGCAAACTGGATGACAGCCCTGTACGCCTTACCGAACAGCGGGCGGCAGATGCGGTCGTAGCTCTGCGGGTCGGCGGCGTTGAGGCTCACGGTGACGGCGCGAAGGCCGGCCGCCGCGAGGGCCGCCGGCACGTCCACGTCCGGGTTCAGCAGCCGGCCGTGCCCGTTGGTGTCGAGCCGTGCGGGGATGCGCCGCAGTCGCAGCCACTCCGTGACGGCGAGCACGACGTCGAGCCGCATGGTCGGCTCGCCGAACCCGCAGAACACGACTTCGTCGGCCGGGCCTGCGAGGAACTCGAGCTCGACGGCCTGCGTGACCTCGTCGGGCTCCGGTTCGTGCGTGAGCGTGAGCACCTCACCGTACACGCCGTCGGTCCACTCGCGCAGGCAGAACTCGCAGTCGCTGGAGCAGCGGTTGGTGATGTTCAGGTAGATGGCGCTCCCGCTGCCGCGGTAGGCGATGGTATCGGTGCGGGTGAGAGGTTGTGTCATGGCGTGTGGGCCGAAGGCGCCCCAAGGTGGGGCCACGGTCGGCATCCCGAGTATAGCAGGGTAGAATGGGCGTCCCGTGGACCATACCACCGACATACTTGTCGACCTGTGCGCACGCCTGCGCGAGGCCGTCCTGCCTGCGCTCGGCAGGCGCGCTGCGCGCGACCATGCCGGCATCGCCGTCGGCGGCGACGTCACCTTCGGCATCGACGAACTCGCCGAGAAGCTGCTCGTCGAGTACATGCGCGACCAACTGCCGACCTGGGCCTTCTACTCGGAAGACGGCGGCCTGCAGGGCTCGCCGGACCCCGAGCTCATCCTCATCGTCGATCCCATCGACGGCACGCGTCCTGCCGCGGCCGGCTTCGAGATGGCCTGCGTGAGCATCGCCGCCGTGCCTCCTCTGTCGGCGCCGACGATGGGCGACGTGGTGGCCGGCGTGGTGCAGGAGATCAAGGGCGGCGACCTGTTCGTCGCCGAGAAGGGCGCCGGCTTCAGCATGAAGCGCCTCTCCGGCGCCGACATCCCCTTCCTCCCCACCGACCGCACCGATCTCGACAGCCTCTTCTGGACGCTCGGATTCCGCGGCCGGCCGGCCGTGATCCTGGCGAGCGTCCTCGAGGAGCTCATCGACATGTCGTCGGTGGGCGGGGCGGCCTTCGACGTCGGGTCCGCGACCTGGTCGGTGACGCGCGTCCTCACCGGCCAGCTCGACGCGTACGTGGACATCGGCCCGGCGATCATCGAAGCGCACCCCTGGGTCGAGGCGGAATTCCGCCGGGTGGGGCGCGGCAACGTGCTCTGTAACTCGCCCTACGATCTCGCGGCCGTGCATGTTCTCTGTAGGGAGGCAGGCGTGCCGATCGGCGACGCCGCCGGCCGGCCGCTCGACGGCAAGCCGGTGCTGGGCTCCGGCGCCGAGTACCAGCTGGCCTGCATCGTGGCCGGCAACCAGGCGCTGCAAGACAGCCTCATCGCGGTCGTTCTGCGCGGCATCCGCGACCTGCGCGCCGTGCGTGAGCAATGAGCGCGCTGTCCGAACACGAGGCGATGCTCTACGAGCGTGCCGAGGGCGGCGCGGTCGACTGCCGCGTCTGCCCGCGCCGCTGCCACATCGCGCCCGGCAAGAGCGGCGTGTGCCGGGCGCGCGCCAACCGCGACGGCACGCTCTACGCCGTCACGTACGGCCGCGTCTGCAGCGTGGCCGCCGACCCCATCGAGAAGAAGCCGCTCTATCATTTCTTCCCGGGCTCGACAGTGCTCTCGCTGGGCAGCGTGGGCTGCAACTTCACCTGCCGCCACTGCCAGAACTGGCAGATCGCTCACGCCGACCCCGGAGAGGCGGCCCGCGACCTGCGCGAGCTGCCCATCCGCAATCTGCCGGTCCTGGCCGACCACAACGGCTGCCGGGGCGTCGCGTGGACGTACAACGAGCCCACCATCTGGCTCGAGTACATCCTCGACGGCGCCCAGCTAGCGCACGAGCACGGCTTGTACACGGTGATGGTCACAAACGGCTACATCACCGAAGAAGCCCTCGATGTGCTGGCGCCGCACATCGATGCGTACCGCGTCGACGTCAAGGGTTTCAGCGACGCTCAGTACCAGGAGCTGTGCCGCGTCCGCGACATGGCGCCGGTGCTCGCCGCAGCAGCGCGCGCCAAGCGCGTGCACGGCTGCCACGTCGAGATCGTGACCAACGTCATCCCCGACTTCAACGACGACGACGAGACCCTCGGCGCTATTGCCGCGTGGATCGCCGCCGAGCTGGGGCCGGACACGCCCTGGCACGTCACGCGCTTCACTCCGTACCTCGACTACGCCCATCTCTCGCCGACCCCGATCCCCACCCTGGAGCGCGCCGTGCGCATCGGCCACTACGCCGGTCTGCGCTTCGTCTACCTCGGCAATGTGCCCGGTCACGCCGGCGAGAACACCGTGTGCCCGAACTGCAAGCGCCTTCTCGTGCGCCGTACCGGCAACGCGGTTGAGGATGTCGCCCTGCGGGGAACACTGTGTGCGATGTGTGGGGAGAATGTGAACGTCCGCACGAACCTCAAGTGAAAGCGCTACGGCCTGCCGGTCCCTGAGCCGATTGGAACAGACCCAGTGAACGATTACGTGAAGCTCGATATCCCCGCCAAGGCCGAATACGTCGTGCTCGGCCGTCTCGCTCTCTCGGGCCTGCTGCGCGCCCGCGGCTACTCCGACGATGCCGTCGCGGATCTCAAGCTGGCGCTCACAGAGGCGTGCTCCAACTCCGTGAGGCACGCTTACGATCACGACGACGGCCAGGTGCATCTCCACTTCGCGGTGCACAGCGACCGCGTGACCATCGAGATCCGCGACGAGGGCGGCGGCTTCCACGAGGACGACGTCGACTGCCCCGAGTGCCAGACCATGCCCGAGCTGAAGCTGAGCGACGGCGGCATGGGCATCTCGATCATCCGCGCCGTGGTCGACGACTTCGACCTGCGCAAGCCGGACGGCGGCGGCACGGTGCTTGTCCTCACCAAGATGCTCGACATCTGACGGCTCCCCGCAGGCGCACGCCACAGGCGTCGGGGCTGCGGCGGGCGTTGGCACGGCGCCCGGCGTCTGGCTCCGCATTAGGGACACCGGGGCGCCACACACGGTTCCTGGGCCGGGCCCGGCAGCTTCACCACGACGGGCGAAAGGAGGTCATTGATGCGCATCCCGTTACGCCAGCGCAAGGTGGCCCGCGTCGTGTTCGATGAGTCACACGGCGAGGCGTGGTCGATTCGGCCTGACGCCGCCGCCGCCATGCGGGCCGAGCATCCCGCGGCCGCTTCGTACGTCACTGCCGCGGCCCTTCTTGCAGAGCGCGACTTCGAGGTCACGGCGTACACCGGTGGTTCACTTGCCGGCGGCGTCCTCGACGACGCCGACGTGATCGTCATCGCTCATCCGTCCGCCCCCCAGTGGGAGCGCACCGTCGGCGGCTCACCCCTGCTCTCCGCCGAGGAGATCGCCGCGATCGGGGCGTTCGTCGCCGCCGGTGGCGGTCTCGTGGTGATCGGCGAGACGGAGGAGGACAAGTACGGCGCCAATCTCAACGCGCTGCTGGCGAGCTTCAACGTCGGCATCGAGAACGCGACCGTCTTCGACTACGGCGACCCCGGCGAGATGCCCACGTGGGTGGCGTCCGAAGCGGTCCCCGGCGCCGGCGCGGCGGCAGTCCTTCACCTGGTCGACGAGGCGCGCTTCTACCGCGCCGGCACGCTTGTCGCCGCTGCACCAGGCGCGCCGATCCTTCGCACCCGCGGCACTGCGCAGCCGCCGCACGCCGCCCTGCTCGCGGCGGTCGCCCACGGCGCCGGTCGCGTGGTCGTGGCGGCCGATTCGGACCTGTTCGGCGACGACTTCCTGGGCCGCCACGATCACCGGCAGCTGTGGCTCAACATCTTCTACTGGGTCGCCCTGGCCGCCTTTCGTGCCGATCCGGCGCCGCCGGTCTCCACCGCGGCGCAGGATCCGGCGTGGCTGCGGCTGCGCGACGCGACCAACGCGCTGCGCCTGCTGCAGGAGCCCACGGGCGAGGTCGACTTGCGAAGTCACGACCTCGCGGCCGTCCGCGCTCGCGTGGCGGCGATCATCGAGGGCCTCGACGCCCTGGCGCCGCGCTTTCCCCACCAGAAGGAGTACCTGGAGCAGGTGCCCGTCGACCTCGGAGCCTGGGTCGACGGCGGTTGCGCGAAGCCCGACTTCACGGCGTCACTGGCACTCTTTCGGCCCGAGCAGCACCGCCGAGACGGCGCGGAACACCTCGTCGTCTTTCCGATGTACACGCCCAATGGCTCGGCAGACACGCGCTTCGAGGCGCTCATCGTGCGCACGCCGTGGCCCGAATTCGTCGCCCGGCTCGAGCGCGAGGAGTTCGACAACGGCCAGTTCGTGCCGGTCCAGCTGGTCGACTACACAGACGGGTACGACAGCGAGTGCGCCGTTCTCTTTCCCGAGACGGTCAGTCTGGCCGCCCGGCCCACCAACAACTTCGGCGCGATCTTCTGCGATCGCGAGGCGTCGCGGTTCCGGCGGGCCACGGCGGCGGGCGCGGTGGCCCTGCGCCTCGACCTTCCTCCTGACGCACAGGCGTTGGTCAGTTCCTCCTGCCTGGCCATCGAGACGTACATCATGTGGGACCTCATCCACGACCGCTGGCACAGCCATGGCGAACTGCCGTTCGACCCCTTCATGATCCGCCAACGGCTGCCGTACTGGATGTACTCGCTCGAAGAGCTGCGCGTGGATCTCGCGACTTATGGCAGCGCCGCTGAGCTCGCGCGCCGGGGGTTCCCCTTCGCGCGCTACGTGCAGTACGCGATCCTCTTCGACCGTATCCTGCGCTTTCCGATCACGGGCGATCGAGTGCGCAACTACGACGGGCTCGGGGGTCAGCTGCTCTTCGCCTTCCTCCACCAGCGGGGTGTGCTGCGCTGGTCGGATAACCGACTCACCATTGACTGGGAGCGGATCGAAGCGGAGGTGGAGGCGCTCCGCGAGCGCGTCGAGACGCTGTACCGCGGCGGCATCGACATGAGCAGAGTCTCCTACTGGGCGGCCGCGCACGATCTGGTGGCCGAGTACGTCACGCCCAACGTCGCCTCGGCATGGAGGCGCGAGGCGCGTGTCGTATCTGACGAAGCCGAGCCGCGCGCCTGGATCGACCGCGTGCTCGACGACGAGTTCCCGCTCAGCACCTTCTACCTGGCGTTGCAGAAGAAGCTGGCGGACATGGCCGCGGCGGCGCCGGAGCCGACGCGTGTCTGAGGGGCCGGCTCGCGAGCACCGGCTGGTGCTCTTCGCCAGCGACAACTACGCGGGCGTGCACCCCGCCGTTCTCGCGGCCATCGCCGCGGCCAACGGCGGCTTCGCGCCCGCCTACGGCGACGACGACTGGACGTTGGCGCTGCGCGAGCGTATGCGCGAGGTCTTCGGCGAGGTCGATGTCTTCCCGGTCTTCAACGGTACCGGCGGCAACGTCACGGCGCTGGCCACGGTGATGAGTCCTTTCGAGGCCGTCATCTGCGCCGAGACGGCGCACATCAACGTGGACGAGTGCGGCGCGCCGGAGCGCTTCGCCGGCTGCAAGCTCGTCGATCTGCCGACCGCCGACGGCAAGCTGACGCCGGAGCTCGTGCGCGGCGCCGTCGTCGGCCTCGGCGACCAGCACCACGTGCAGCCGCGGGTGGTCTCCATCACTCAGCCGACCGAGCTCGGCACTGTGTACACGCCCGCCGAGACCGCCGCTCTCGCCGCTGTCGCGCACACCGCAGGCCTTCTGCTGCACGTCGACGGCGCCCGGCTGCCCAACGCCGCCGCCGGTCTGGACACGGGTCTGCGCGAGATCACCGCCGACTGCGGCGTCGACGTGTTGACCTTTGGCGGCACCAAGAGCGGGCTGCTCGGCGGCGAGGCCGTCGTCTTCTTCCGCCGCGACCTCGCCGAGCGTTACGTCTTCGTGCGCAAGCAGGGGATGCAGTTGGCCTCCAAGATGCGCTTCGTCTCGGCGCAACTGCTGCGCCTTCTCGAGGACGACCTCTGGCGAGAGACCGCCGGCCACGCCAATGCCATGGCGCAGCGGCTGGCCGCGGCCGCGGCCGCGGCCGGCGGAGTGCGCATCGCGTACCCCGTGCAGGCGAACGCCGTGTTCGTCGCCCTGCCTGAGGCGGTGAAGGACCGCCTGCTCGAGGATTATCGTTTCTACACGTGGGACGAGCAGGCGGGCGTGGTGCGCTGGATGTGCTCGTGGCAGACGACGCCCGACGATGTCGACAGGCTCGTCACGGCACTTCGCGAAGCGGCAGCTGCCGCATGACGGAGGGCGCCGGCGGCGGGGCTGAGTACGCGACCATCGAAGGCCTGGCGGCGGCGTTCGGCCTCGACACCGCCCAAGCCGCGGCCCTTTCGCGCTATGCGTGCCTGATGCTCGCCTGGCGGCGCGGCAACGTCACCGCGCTGCGCACTCGCGCCGAGGTCGTGAATACGCTCTTCGGCGACGCGCTCGCGCTGCTCGACGTGCCGCACCTGCGGGAGCGCGCCGGCGCCGCCTGGCTCGATCTGGGCGCCGGCGCCGGCATCCCCGGTATCCCCCTGGCGGTGGCGCTGCCCGCCGCCGAGCTGACGGTGCTCGACTCGGCGCTCAAGAAGAGCGCCTTTCTGGAGGCGGCGCTCGAGGCCGCCGGGCTTACTGCGCGGGCTGCGACGGTCTGCGCGCGCAGCGAGCATCATGCGGCCACCGGGCAGCCGGGGCGGGAGGCATACGCCGTCGTGCTGGCACGAGCCGTGGCGCCGCTCCCGGCACTCGTCGAGCTGGCGGCTCCGCTGCTCGCGCT
>JAPLCM010000032.1 GCA_026392275.1 Actinomycetota bacterium | reverse complement strand
CGTGCTCGACCTCGAACCCGGCCATGCGGCAGAGGAGCCTCAGTTCGCTGGGCACGTAGCCGCGCTCGCGCACCGGCACGCTGCGCGGGCCTTCAGGCGTCTCCCATTCCATGTCGTAGGACTCGCTGAGGCTCAGCGGGTCGAATCGACCCGCCGCGACCTGCTCGGGAGTCGCGCTGCGGATGAGCCGCATTCCGTTGCTGGCCGTGAGCACGAACGGAGCGCCCGGCGTGAGCGCCGCCAGCACGTTGCGCAGGATCGCCAGATCGTGATCGAAGGGGTCGTCGGCGCCGACCAGCGTGAAGGCGCCTTCGCAGAGGCACACGGCCGCGTCGAAACCGCGCTCCAGGCTGAAGGCCGTGGCGTCGGCCTGGACGAGCTCGATCTCGACGCTCGCCTCCTCCGCGGCCTTGGCGGCCTCGGCCAGCATGCCGGCCGAGAGGTCGAGCCCAGTCACGACATAGCCGCGCCGCGCAAACTCCACAGCGTGGCGGCCGGTGCCGCAGCCGACGTCCAGAATGGTGGCGCCCGTGGGCAGACCGAGCACCTCGACGAGAAACTCCACCTCACGCACGCTGTCGGCGGTGAAGACTTCGTTCATGTACTGCGGGGCGTAACTGTCGAAGAACTCGCGCCACACGCTGTCGGTCATGCTGCCTCCCCCTGGGTCTTTCACCCCATTCTGTCAGGCCCGGTGAGTTGTTTCGAGTACTCCGCGGAAAACCCGTGGTGCGGTGAGGGACTCCTGATGCTTGAGCACATGGTGTGCCGTGAGTGCGCCGAGGTCTTCGGCGAGGAGCTCTTCGCCGAAGACCCCCGCGAGACGATCGTCTGCCCGCTGTGCGGCACCGTCGCGCTGCATGCGGAGCCCGTCGAAGACCACGTCCTGCACATCGGCGTGGCCGCGCGTACGTCGGCGGGGCCGCGACCCGGGCGCCTCTCGGCGTGACGGAGCAGGGGTGATCGCTCGTGCCGGGATGACCCGGCGGGCGGCGCTCGACGCGCGCAAGTAGACTAGCTGACATGAACCACGCTCGCGTGCACGTCCGGTCGGCGTCCCCGGCGGACAGCAGGGCTCTTGCCGGTCTCTGCGGCGAACTCGGCTACCCGTCCTCGACCACGCAGGTCACGGATCGGCTGCGACTCCTCGACGACCCCGAACGCACCCTCTTGGTCGCCGAGGTCGGGGGCGGCCTCGTCGGCTTCATCGATGTGCATGTCCAGCGCGTGATCGAGGCGGACCCGTACGCAGAAGTCGGCGGTCTTGTCGTGTCGGCCCGGCATCGCGGCGAGGGACTGGGCGCCGCTCTCCTGGCTGCCGCCGCCGAGTGGGGCCGCGGCCGTGGCCTCACGGTCATGTGGATCCGCGCCAACCTTGCGCGCGACGGGGTGCACGACTTCTATCCCGCCGTCGGCTGCCGGCCCGTCAAGGACCAACGCGTCTACGAGTACCCGCTGTGAAGCGCATCGTCCTGGGCGACAATCTCGAGGTGCTGCGCGCGCTCCCGCACGCCTGCGCGCGCCTCATCTACATCGACCCTCCGTTCAACACAGGTCACGAGCAGAAGCGCACGCGCCTGCGCACCACGCGCGACGAGGGCGGCGACCGCACCGGCTTCCAGGGGCGGCGCTACCACACCGAGATCATCGGGAGCGCCGCCTGGCCCGACGAGTTCACCGACTACCTGGGATTCCTCGCGCCGCGACTCGCAGAAGCGCGGCGCATCCTCACGCCCGACGGCTCGCTGTTCTTCCACGTCGACAGTCGCGAGGCGCACTACTGCAAGGTGCTTCTCGACGGGATCTTCGGGCGACGCTCTTTTCTCAACGAGATCATCTGGGCCTACGACTACGGAGGCCGGTCCCGCAAGCGTTGGCCGGCCAAGCACGACACCATCTTCTGGTACGCCGTCGACCCGGCCCGCTACGTCTTCCGCTACGACGACATCGACCGCGTGCCCTACATGGCTCCAGGCCTCGTCGGCCCCGAGAAAGCCGCGCGCGGCAAGACGCCCACGGACGTGTGGTGGAACACCATCGTCAGCCCGACGGGCAAGGAGAAGACCGGGTACCCCACGCAGAAGCCGCTCAAGATCCTCGAGCGCATCGTGAGAGTGCACTCCGACCCCGGCGATCTGGTGGTCGACTTCTTCGCGGGCAGCGGCACCACCGGCGAGGCCGCAGCGCGACACGGCCGCGGATACCTGCTCGTGGACGCCAACCCGGAGGCCATCGCGGTCATGGCGCAGCGGCTCTGGTGGGACGCGCCCGAGTTCGTGGGCTGCGAGGACATCCTGCCCTGAACGAGAAGGAGGCCGGCTCCTCGCGGAGCCGGCCTCCGAAGCGTCAGACGTTTTCCGCTGGGGTCACTCGGGGACGATCGCCTCGCTGGGGCAGGACTCGACGCAGGTCGCGCAATCGTCGCACTTCTCGGCATCGATGACGTAGATGGGATCGTCTTCGGAGATCGCTTCGTTGGGGCACTCGTCGATGCAGGCGCCGCATGCGAGGCACTCATCAGTGATCTTGTAAGCCATGTGGTACTCGTCACCTCCTGTGGGCGCGCTGCGGACGCAGAACGCGCGGGATTCAGCTGTCCATTTAGCGATATGGCCGCGGCGAAGTCAAGACGACGCGCAAACGTCGTCGGGGAGGAGTTCGCTGAGGACAAGAGCGGCCGCGCCGATGAAGCCGGCGTCCGGCCCCAGCGCCGCCGGAACGACGCGCACCTGGTCGCGCGCCGGCCGTGAGCCGCGTGCCTGCAGCACCCCGCGGGCCGGCCCCAGCAGGAGCTCGCCGGCGGCCGCAGCGCCGCCGCCGATCACGATCACCTCGGGATTGAAGATGTTGACCAGCGTCACGAGGCCGGCGCCGAGATACTCGCCCAGTCGGGCGAGCACGGCCACGGCGCCGGCGTCGCCTTCGAGTCCGAGCCGCGTCAGAAGCCGGCTGTCGACGGCGTGTCCCTCCGCGAGAGCGCGCCCGAGACCCGAGTCCGGCTGGGCCGCGGCGGCAGCTGCCGCCGCGGCCGCCATCGCCGGGCCGGCCACGTACGCCTCGAGACAACCGTGGTTCGGGCAGTTGGCCGGGCACTTGGGCCCGTTCACGTCGATGATGATGTGGCCGAGCTCGGCCGCTGCTCCGCTGAAGCCTCGATACGGGCGGCCACTGCAGATGATGCCGCCGCCCACGCCCGTGCCCAACGTGAGCATGAGCATCTCTCGAGCGCCGACGCCGGCGCCGAAGGCATGCTCGCCGACAGCTGCCGCGGTGGCATCGTTGTCGATGACGACCGGCACTCCGAAGCGCCTCTGCAGCAGGTCGCGCAGGGGTACGTCGACCAGCGGCAGGTTCACCGACTCCACGATGTGCCCGGCGGCGAAATCGACCATCGAGGCGACCCCGACACCGATGCCCTCGACACGCCCGGAGCCGTGCGCGAGATCGGCGATGCAGGCCACCATGCCGTCCAGGCAGGCCTGCGTGGAGCCGGCGTCGGTGAGTACCGTGAACCGGTCGAGGATCACGGGCGTCTCTCGTGCGACGGGCGCACCCGAAGCGGCCTCCGGCGGCCGTGCGCGCAGCAGCGCGGCGGCGATCTTGGTGCCGCCGATGTCCACGCCGATGACGGTGCGCTCCGAGGCCATGACCACCAGCAGCCTACCATGGTGTAGACTCTTTGCTGGAGGAAACGCCCACCCTGGGGCGTAGTCAGGTACAAGGCCCGGCGCCCCAATCCCCGTCATGATCACGTCTTGGGCGCTGCCTGCGTCAGGAGAGGCATCAGCAGCAGATGCGTAGCGACGACGACAACGGTGGGCGCAAGCCCTACAAACGATACAAGGCCGGCCGCGTCAGGCGCAGCTCCGTCGACGACGAGCTGGCCGGGGCGCGGCCTGCGCGCGAGCCGCGGCCACGCGACGACGGGGGTGCGAGCGCGGATGCCGCAGCGCAACCAGAGGCTGCGTACCGGCGTTACGGGCCGGCGCCCGCCAAGGGCGAGAAGGCGGCGGCCCGCGGCGCCACGGCGCCTGGGCGCCGTCGCTTCCGCTGGTGGTTCGTCCCCGTCGGCCTGCTGGCCACGCTCGTTGTCGCCGGAGTCGTGGTCACCGTCCTCGCCTGGCCGGGCTACAAGAGGTTCGACCGCGCCGTCGACAAGTCCAACGAGCGCATCGACAAGAAGACCCGCGCCGAGCTCACGCCCGACGACGGCTGGCTGTGGCGCAAGGGCACCACGCTGCTGCTGCTCGGCGTCGACAGCAAGGCCGGCGAGCCGGCGCGCTCCGACACGATCATGCTCATGCGCTTCAACCCCAGGACGCACACCATCAACCAGCTCTCGATCCCGCGAGACACGCGCGTCCAGCTTCCCAACGGCACCTATGACAAGATCAACACGGCGATGTTCTGGGGGGGGCCGTCCATGGCAGTACAGACTGTCAAGCAGTTCCTCGGCGTCGACGTGAACCACGTCATGGTGGTCGACTTCAAGGGCTTCCCGCGCCTCGTCGACGCAGTCGGCGGCGTCGACATGCACGTGCCCAAGACGATCTCCACAGTCGCGGGTGGCCGCGGCCGCGTCGTCGTGTTCAAGCAGGGCATGTACCACTTCGACGGCAAGTACGCCATGATCTACGTGCGCATCCGCTACGCCGACGACGACTTCCACCGCGCGGCGCGCCAGCAGCAGTTCGTGCAGGCGCTGCAGAAGAAGATCGCGCAGCCGTCCAACATCACCAAGCTGCCCGCGATCGGCAAGCGATTCATGAGTGGCGTTGCCACCGACCTCACCACCAACCAGATCCTCGAGCTCGCCTACCTCAAGTGGCGCGCCGGCGGCGGCAAGAAGGCCGTGATGGTGGGCACCCCGGGCTGGGACGGCGGGGTCGCCTACGTCTTCCCGCCATCAGAGGCCGAGAAGCAGAAGCTGGTCCATCAGTTCCTGACGAACTAGCTCTCGCCTTCGGCTGGGCACGTGGCACGCCACGGATGCCCCTGCACGCAGCGTCCCTCAGTAGGCCACGGCCACCAGCGCCAGGCCACACGCGGGCGCCGTCTGGCCCATGCGTCGGCGTTCACCGGCCGCCAGCCGCTCCGAGAACTCCTCCAGTGTCATGCGCTCCTGGGCGACGTCGACCATCGAGCCCACGGCGACGCGGACCATATTGTGCAGAAAGCTTCCGGCGCTGATGGTGAACACCCATTCCGCGCGCCCGGGCAGCCCGTCGTCGGCCGCGGCCACCCGCCAGCCCGCGCTCAGCACCTCGCGCACGCAGTTGTGGTACAGGTGCGCGGACGGCGTCAGCGCCGAGAAGTCGCGGCGACCCGGCAGCAGGGCCGCGGCCTTCTCCAGAAGCCCGGTGTCGACGGCGCCGCGCACGTTCCAGACGTAGGCGCGATCGCGTACCGGCTTGACCGGCGACAGCCACAGCCGGTACCGGTAGGTACGCGAGGCCGCACGCCGCGCGACGAAGCCCGGCGGCGCCGGCGAGACGGCCGTCACGGCGATGTCCGCCGGCAGGAGGGCGTTCAGCGACAGGCGCACCTGGTCGGGGCGCAGATCGCGACGCGCGCATCCGAACGACGCCACCTGCGCCCACGCGTGTACGCCGGCGTCCGTGCGCCCCGCTACGCTCAGGCGCACGGGTTCGCGAAGGACGCTGGCCAAGGCCTCCCCCAACAGCCCCTCGACGGTGCGCTGCCCCGGCTGCCGCGCCCAGCCGCGATACGCCGTGCCCTCATAGGCGAGATCGAGACGCCAGGTGAGGCCTTCGAGCGGCGAGCCCTCAGCGCGGACGCGCTCCCCTGCTGCAGTATCGTCGCGAGCATTCACGGATGGCATCCTACACGAGCAGCCCGGCGGCGATGACGGCCGCCGTGACAACCAGCAGGGCAGCATCGGCCCGGCTTGCACGCAGTGGGTGCAAGCGAGTGCGGACGACCCCGGGACGATAGCAGCGCGCCTCCATGGCCAGGGCGAGCTCGTCGGCGCGTCTGAAGCTCAGCACGAACAGCGGCACGAGGACCGGCACCAGCGAGCGCGTGCGCTCGCGCAGCCCGCCGCGGCGGAAGTCGGCGCCGCGGGCGCGCTGGGCGCGCATGATCGTGTCCAGCTCCACGAACAACGTGGGGATGAAGCGCAGGGCGATAGTCACCATCAAGGCCAGCTCGTCGGTGGGAACGCGCAGTCGACGCAGCGGGCGGGCCAGCCAGGCAAGGCCGTCGGTGAGTGCGAGCGACGGTGTCGTCAGGGTGAGCACCGAGCCCACGAGCACGAGCACCACGAGCCGCAGGCTCAGGTAGGTCGCCAGTTCGAGACCGCGCCAGGACAAGTGGATGAACCCAAAGCTGAAGAACGGTTCGCCGGGGGCGAACACGACCTGAGCCGCGAAGGTGAGCGCGACCAGCCACAGGAGCGGCCTGAAGGCGCGCCAGAACCACGCCGCCGGCACGCCGCTGAGGCCGTACGCCAGCACGGCGGCGGCGGCGTACACCGCCAGGCCGGCAAACGAGTCGGGCACGAAGAGCGCCACGGCGAGCGCGCTCACGGCGACGAACTTGGCGCGCGGGTCGAGCCGGTGCAGCAGCGAGTCGCCGGCGTAGTACTGGGCGATGGTCGCTTTCACGAGAGGGCCTCCGCAGCCTCCGCCGCGCTGCGAGGGGCGCGCTGCGCGTCGCGGCCCAGCCGCCGCCACAACTCGACGAAAAAGGGCTCGCGCAGGCGGTTCGCGGCCAGCAAGCGGCCACCCGCCGGGCTGAAGTCCCAGGGGCCGGCGGCCATGACCCGGCCTTCGTCGAGCACCAGCAGCTCGTCGCACAGCGCCCAGGCAAGGTCCACGTCGTGCGTCGCTAGAAGAAGTGTCACGCCGATGTCCTTGAGACTCCTCAGGATGCTCACGAGCTGGCGCCGCGTGCCGGGATCGAGGCTGACGAACGGTTCATCGAGCAGGAGGAGGCGCGGCCGCATGGCGAGGACTCCGGCGAGCGCCAGGCGGCGCTGCTCGCCGCCCGAGAGTGCATAGGGATGCCGCACGGCGAAGTGCTGCGGAGGCAGGCCGACCAGATCGAGAGCCGTGTCCACGGCTGCGGTTACCTCAGCCTCCGGCCACCCCAGCCGCCGCGGCCCGAAGGCCACGTCCTCGCGCGCCGTGACGGCAAACAGCTGCAGCTCCGGCGCCTGGAAGACGAGGCCTACCTCTCTTTGCAGCGCGGCGTAGGGGGCGTCGGAGGGGCCGTGGCCGTCGAGCAGCACGAATCCCCTCTCCGGCGCGTCCAGACCGCGGATCACCTGGAGCAGTGTCGATTTTCCGGAGCCCGAGGCACCCATCAGCGCCAGCGACCCACCAGCCGGCAGCTCAAACGAGACGTCGCAGAGCGCGGGGATGGGGGCTTTCGCCTCCTCATAGCTGAACGAAACCCCTCCAGCGGCGAGACTGATGCCGGGCGCGAGCCCCGCGACGGGCGCGCCCGGCGCGCGAGGCTCGGCGGGCCCCGCGCCGCCGACCGCTTCGCGACCGCTCACGTCACGCCGCCCAACGCAACGAGCAGCTCGTCCATGGTGAGCGGCGGGCCGCGGAGGCTCCGTCCACGCTCCGCAAGCGCCAGCGCCAGCTCGCCCGCCGCCGGAAGGCCGAGGCCCAGCCGGCGGACCAACGGAGCGTCCGCGAACAGACCGCCCGCGTCACCCGCGAAGGCCTCAGTGCCGCGCTCGAGCGCCACCACGCGATCGGCGCCCACGGTCTCGCCCATCTCCTGCGTGATGTACACGACGGCAAGGCCCTCGGCGCGCAGCTCGCCCACAGCGGCAAGTACCTCGTCGCGAGCGGCCGGGTCGAGCATGGCCGTGGGCTCGTCGAGCACCAGGACGCGGCGAGGTATGGCGATCACGCCGGCAAGCGCCGTGCGCTGCTTCTGGCCGCCAGATAGCATGTGAGGCTCGCGACGGCGCAGCTCCTCCAGCCCGAAGCGCGTTAGCATCTCGTCGACCCGGCGGCGGATAGCCGCCGCCGGCCACGCGAGGTTTTCAAGGCCGAACGCCACATCGTCCTCGACGCACTGCGCGACGAGCTGGTTCTCAGGGTTCTGGAACAGCACGCCCACGTCACGGCGCGCTGCCAGCCTGCCCGCCTCGCTGAGGAGGTCGTGACCACAGACGGCGGCGCGGCGCGCGGCCGTGGGCTTCGCGAGCCCCCCGAGGAGACGCGCGAGGGTGGACTTGCCCGAGCCGTTGGCCCCGAGGACAGCCACGAACTCGCCCTCGCGTACCTCAAGGTCGAGATCGGCGAGGGCGTCGGCCTGCGCCCCCGCATAGCGGTAGTGCAGGCCGGAGATAGCGAAGAGTGGCGCCGTCGCGTCTGGACTGGGGCTCATGCTCGGCGAAGCTTACCGCATCGACGCCGGGCGACATGGCCCGGCTCGCCGGCCCGGCGTTCTGCGGCCACCGCCGGCGCCCGCACAGTCGGGCTCGCCAAGCGAGCAGAGATGCGTCCCGGCACGCTCCGGCGTACTCCGTACGTCGCGAGGGGCGGGCCGGCCCTTCGGCCAACCCGCCCCTCGCGCCCCAAACCCTTTCGGGCTGGCCTAGACCAGCTCGATGTACGCCTGCTCGCTGCCGTCGCCGGGGCGTGGCCCAAGCTTGATGATACGCGTGTAGCCGCCCTTGCGGTCGGCGTAGCGCGGCGCCACGTCGTTGAACAGCTTGTACACGATCTTCTTGTTGCGCAGCAGGGAGATGGCCTGCCGGCGCGCGTGCAGATCGCCACGCTTGCCCAGGGTGATGGCCTCCTCGACGAGCGGGCGCACTTCTTTGGCGCGCGCCACGCCGGTCTTGACCTTCTCGTGCTCGAGCAGCTGGCAGGCAAGACCCGTGAGCAGCGCCTTGCGCTGGTCGGGCGCCATGTTGAACTTGCGGCCTGAGTTCTGATGGCGCATGTTACTCGTCACCCCGCAAAGAGAGCCCGCGCTCGGAAAGCTTCTCCTGGACCTCGTCGATGCTCTTCTTGCCGAAATTCGGCACATTGAGCAGCTCGGCCTCGGTCTTGGCGACCAGGTCGCCGACCGTCTGGATGCCCTCGCGCTTGAGGCAGTTGTACGAACGGACGCCGAGCTCGAGCTCTTCGATGAGCACGTCGTCCATACCGCCGTCCGTCGGCGCCGCCTCGAGCCCCTCGATAGGGTACTCATCGGTGGAGCGCGTGCGGTCGGGGTCGGTGAAGATCGACATCCGGTCGACGAGGATCTCGGCGGCCTGACGCAGGGCCTCTTCGGGCAGGAGCGCGCCATTGGTCGTGATGTCGAGGATGAGCTTGTCGTAGTCGGTGCGCTGCCCCACACGAGCGCTCTCGACGTGATACGAGACGCGCTTGACAGGGCTGAAGATGGAGTCGATGGGGACCACACCGATGACCATCTCGGGCGTCTTGTTGCCCTCGGCCGGGACGTAGCCGGTGCCACGGCGGACGGTGAGCATCATCTCGATGCCCCCCCCGTCGGACAGCGTGGCGATATGGTGGTCTGGATTGAGGATCTCGAGCTCCGCCGGAATATCGATGTCGGCGGCCACGACCTTGCCGGGCTTGTCTTTGTAGAGCCGCACCTGGAGCTCGTCGAGCTCGCCGTGCAGGCGACAGACGAGCTCCTTGAGGTTGAGGATGACGTCGGTGACGTCTTCCTTGACGCCCTTGATGGTGGTGAACTCGTGGGCGACACCTTCGATCTTCACCGAACTCACGGCAGCACCCTCGAGAGACGAGAGCAGCACACGGCGCAGAGCGTTGCCGAACGTATGCCCGAACCCGCGGTCGAGGGGTTCTACCTCGAAGCGCGCACGGTTGCCGGCGAGCTGCTCGCGCGTGATGTTGGGCATCTGAAACTGAAGCAACTGGCCTCCTGTAGGGTCTTCGCCGCGGGTCAGCTGCAGCGGTTACTTAGAGTAAAGCTCGACGATGAGCTGTTCCTGCACGGGCGTGTCGATCTCGTCGCGCGTCGGAGCGCGCAGGATCTTGCCCGTGAGGTTGTCGTGGTCGACCAGCAGCCAGGGGGCCACCGACGACGTGAGATCGGTGGCGGCGCGCACGGTCTCGACAGCCTTGCTGTTGGCACGCACCGACACGACATCGTCGGGGCGCATTTGGTACGACGGGATGTCGACCTTCTTGCCGTTGACCATGAAGTGCGAGTGCCGCACCAGCTGGCGCGCCTGGCGACGCGAAGCGCCGAAGCCGAGGCGGTACACGACATTGTCGAGCCTCATCTCGAGGAGGACGAGAAGGTTCTCGCCGGTGATGCCCTGCTTGCGGCTCGCCACCTCGTAGTAGTGGTGGAACTGCTTCTCGAGCACCTGATAGTACCGGCGTGCCTTCTGCTTCTCGCGAAGCTGAAGGAGGTACTCGCTCTGCTTGATGCGGCCGCGGCCGTGCTCCCCCGGAGGGTAGGCACGACGCTCGACCGCGCACTTGTCGGTGAGGCAGCGTTCGCCCTTGAGGAAGAGCTTCTCAGCCTCGCGGCGACACTGTTTGCACTGCGGTGATGTATCTCTCGCCACGTGAACCTTCCTAGACCCGGCGACGTTTGCGCGGGCGGCACCCGTTGTGCGGCATCGGCGTTACGTCCTTGACACTGATGATCTCCAGACCGGCGGCCTGCAGCGAGCGGACCGCGGTCTCGCGGCCCGAGCCCGGCCCGCGAACGAAGACCTCGACCTTCTGGAGGCCGTGCTCCATGCCCTTCTTGGCACAGGACTCGGCCGTGACCTGGGCGGCGAAGGGCGTGCTCTTGCGAGAGCCCTTGAAACCGACCGACCCGGCGCTCTCCCACGCGATGACATTGCCCTCCTTGTCGGTGAGCGTCACCTGCGTGTTGTTGAACGACGTCTTGATGTGCGCCTGGCCGACGGCGATGTTCTTGCGAACCCTGCGGCGCTGACGCCCTTTTGCTCTCTGAGGCTTAGCCACTCTGCTCTACTCCTCCGGCTGCTCTCGCGGTCACTTCTTGCGCTTGCCGCTGATCGTCCTCTTGGGACCCTTGCGCCCACGGGCGTTGGTTCGGGTGCGCTGCCCGTTCACCGGCATGCCACGACGGTGGCGGATGCCCTTGTAGCAGCCGATGTCCATGAGTCGCTTGATGTTCTGCGAGCGTTCGCGCCGCAGGTCGCCCTCGACCGTGACTTCACGGTCGATGGCCTCGCGCAGTCGCACGATCTCTTCTTCGGTCAGGTCGCGGACCTTGGTATCGGGGTCGACCCCGACGATGCCCAGGACCTTGTTGGACGTGGAACGACCGATGCCGTAGATGTACGTGAGCCCTATCTCGACCCGCTTCTGTGGCGGGATGTTGACGCCTGCGATACGTGCCATGCGGACTTACCCCTGCCTCTGACGATGTCGCGGATTGGCGCAGATCACCTGTACCGTGCCGTGACGGCGGATGACCTTGCACTTCTCGCACATCGGCTTGACTGATGCTCTTACCTTCATCGGTGATCCTCGCTCGAGCGTGCGGCGGGCCTGCGCCCCCCGCACACCGCCTCCGGGCGACCTGGAGTGGCCGCTACTTGAACCGGTACGTGATACGACCCCTGCTGAGGTCGTAAGGCGACAACTCCACCTTGACCCTGTCGCCGGGCAGGATGCGGATGTAGTTCATGCGCATCTTGCCGGAGATATGGGCGAGCACTTCATGGTTGTTGTCGAGGTGCACCCGAAACATCGTGTTGGGCAGAGCCTCGACCACTTCACCTTCGATCTCGATGGCCTCTTCTTTGTTCGCCATACTCCCTACTCGTCGACAGACAGCGGCCTGACATATTACCATAGACAGCCTGCCTCTCAAAACAAGCCGGCTGCGGCAGCGCGGCGGCCATGAGGCCTTGCCTTCCGCGCCGCGCTACCTTTGCGCGCCGCCCCTCTCCGAGCCGCGGCGCGTGAGCACCCGCGGCGCCTTCTTGCCCACGGCCACCGTGTGCTCGAAATGCGCCGACAGCGAACCATCGACGGTGGAGATGCTCCAGCCGTCGTCGCCGACGAACACTCCGTGGCCGCCGGCGTTGACCATCGGCTCGATGGCGAACACCATGCCTTCTTCGAGTCGCGGCCCGCGACCCGGATCACCGTAGTTGGGGATCTGCGGATCCTCGTGCATCTCCCTGCCTACTCCGTGCCCGACGAGCGACCGCACCACGCTGAACCCGGCGGCCTCGACGACTTCCTGCACGGCGTGCGACACGTCGCCGAGGCGCCGCCCCCCACGACATTCGGCGAGGGCGGCCTCAAGCGACTCCGCCGTCACCTCGAGAAGGCGCAGAGCCTCGGCGTCGACGGCGCCCATGGGCAACGTGATGGCCGAGTCGGCCACGTAGCCCTCGAGGGTCACCCCGACGTCGATGCTCAGGATGTCACCCTCCGCGGCCCGATACGCCCCCGGGATGCCGTGCACCACCATGTCGTTTGGCGACGCGCAGATCGACGCCGGAAACCCCCGGTAGCCGAGGAACGTCGGCACTCCGCCGCGCGACCTGATCAGACCCTCCGCAAGCTGGTCGAGCTCTGCGGTCGTCACGCCGGGACGCGCCTCCGCGGCCAGCATGTCCAGGCAATCCGCAAGGATGTCGCCCGCTGCGTCGATCTTCGCTACCTCGGCTGCCGACTTACGGACGATCACGCCGTGTCAGTCGCCCTCGAGGAGCTGCTCGACGCACACGAACACCTCGTCCGGAGTCCTGCCGCCGCCGTCCGCCGTTTTGAGCACGCCGCGGTGCTCGTAGTAGCCGACCAGCGGCTCGGTCTGCGCCCGGTACACCTCGAGGCGGCTACGCACCGTAGCCTCGTTGTCGTCGCTGCGCTGATGGAGCTCGGCACCGCAGACATCGCAGACACCGTCGCTCTGCGGCGGGTCGAACACGACGTGATAGCCCTTGCCGCAGCTCGTGCACATGCGCCGCCCGGCGAGGCGCTCCACGAGCTCATCCTCGGGCACGTCGATAAGAATGACGTGCGTGACAAGGCGGCCGCCGTCGGCGAGCATGGCGTCCAGACGCTCGGCCTGCTCGATGGTACGAGGAAAGCCGTCCAGCAGGAAGCCCTTCTGAGCGTCGGCCTGAGCGAGACGGTCGCGAACGACGCCGATGACGACCTCGTCGGGGACCAGCGCGCCGGACTCCATGATCTTCTGCGCCGCCTTGCCCATCTCGGTGCCTGCGGCAACCGCCGCACGCAGCATTTCCCCGGTGGAGATGTGAGGCACCGCGTAGCCGGCGGCGATGCGCACGGCTTGTGTGCCCTTGCCGGCGCCGGGGGCGCCGAGGAGAATGACGTTGCGCTGAGTCTCGGTCATCGTCGCACCTCTCTACTTGAGAAAGCCCTCGTAGTGGCGCATGAGCAGCTGCGCTTCCATCTGCCGCATCGTATCGAGCGCTACGCCGACCACGATCAGCAGCGACGTGCCGCCGAAGTAGAACGGCACGTTGAGAAATCGTGATATGAGCCACGGCAGCACGGCCAGGGCGGCGAGGAACAGGGCGCCCGGCAGCGTGAGCCGCGTGAGAATGCGGTCGAGGTACTCGGCCGTGGGCCGTCCGGGCCGCACCCCCGGCACGAAACCGCCGTACTTCTTGAGGTTGTCTGCCTGGTCGATGGGGTTGAACGTCACCGCCGTGTAGAAGTACGTGAAGATGATGATGAGGATGGCCTCGAGGATGATGAAGAGGAAGGTGCTCGGCCCCAAGACGCGGTTGAACCAGCCGGCGATGCCCCCGGTGCCCAGGAACTGGGTGAAGGTGGGCAGAATCATCATCACCGACGAGGCGAAGATGACGGGGATGACGCCCGCCATGTTGACCTTGAGAGGTATGAAGGTGCTGGTACCGCCCATCATGCGCCGTCCGACCACGCGCTTCGCATACTGCACCGGCACGCGACGCTCCCCGGTGGTGATCCAGACGACGCCCACCACGACAGCCAAGGCAATGACCACGAACAGCACGATGGTGAGCAGGCTCATGGTGACCAGCTTGGCGGCGCCCGACGGAATGCGTGAGACGATGCTGATGAAGATGATGATCGACATGCCGTTGCCGATGCCACGCGCCGTGATGAGCTCGCCGAGCCACATCACGAACACCGCGCCGGCGACGAGGGCGGAGACGATCAGGGCGCCGCGCCACGCGTTGAGATTGGGCAACGCGTTCTGGCTGCGGAACAGCACCAGATAGCCCATGGCCTGTACGAACGACAGGCCCACGGTGAGCCAGCGTGTGTACTTGGTGATCTCCTTCTGGCCCTGCTCGCCTTCTTTCGCAAGCTCTTCGAGCTTGGGTATGACCACCGTGAGCAGCTGCATGATGATCGACGCCGTGATGTACGGCATGATGCCGAGTGCGAACAGGGCGACGCGCGCCAGCGCCCCGCCCGAGAAGAGGTCGAGGAAGCCGAGAACGCCCGCCCCACCCTCGTCGAAGAACCTCTTCAGGGCATCGAGATCGACGCCGGGCACGGGCACGTGGGCGCCGAAGCGATAGATCGCGATCATCGCCGCCGTGAAGAGGACCTTCGTGCGCAGGTCCGGGATCTTCCAGGCGTTGACGAGTGACTGCCAAAGCTTGTTGTTCACTGCCGCGGTCCCCTAACGCCGGTCAGAGGAGCTCGGCTTTGCCGCCGGCCGCCTCGATCTTGTCCACGGCGCTGCGCGAGTACATCGCCATGCGCACGTTGAGGGCCTTGTCGAGATCGCCGCCGCCAAGGACCTTGATGGGCGTGCGCGTGTTCTTCACGATGCCCTTGGCCACCAGGGCCTCGGGCGTGACCTCGTCACCGGCCGCGAACGCCTGGGCGAGGCGGCCGACGTTGACAGGCACGGCGTAGGTGCGAAACGGGCCGATCGGCATGCTCTTCTTCATGCGCGGTCCGCGCAGCTTGCCGAGCCGCATGTAGAGCGGCGTCTGCCCGCCCTCGTAGCCCGGGCGCACGCCGCCGCCGGAGCGGGAGTTGTAACCCTTGTGCCCCTTGCCGGAGGTCTTGCCCTGGCCGCTGCCCTTGCCGCGGCCGAGGCGCTTGGTGTTCTTCGTGGAGCCCGGGTTGGGGCGCAGATCGTGGAGTCCTATTTCAGCCATGTCACGACTTCTTTGTTGCCGGGCGTACCTCGACGAGATACGCGACCTTGTTCACCATGCCGCGGATGACGGGGTTGTCCTCGTGCACCACAGTGTGACGGATACGCTTGAGTCCGAGCGCGCGCAGCGTGCCCCGATGGCTGGGGAGCCGGCCGATGGCGCTCTTGACCTGCGTGATCTGCAGATACGTCGTCATGCTTGCTTGGCCTCCGCTGCCGGCGCCGCGGCGACGGCCTCTTCGACGACCGCTTCGCGCTGGTCGAGGCCGAGCACCTTGCTCACCGAGATGCCGCGCAGACGGGCCTGCCCCTCGGGCGTCTTGAGAGACTGGAGGCCCGCCACTGTCGCGCGCACCAGGTTGATGGGGTTGGTGGTCCCCAGCGACTTGGTGAGGATATCGCGTACGCCGGCCAGCTCGAGCACGGCGCGCACGCCCCCGGCGGCGATGACGCCAGTACCGGGAGAGGCGGGCTTGAGCAGCACCCGTGCGGCGCCGAAGCGGCCGATGACCTGATGGGTCGTCGTGGTGCCGTTGTAGCGCGGCACCGTGAACAGGTTCTTCTTCGCGTCTTCGATCGCCTTCTGGATCGCCAGCGGCACCTCGCGCGCCTTGCCGTAGCCGGCGCCCACGTGGCCGTTCTCGTCACCGACGACGACCAAGGCCGTGAAGGAGAACCGCCGGCCGCCCTTGACGACCTTGGCGACGCGGTTGATATCGACAACGCGCTCTTTGAGCTCGTTGCCTTCGCTGAATGATCCTCTAGCCACGGGGTCCTTTACTCCTTGTCAGAAAACCAGGCCGCCCTCACGGGCGCCCTCTGCGAGAGCCTTCACTCGGCCGTGATACAGATAGCCAGACCGGTCGAAGACGACCCGTTCGATGCCTTTGTCCTTGGCCCGCTGGGCAAGCAGTTCGCCGACCTTCTTGGCGACCTCGGACTTCTTGAGCCCTGCACCCTCGACCTCGACAGACCGGGCCGCCACCAGGGTGGCGGCCGCCGCGTCGTCGATGAGCTGGGCGTAGATCGCCTTGTTCGAGCGAAACACCGAGACACGCGGACGCGCGGGGGTACCCTCAAGGCGTCCCCGGATGCGCCGTTTGCGCCTGGCACGGGCTTCTCTGATGCTGAGTGAGCTCATCTTCTGGACGTTCCTCTTCTCTCAGGCAGCCTAGGCGCGCTTGCCGACCTTGCGCTGCACGTACTCGCCGGCGTACCGGATGCCCTTGCCCTTGTACGGCTCGGGCGGGCGGACGGAGCGGACCTTGGCGGCCACCTCGCCCACGACCTGTTTGTCGATGCCCTTGACCACGACCACGGTAGCCTGCGGCGTCTCGAACACCACGTGCTCCGGGGGCTCGAGCATCACCGGATGGCTGTATCCGACCAGCAGCTCAAGAGCATCGCCCTTGAGGCTGGCACGGTACCCGACGCCGACGATCTCGAGACGCTTCTCGAAGCCGTCCGTGACGCCGATCACCATGTTGGCGATGAGCGTCCGCGTGAGACCGTGCAGCGAACGATGCTGGCCGCTGTCGGTGGGCCTTGTGACCGCGATGATGCCGTCTCCGACCTCGACCTGCATCTCGCGGGGCACCCGCTGGGTGAGTTCCCCCTTGGGGCCCTTCACTGTCACGACCGCGTTGTCGTAGACGAACTCAACGCCGGCGGGCAGCGGGATGGGAGCTTTACCGATCCTCGACATGTGCCGTCCTCACCAGATGAAGCAGATCACTTCGCCACCCAGGCCGAGCTTGCGCGCTTCGGCGCTGGTAACAAGCCCGCGTGACGTTGAGATGATCGCTGTGCCGAGCCCGCCGAGCACTTTGGGCAACGACTCCTTCTTGGCGTACACACGACGCCCGGGTTTGGAGACGCGCTTGATGCCGGAGATGACCCGTTCTCTATTCTTGGCGTACTTGAGCTCGACGTAGAGTACCTCGCCGTGCTCGCCGTGCTTGACCTCGTAGCCGACCACGTAACCCTGATCGGTCATGAGGCGCGCGATCTCTACCTTCATCCGCGACGAAGGGATCTCGACGATGGTATGCCGAGCAGTGCTGCCGTTGCGGATACGGGTGAGCATATCGGCGATGGGGTCTGTCATTGACATGGTCCTCGCCTCCTCACCAGCTCGACTTTGTCAGACCGGGGATGACGCCCTGGTGCGCGACTTCGCGCAGACAGATGCGGCAGATCCCGAACTTGCGGTAGTACGCGCGCGGGCGGCCGCACCTGGCGCAACGGTTGTACTCGCGCGTCTTGTAGCGCTGCTTGCGCCCGGCTTTCACCACGAGGGATGTCTTAGCCATGCTTCAAATGCTCCTAGTTCGACCGGAACGGCATGCCAAGCTTGGCCAGCAGGGCACGCCCCTCCTCGTCTGTCTTGGCGGTCGTCGTGATGACCACGTTGAGACCGCGGAACTGCTCGACCGAGTCGTAGTCGATCTCGGGGAAGATGGTCTGCTCGCGCACGCCCATGGCGAAGTTGCCACGCCCATCGAACTGCTTGGGCGAGATGCCGCGGAAGTCGCGGATACGCGGCAGGGCGATGGAGACGAGACGGTCGATCATCTCGTACATGCGCTCACCGCGCAGCGTGACCCGGCAGCCGATGGACATGCCCTCGCGCAGTTTGAAACTGGCGATGGACTTGCGCGCCTTGGTGATCGCCGGACGCTGGCCGCTGATGAGCGCCATGTCCTCGACGGCCGCGTCGAGCAGCTTGGCGTTGATCTTGGCCTCGCCGACGCCCATGTTGAGGGTCACCTTGGTGACCCGCGGCACTTCCATCACGTTGCGGTAGCCGAACTCCTCTTTGAGCTCCGGCACGATCTCTTTGAAGTACTTTTCCTTGAGTCTGGCCATCGTCACTTACGCCTTGTCGATATCTTTGCCGCAGTTCTCGCGGCGGCACTTACGCACCTTGCCCCCATCGCCGAGCAGCCTGTAGCCGACACGGGTCGGCTCTCCGCAGGCCGGGCAGACAAGCATCACGTTGGACGCGTCGATGGGCGCCTCGCGCTCGATCACGCCGCCCTGCGGGTTCTTCTTCGGGTTCGGCCTGGTGTGCTTCTTCATGATGTTGAGCCGCTCGAGCACGACGCGACGGTGCTCAATATCGACGCGCATCACCTTGGCGGTCTTGCCGGCTTCCTTGCCGCTGACTACCTTCACCTGGTCGCCCTTCTTGATCTTGATCTTGCTCATCACAACACCTCGGGGGCGAGCGAGACGATCTTCATGAAGTTCTTCTCGCGCAGCTCGCGGGCCACGGGACCGAAGATGCGCGTCCCGCGCGGGTTGTTCTGGTTGTCGATCAGCACGGCGGCGTTCTCGTCGAACGCGATGTACGTGCCGTCCTTGCGACCGAACTCCTTCTTGGTGCGCACCACTACGGCGCGGACTACTTCGCCCTTCTTGACGCCGCCGCCTGGCGTGGCGACCTTGACGGTGCCGACGATGATGTCGCCGACCGTCGCATAGCGCCGCCGGGAGCCTCCACGGATCCGGATGCAGAGGATCTCGCGGGCGCCCGTGTTGTCGGCGACTCGTAATCTGGACTCGACCTGGATCATGTGCTTCCTCTGCCGGCTCTGCTACTTGGCCTTCTTGACGATCTCAAGAAGGCGCCACCGCTTGGTCGCGCTCAACGGGCGCGTCTCGACGACACGCACGAGATCGCCGACGCCGGCCGCGTTCTGTTCGTCGTGCGCGTGGAGCTTGCTCGAACGGCGCACGACCTTGCCGTAACGCTCGTGTTTCTGAATCACGTCGATACGTACGACGATCGTCTTGTCCATGGCGTCGCTGACCACGATGCCACGGCGTTCCTTGCGCCCCGGCACCTTCTCAGGGGCCTTGCGCTCGGCCTTGGCCCTGGTCTTGGCGGCCGAGACCTTGCGCTCCGGCTTGACGGCGGTGGTCTCGGCGACCTTCTTGACGGCGGGCTTCTTCGTCGCCGCCTTCTTGGCCGCCGCTTTCTTCGCGGCCGGCGTACGCGCCGCCGACTGCTTGGCTGCGGGCTTGCCGCTGTCTGTCTTCTTCGTCGTCGCCATCAGGCTTCACCACCGGCTGCCTTCCGAACACGCTCACGTTCCGACTGCATGGTGAGCAGGCGGGCGATCTCGCGGCGCATCGCGTTCAATTTGTGGGGGTTGTCGAGCTGCCCCGTAGCGTGCTGGAAGCGCAGGTTGAAGAGCTCCTTGCGCGTGTCCTTGAGACGCACGATCAGCTCGTCGTCGGAGAGTTCGCGGAGCTTGCTAGCCTTCAAAGAGACTCCCCTCCCTCGTCACGAACTTCGTCTTGATAGGCAGCTTGTGGGCAGCCAGACGCATGGCCTCTCGAGCCACCGGCTCACTCACGCCGGCCAGCTCGAACATGACCTTGCCCGGCTTGACCACGGCCACCCAGCCCTCGGGCGAACCCTTGCCGCCGCCCATGCGCGTTTCCGCGGCCTTCCTGGTGACCGGCTTGTGCGGGAACACGTTGATCCACACCTTGCCGCCACGCTTCATGTGGCGGGTCATCGCGATACGAGCCGCCTCGATCTGACGGTTGTTCACCCAGCCGCACTCCAGCGCCTTCAGGCCGAACTGCCCGAAATCGACGCTGGTGCCGCCCTTGGCGGTGCCGGCCATGCGGCCACGCATCTGTTTTCTGTGCTTGACTCTCTTCGGCAGGAGCATCGTCTACGTCCTCTCTACCGTCAGCTACTCTGCTCGGTGGTCGGCGCGGCCGGCTTGGTCTCGGCCGGAGCCTTGGCCTTGTCGGCGGGAGCCGGCGGCGCCTTGCGATCGGGAGCCTTGCGGCCCATGGGCACGCTGGGGCCGCTGCTTGCCGGGCGACCTTGCGGACGGCCACCTCCGCCGGGACGACCGCCGCCGCCGGGACGACCGCCGGGACCGCCGGGACGACCGCCGGGACCGCCGGGACGGCCACCGGGACCGCCGCCGGGACGACCACCGGGACCGCCGGGGCGGCCACCTCCGTCGCGGCGCGGGCCACGACCACGGTCGTCGCGGCGTTGTTCGTCGCGCTCCTGCCGCGCCTTGGCCTCGTCCATCGGGTAGCCCTCGGGCAGGATCTCGCCCTTGTTGATCCAGACCTTGACGCCGATGCGGCCAAACGTCGTGCGCGCCTCGCGGAAGCCGTAGTCGATGTCGGCGCGCAGCGTATGCAGCGGCACGCGGCCCTCGCTGTAGTGCTCGTTGCGCGCCATCTCGGCGCCGCCCAGACGACCACCACAGCGCACGCGCATGCCGGCGGCGCCCGAGCGCATGGCACTCGTCAGGGCGCGCTTCATGGCGCGGCGGAAGCTGACGCGGTTCTCGAGCTGCTCGGCGATGGACTGGGCGACCAGCACAGCGTCGAGCTCGGGGCGTTTGACCTCGATGATGTTGACCTGCACGTTCTTGCTCGTCAGCGCGTGGATCTCCTTGCGCAGCGCGTCGACCTCCGAGCCGCTCTTGCCGATCACGATGCCCGGCCGCGCGGTGTGGATGTCGATGGTCACGTTGTTCTGGTCTTTGCGGATGATGATGCGCGACAGACCGGCGTGTGCGAGCTTGTGCAGGATGTGCGTGCGAATACGCTCGTCCTCAAGCAGGAACTGCTTGAACTCCTTCTCCGTATACCAGTGGGACTTCCAGTCGTGGATGACGCCGACGCGGAAGCCGCCCGGATGTACCTTCTGGCCCACTAGGAACGGACCTCCCTCTGCTCCACGGCGATGGTGATGTGGCTGCTGCGCTTGCGGATGCGGTTCACGCGGCCCATGGCCCGGAACTTCCACCGCTTGAGGGTCGGACCCTCGTCGACGCGAGCCTCTTTGACGTACAGATCGTCGGCCGACAGCGCGTTGTTGTTCTCGGCGTTGGCGACGGCCGAATTCAGGACCCTGGCCACGACGCGCGCGGAGTTGCGATTGGCGAAGAACAGCGTGCTGCGCGCCTCGGCCACGGACTTGCCGCGGATGAGGTCGACGACCTCGCGCGCCTTGCGCGGCGCGACCTGGATGTACTTCGCTTGTGCCCTTACTGCCATGCCGTTACCTTCTGGCCGAGCGGTCGCCCTTGATGTGACCGCGGAACGTGCGGGTGAGCGCGAACTCGCCCAGCTTGTGACCGACCATCGATTCGCTGATGAAGATGGGCACGTGCTTGCGCCCATCGTGCACGGCGATGGTGTGACCGACCATGTCGGGGAACACCGTCGAGGCCCGCGACCAGGTCTTGATCATCTTCTTCTGGCCGGCGGCGTTCATGTCGGCGATGCGCTTGAGAAGGCGCTCGTCGACGAACGGACCCTTCTTTGCTGACCTGCTCAAAAGGTGCCTCCTGCCCTACCCACGCTTGCCGCGTTTGCGGCCGCGGATGATGAACTTGTCGGATTGCTTGTGCTTGGTGCGCGTGCGGTAGCCCAGTGTGGGCACGCCCCACGGCGTGACCGGGTGACGGCCGGCGGTGGTCTTGCCCTCGCCGCCGCCGTGCGGGTGGTCGACCGGGTTCATGGCCGTACCGCGCACGGTCGGGCGCACGCCGCGCCAGCGGGTACGGCCGGCCTTACCGCCGGAGATGTTGGAGTGATCGGAGTTTCCGATCTCGCCGACGGTGGCGCGACACGTGAGGCGGATGCGGCGCAGTTCCCCGGAGGGCAGGCGCACGACCCCGTAGCCCTTTTCTTTGGCCTGCAGTTGGGCGCTCGTGCCCGCGCTGCGTACCAGCTGCCCGCCGCGACCCGGCTGCAGCTCGATGCTGTGGATCGTGGTGCCCGACGGGATGTTCTCGAGTGGCAGCGCGTTGCCGGGCTTGATGTCGGCAGCGGCGCCGGACTCGACGGTGTCACCCACGGTGAGGCCCTGCGGCGCGAGGATGTAGCGCTTCTCCCCGTCGGCGTAGTGCAGGAGAGCGATGCGTGCCGAGCGGTTCGGATCGTACTCGATGTGAGCGACCCTGGCCGGCACGCCGTCCTTCTCGCGCTTGAAATCGATGACGCGGTAGCGCCGCTTGTGGCCGCCGCCCTTATGGCGCGTCGTGATGCGCCCGTAGCTGTTGCGGCCGCCGTTCTTCTTGAGCGGCGCCAGCAGCGAACGCTCCGGCTCGCTGCGCGTGATGTCCTCGAACGTGTCGACCGTCATGAAGCGACGGCCGGGCGAGGTCGGCTTGAATCGCTTGATGCCCATTACCTGCCCTCGAAGAATTCGATCTTGTCGCCGGGCGCAAGCTGCACGACGGCCTTCTTCCAGGCCGAAGTACGACCGATTGAGACGCCGCGGCGCTTAGGCTTGGGGTGCATGTTGGCCGTCGAGACAGCGACCACCGTGACGTTGAAGAGCTGGGCGACCGCCTGGGCGATCATCGTCTTGTGCGCATCGAGGTGCACCTGAAACGTGTACCGGTTGAGGTCGATCTGCGCGTAGCTCTTCTCGGAGATGATCGGCTTGATGATGATCTTTTCTGCTTCAACCATGACTACGCCTCATTCAGGGCGGCGAACGCCTTCTCGGTAAGGACCAGCGAGCGAGCCCGGAGAACCCGCTCGGTCGAGAGCGCGCCGACCTCGGACGCTTCCGCGTACCTGAGATTGCGCACGGACTTGGTGACGGTGGGCTCGTCGTGGGTGACGACGAGCACCGGCGCCGCGATGTCGAGGTTCACGAGAAACTCGTCCATGGTGGCCGTGCTCGGCACCTCGATGGTGAGGCCGGCGGCCACGTACACGTTGCCGTTCTCGGCGCGGTTGCTCAGTGCCATGGCCAGAGCCTGACGCACGACCTTGCGGTTGATCTTGAAGGCAAAGCTGCGTGGCCGGGGGCCGAAGGTGACGCCGCCGCCGGTGCGCAGCGGCGACTTCACGCTGCCGGCGCGGGCGCGGCCCGTGCCCTTCTGGCGATACAGCTTGGCGGTGGAGCCGGAGACCTCGCCGCGAGTCTTGGACGACGCCGTTCCCCGGCGTCGCGCGGCCTGCTCGGCGCGCACGACAAGGTGCAGGGTATTGACGTCGGCCGGGACGGCGAACAGCTGCTTGCTGAGCTCGCGCGTCTCGATCTGCTTGCCGGCGGCGTCGACGACCGTGGCCACGCCGGTCTTGCCGCGGCGGGGCTCGAGCGGCGCCTTCTTTTCGGCCTTGACCTTGGCGGGACGCTCGACGCGCACCGTCTCGACAGGCTTCGCGGGAGCCGCCTTCTTGGCGGCCGGTTTCTTGGCGGCGGCCTTCTTCGGCGCTGCTTTGGCGGCCGGCTTCTTGGCGGCCGGTTTCTTGGCGGCGGCCTTCTTCGGCGCTGCTTTCGCGGCCGGCTTCTTGGCGGCGGCCGGCTTGGCCGCGGCCTTCTTGGCGGCGGCCGGCTTCTTGGCGGCGGCCGGTTTGGCCGCGGCCTTCTTGGCGGCCGGTTCGGGCGCCGCGGCGGCCTCGACGTCTGGAGTCTGTTTGGTCTCGTCGGCGCTCACGGCTACCTACCCTTGATGACGACGACGGAGTTCCTGGCGCCGGGCACGGAGCCCTTGATGAGCAGCAGGTTGTTCTCGATGTCGCGACGCACGATCTTGAGACCCTGCTGGGTGACGCGTTGCCCCCCCATGTGCCCGCTCATGCGCACACCCTTGAACACCCGTGCAGGGTACGCGCTGGCGCCGATAGAACCCGGCTGCCGGACGTTGTGCGAACCGTGGGTCTCGGGGCCGCGACTGAAGTTGTGCCGCTTGATGGTGCCCTGGAACCCCTTGCCCTTGCTGATGCCTGTGGCGGTGACGGCCTGGCCCTCGTCAAACGCTTCGACGGTGACGGTGTCGCCGATCTTGAGATCGCCGGGGCCGTCGAACTCCACGAGATGGCGCAAGCCGTGCTTGAGGCCGGCCTTCTTGAGGTGACCCAACTCGGGCTTGGTTATGTGCTTGTCTTTGCACTCCTCGAAAGCCAGCTGAACGGCCTCGTAGCCGTCGGCGCCGAGGGTGCGGATCTGTGTGACCGGGCAGGGGCCAGCCTGGACGACGGTGACGGCCACGACGTTGCCGTCGTCGTCGAACAGCTGGGTCATGCCCACCTTCTTGCCGATGATGCCAGTCATTCTCTCTACAGCTTGATCTCGATGTGGACCCCGGCCGGCAGATCGAGCCTCATCAGCTGATCGACGGTCTTGGACGTCGGCTGATGGATGTCGATGAGCCGCTTGTGCGTGCGGATCTCGAAGTGCTCGCGGGAGTCCTTGTCCTTGAACGGGCTCTTGATGACGCAGTAGACGTTCTTCTCTGTGGGGAGCGGCACGGGGCCAGAGATGGTCGCGCCGCTGCGCTGCGCTGTCTCCACGATGGACTGCGCGCTGCGCTCGATCAGCTCGTGATCGTAAGACTTCAACCTTATGCGGATCTTCTGCTGAGCCACTCTCTCGCCTTCTCTGTCCTGTTCACGTGGCCGGGTGTGTCCGTCGCGCGAGCGCGTCGACCGCCCCCGGCCCGATCTGTGCTGCTGCCTACTCGAGGATCTCGGTGATCGCCCCGGCGCCCACAGTGCGGCCACCCTCGCGGATGGCGAAGCGAAGACCCTCGTCCATTGCGATCGGGGTGATGAGCTTGACTTCCATGACGGTGTTGTCGCCGGGCATGACCATCTCGACGCCCTCTTCGAGGGTGATGACACCAGTCACGTCGGTGGTGCGAAAGTAGAACTGAGGACGATACCCGTTGAAGAACGGCGTATGACGGCCTCCTTCGTCCTTGGACAGGACGTAGACCTGCGTCAGGAAGTGCGTGTGTCCGGTGATACTGCCAGGCTTGCAGCAGACCATGCCGCGCTGGATCTCCTCGCGCTTGGTGCCACGGAGCAGAAGCCCCACGTTGTCGCCGGCACGCCCCTCGTCGAGCAGCTTGCGGAACATCTCGACGCCGGTGACGGTGGTCTTCATCTGCTTCTCGCGCATGCCGACGATCTCGATCTCCTCGCCGACCTTGACGACGCCACGCTCCACGCGGCCGGTGGCGACGGTGCCGCGCCCGGTGATGGTGAAGACATCCTCGACGGGCATCAGGAACGCCTTGTCGATGTCGCGCTCGGGCTCGGGAAGGTACTCATCGAGGGCGCTCGTGAGCTCGAGGATGCTCTTGCACCACTCGCAGTCGTCCTTGCCACAGCCGCACTCGAGAGCTTTGAGTGCCGAACCCTTGATGACGGGGAGATCGTCGCCGGGGAACTCGTACTCGCTGAGCAGCTCGCGGACCTCCATCTCGACGAGCTCGATGAGCTCGGGGTCGTCGACGAGATCGACCTTGTTCATGTAGACGATGATGTGCGGCACGTTGACCTGGTGTGCGAGGAGGATGTGCTCGCGGGTCTGGGGCATCGGGCCGTCGTCGGCGCCGACCACGAGGATGGCGGCGTCCATCTGGGCGGCGCCCGTGATCATGTTCTTGATGTAGTCGGCGTGGCCGGGGCAGTCGACGTGCGCGTAGTGGCGCTTCTCGGTCTCGTACTCGACGTGCGCGGTGGCAATAGTGATGCCGCGCTCGCGCTCTTCGGGCGCCTTGTCGATCATGTCGAACGCGGTGAACTCGGTGGTGCCCACACCGCGAGCATGCAGCACGAGCGTGATCGCAGCGGTGAGGGTCGTCTTGCCATGGTCGACATGACCGATGGTGCCGACGTTCATATGTGGCTTGCTGCGGTCAAACTTCTGCTTGGCCATGTCTGCTACTCCTTTTCCCGAAACCCGGAGGTTGAGCTCACACAAAAAGCGGCACGGCTGCTTGCCGTACCAAGGGTGGGCAGTATACACGAAGCCGACCGGCTTCGGCAAACGAGCCGCTGTTGACCAAGATCAGCCACCGCGCACCTTAGCGACGATCTCGCTGGCGATGGAAGCGGGTACCTCGGCGTAATGCTTGAACTGCATGGTGTAGGTGGCCCTGCCTTGGGTCGTCGAGCGCACGTCGGTGGCGTACCCGAACATCGTCGAGAGCGGTACCGTGGCAGTGATCACCTGGGCGTTGCCGTGCGGCTCCATGCCGTCGATATGGCCGCGCCGCGAACTGATATCGCCCATGACGTCGCCCATGAACTCGGCCGGCGTGACGACCTCGACGGCCATCATGGGTTCGAGGAGCACGGGCTTGGCCATCTGGGCGGCGTTCTTGAAGGCCAGTGAGCCGGCGATCTTGAAGGCCATATCCGAGGAGTCGACGTCGTGGAAGCTCCCGTCGATGAGCGCCACCTTGATGTCGACCACCGGATAGCCGGCGAGCACGCCGCTGCTCATGGCCTCCCGTATGCCATCGTCGACCGAAGGGATGTACTCGCGCGGGACAGTACCGCCCTGGATGCGGTTCTCGAACTCGTAGCCCCCACCGGGCACGTTGGGCTGCATCTCGATGACGACATGGCCGTACTGGCCGCGCCCGCCACTCTGGCGGACGAAGCGGCCCTCCACCTTGTCGACCTTGTTGCGGACCGTCTCGCGGTAGGCCACCTGGGGCTTGCCCACGTTGGCGTCAACGTTGAACTCCCGTACCAGCCGGTCGACGATGATCTCGAGGTGGAGCTCGCCCATGCCGGCGATGATCGTCTGCCCTGTCTCCTCGTCGGTGTGCACGCGGAAGGTGGGATCCTCTTCGGAGAGACGCTGCAGCGAATTGCCGAGCCTCTCTTCGTCGGCCTTGGTCTTGGGCTCGATGGCGACGAAGATCACCGGCTCCGGGAACTCCATGGACTCGAGGATGATCGGCTTGCCGATCTCGCAGAGAGTCTCGCCGGTGGTCGTGTGCTTCAGCCCTACGGCAGCCGCGAGCTCTCCGGCGTAGATCTCGTCGCGATCTTCGCGGTGGTTGGCGTGCATCTGAAGGATGCGGCTGATGCGCTCGCGCTTGTCCTTGGTGGAGTTGAGGACGTACGAGCCGGCCTTGAGCGTGCCGGAGTAGACGCGGAAGTAGGTGAGCTTGCCGACATGGGGGTCGACGGCGATCTTGAAGGCAAGCGCCGAGAAGGGCGCGTCGTCGTCCGGCGGACGCGCCGCCTCGTCGCCGTTGGGCTTAAGGCCCACGACCGGCGGTACGTCGAGCGGCGACGGGAGGAAGTCGACGATGGCGTCCATGAGCGGCTGCACGCCCTTGTTCTTGAAAGCGGAGCCGCACAGCACCGGCGTGATGCTGATGTCGAGGGTCGCCTGGCGGATCACCTCGCGCACGTGCGCGGGAGTGATCTCACGGCCCTCGAGATACGTCTCGAGCAGGTGATCGTCGTGGTCGGCGATGGATTCGACGAGCTTGAGACGGTACTCGTCGGCCAGCGGCCGCAGCTCGTGGGGGATGTCGACGATCTCGAAGTCGGTGCCCAGCTCGTCCTGGTAGACGAGGGCCTTCATCTCGATGAGGTCGATGATGCCGCGGAACTCGGCCTCGCGGCCGATGGGGATCTGCAGCGCCACGGGGTTGGCCCCGAGGCGGTCGACCATCATCTCGAGGCCGCGGAAGAAATCGGCGCCGATACGGTCCATCTTGTTGACGAAGGCGATGCGCGGGATGCCGTACTTGTCGGCCTGGCGCCACACTGTCTCCGACTGAGGCTCCACGCCGCCGACAGAGCAGAACAGCGCGATGGCGCCATCGAGCACACGCAGGCTGCGCTCCACCTCCATGGTGAAGTCCACGTGCCCGGGCGTGTCTATGATGTTGATCTGCGTGTCGCGCCAGGACACCGTGGTCGCGGCTGAGGTGATGGTGATGCCGCGCTCCTGCTCCTGCGCCATCCAGTCCATCACGGCCGCGCCCTCGTGGACCTCACCGATCTTGTGCGTCTTACCCGTATAGTACAGTATGCGCTCAGTGGTGGTGGTCTTGCCGGCGTCGATGTGCGCCATGATGCCGATGTTGCGCGTGTTCTGCGGCGAATACTGTCGCATGTCCGTTGACTTGTTCCTTCCATGCGAAAGCCCCTCACCGACGAAGGTCAGTGAGGGGCCCTCGGCGGATTACCAGCGGTAGTGGGCGAACGCCTTGTTGGCCTGCGCCATACGGAAGATGTCGTCCTTCTTCTTGAAGGCGCCGCCCTGAGCGGCCAGAGCGTCGGTCATCTCAGCGGCCAGGCGCTCGGCCATGACCTTTTCGCGGCGATCGCGGGCGAAGCTGACCAGCCAGCGGATGGCGAGCGTGCGGGCGCGGCGGCCGGGCACCTCGACCGGCACCTGATAGGTGGCGCCGCCGACGCGCCGGCTGCGGACCTCGAGATGCGGCGTGAGCGCCTGGATGGCGTCCTGCAAGACCTCGACCGGGTCGCGGCCGGTCTTCTCGCGGACGATCTCGAGAGCACCGTAGACGATCTGCTCGGCGGTGGACTTCTTGCCGTCCAGCAGCACCTTGTTGATCACCTGCGTGACCAGCTTGCTGTTGTACACAGGGTCGGGAAGGACTTCCCGGCGAGTGATTGTTCCTCTCCGCGGCATGACTTACCTCGTTGCCTTTCCCTTGGCGCCGTAGCGTGAGCGCGCCTGCTTACGATCGCTCACACCGGAGGCGTCGAGCGTGCCGCGGATCACCTTGTACCGCACGCCCGGAAGATCCTTGACGCGGCCGCCTCGTACGAGCACCACGGAGTGCTCCTGCAGGTTGTGGCCGATGCCGGGGATATAGGTCGTGACTTCCATCCCGTTGACGAGCCTGACGCGAGCGACCTTGCGCAAGGCGGAGTTGGGCTTCTTGGGGGTGGTGGTGTAGACGCGCGTGCACACGCCACGCTTCTGGGGCGAACCCTGGAGCGCCGGCGTGGTGGAACGCTTGATCTTGCTCTCGCGCCCCTTGCGTACGAGCTGGCTTATGGTTGTCATCTGGCCTCTCTGGTCGGCTGCTTCAGACAGCAGTCGTGTAGTCTAGCGAACCAGGGCTGCGGCCGCAACATGCGTGACCAGCCGCAGCCCTGGCGCTGTCTTGGTTCAGGACTCGTAGTCTTCGCTCTCACCGGTGAGCCATGCGGTGGCGTCGTCGTCGCCGCTCATGAGCCGGTCCGCCTCGGCCAGCGCCTCGGTGTGCCCCGCGGGCTGGATCTCGACCCCGCGATAGCGACGCAGACCTGTCCCCGCCGGGATGAGCTTGCCGATGATCACGTTCTCCTTGAGGCCCAGGAGCCGGTCGGTCTTCCCCTCGATGGCGGCGTCCGTGAGGACCTTTGTGGTCTC
>JAPLCM010000286.1 GCA_026392275.1 Actinomycetota bacterium | reverse complement strand
CCTCGCGTGCGCCTCGAACGGTTCGTCGAAGGCCTCGTCGCGCAGATCATGCACGTGGGGCCCTACGCGGACGAAGCGCCGACGATCGCGAGGCTGCACGCATTCGTCGAGGAGCAAGGCTACGCGCTCCGCGGCCGGCACCACGAGATCTACCTCGGCGACCCGCGGCGCACCGCGCCGGAGCGGCTCAAGACGGTCATCCGCCACCCTGTTCGGGATGCGGAAGCCGGGGGCGAGTCGTCTCCTTGAGAAGCTCCAGCGCGAGGCGCTCCGCGAACAACGCCTGAAAGGCGAGATCGCGCACGTGGATGCGCTCGTCGACGTTGTGGAAGCGCGCCGTCACCTCGTCGTAGCTCTCGACGAGGTGGGGGGCGAAGTTGTACGCCACGGTCCCGGGGTACGCGGCGCGGAACCAGTTTGAGTCGGTGAAGCCCACCGAGTGGCTGTTCGCGAGCTCGGCGTCCGGCACGTGCCGCTGCAGGACGGTGCGAATGGCATCCGAGAGAGGCGTGGGGTAAGGCGACGCGTTGCCGCGGATCACGCCGATCCACTCCAGGTCCCACGGCGCCTCGATGCCGGCCAGGGCGGCGCGCACCTCGGCCTCCACCTCGTCCTCGTCGTGACCGGCCAGCATGCGACAGTCGATGCTGAGCTCGACGCGGGTGGGATAGACGTTCACGGCGCCGCTGTTGGAGCGCACAATGGTCGGCGAGAAGGCGAAGCCGTACAGCGGCTCGATCATGTCGGCAAGCCTGGGATCGCGCGTGGCGAGCTCGACGAGGGCGCCACGCGCGGCGGCGGGGTCGCGCAGGCGGGCGCGCAGGTCGGGGTCGCCGACGAGCAGCTCGACGAGCTCATGGGACGACCCGTCGACGACGATCGGCAGCTCGTGCGCGACCAGTGCCTCGACGATGCGCGCCGCGTCGACCACGGCATTGCCGCGGCGCAGCGGCACCGAGGCGTGCCCGGCTTCGCCGTGCACGACGAGGCGGAACTGTGCCGTGCCCTTCTCGCCGCTCTCGACCAGATAGATACGCCCAGCGGCGTGCTCGAGAAAGTGGCCGCCGCCCTCGTTGATCACGTAGTCGCAGCGCATGAGATCGGGGCGGTGCTTCACGAGCCACCGGGCGCCGCCCACCGTGCCCTCCTCCTCGTCGGCCGTGCAGGCGTAGGTCACCGAACCGGCGAACGGCGCTCCGGACGCGGCCAGTCGACGCAGCGCGACGGCGTGGGCGGCGATGAGGTTCTTGACGTCCACGGCGCCGCGGCCCCACACGTAGCCGTCCTTGATGAGGCCGGAGAAAGGCGGCACTTGCCAGTCGGCGGCGTTGGCGGGCACAACGTCCTCGTGGGCGAGCAGCAGCAGCGACGGCCCCGGCCGCCGGCCTTCGAGGCGCAGCACGAAGCTGCGCCGGTCGGCCGGCTCGCCGACGATCTCGCCGCACAGGCCGGCCTCGCGGAACCAGCGGTCCATGAACTCGGCGACCGCCGTCTCCTTGCCCGGGGGATTGCTGGTGTCGATGCGGATGAGCCGGCTGAGGAGCTCGCTGGTCTCCCGCTCGACCTCCGCCATGACCGCTGGCTCGAGACTGGCGATGCCCACGCGTTTCTCCCCTGGTCGCCACATGCTGCTGAGCTGCCCCGGCAATGATAGCCCACTACGAGGGCGGCGGGCGGCGGTTCCGGCGCCCGCCCTCTTGCGGTACACTACGTGACTGCGGCGCTCACGGGCGCCCGCCCTGCGCGGAGAAGTGGCCGAGTGGCTGAAGGCAACCGCCTGCTAAGCGGTTAAGGGGTGTTAAGCTCCTTCCCGGGTTCGAATCCCGGCTTCTCCGCCAGTCTCTATCACTCCCGCGAGGCCTTCATGACACCCGATATCGAGCTCCACCTCGTCGACGCCGCCAACTGGCGCGCCTGCGCCGACCTTGAGGTCGCCGCCGAGCAACGCGACTTCGTCTCACCGGTCACGCGCTACCTCTGCCTCTGCCACTACGGCGGCCTGTGGCAGCCGCTGGCCGTGTACGCCGCCGACGAAGTGGTCGGCTTCGTGATGTGGGCTGTGGAGCCCGGCGACCGCAGCGGCTGGATCGGCGGCCTCGTGATCGACAAGGCGCGGCAGCGAAAGGGCTACGGCCGCGCCACCGTCGAGGCGCTCGCCCGCCGCCTGCTGGACTCCGGGGACTGTGACTCGTGCGCGCTGAGCTACTCCCCGCACAACGCTGTGGCGCGTGACCTGTACTTGTCTCTCGGCTTCGTCGAGACCGGCGAGATGGAAGACGACGAAGTGGTCGCGCGCCTCTCCCCCGCCGGCCGCTGAACGCCGGGTTCCGCTGCGTCCCCGTTTTCGGGTATACTCCCAACGCGTTGCGCACGTAGCTCAGTTGGATTAGAGCGTCGGTCTACGGAACCGAAGGCCGCAGGTTCGAGTCCTGCCGTGCGCGCCACTCTTTCCCCCTGCAAGACCCATCTTCCCCCTGCAAAACCCATCTCTCAGCCACCGGCGTGCTGAGTCGGCGCGCCCGTGAGGGGCGCACAGGTGTCGACGGTGCGCGTCGCGCTGTGCGTAGCGCGGCGCGTCATCAGGCCCCGGCCCGGCGCCGGAGCGACGACGCTTCCTTGACCATTCAAGGCACCGTCTGTACCCTCCCCTTCACCAAGAACAGCAGGTGCGGGGCGCCGATGGGCGCGCCGAGGCGCGTCCGCTTTCCGCAGAGGCCGACGCGCCTCGACCATGAGGGCGTGCGACGGGACTGCCGCAGCGCAACGTGTCGATCGATGTCAGTCGGCGCGCGATCGAGAGCGCGTCCGCTGGACGCAAAGTGGAGGGAGGCTCCTTGACAGTCCAGGGACCCTCTGCCATCGACATGATGCCGCCCGGCCGGCGCTTATGCAGACAGCGGCCGGAGGCGCTGTGACGCCAGACCACGAACAGCACATGGATCGGCTTGTGGACGGACTGCGCGACGCCGGCGTGAAGCACGTCGTCGCCACCATGGTCGACAGCGGCAGCATCACCCGCGTGAAGTGCTTCGATCTGGACGATCTCGCCACGTTCGCGCGTTCGGGCTCGGGCTTCTCGACCTGCTGGGCTCGAGTCATGAGCAACGATCACTTCACCACGACGAAGGCCTTGCAGGGGCCGGTCGGCGACATGCGTATGCTGCCGGACACGGGGCGCGCGGTGCAGCTCGCAGCTACGCCCAAGTGGGCCTGGACACCGTTGGACCTCTACGACCAGGAGGGCGAACCGTTCGCCTTCTGCCCGCGCGGCTTCCTCAAGCGCATGATCGCCACGGCGCAAGAGCGCGGCTACGCGGTGTGCATGGCCTTCGAGCTCGAGTGGTTGCTGGCCTCGATCCTGGGCGATGGGACTGTGGAGCCCGTGCACCGCGGGCCCGGCTACAGCTCGAACGCCTGGGCGCTCACGCACGATTTCTCGGCCGACCTGCTTGAGACACTGGCTGCCCAAGGCGTGCGGGTCTCACAGCTGCACCCGGAGTACTCCGACGGGCAGATGGAAGTGTCGCTGGGCGTGGCCGACCCGCTGACGGCCGCCGACTGGCACGTGCTCTTTCGCCACACCGTGCGCACCATCAGCGAGCAGCACGGGTACAGGTCGTCGTTCTCGCCGGTCACGGTGCCCGGTCTGGGCAACGGGTCCCACTTGCACTTCAGCCTCTATGACTTGGAGGGCGAGAGCCTCTTCACCGGCGGCGACCGGGTGCTCGAGCTTGCCGCCGACGGCGAGAGCTTTCTCGCCGGGGTACTCGCGGAGCTGAGCGCCATCGTCGCGCTCGCCTGCCCCACCGTGCCATCGTACGAGCGCCTGCGGCCGCTGCACTGGGCAGGCGCGTACCGGGTGTGGGGCCACGAGAACCGGGAGGCGGCGCTGCGCTTCATCACCGGGATGGTCGGCGGCCGGCGCGACACCGCCAACATGGAGTTCAAGGCGGCGGACTGCGCCGGGCACCCGTACCTGCTGCCCGGCGCGATCATCGCCGCTGGCCTCGACGGCATCGCGCGGGGGATGACCCTGCCCGAGCCGTGCTCGGTGGACCCCGGGTCACTGACCGCGGAGGAGCGCGCAGCCGCAGGCTACGAGCAGCTGCCCGCCAGCCTGGGCGAGGCCGCGGAGGCGCTTGCCGGCTCAGACGTCTTGAGGGCCGCGATGGGCGATCTGCTCCACGACAGCTCGGTCGCCGTCCGCAGGGCCGAGGCCGAGGAGGACGAAGGACGCCCGCTCGAAGACCTGGTCCGCGAGCAGCTGTGGCGCTTCTAGGCCGGACACCCGAAGGGAGGTGTGCTGAGGTGAGCGCGCACGTCAAGGTCGTCGACCTGACGGGGAGCCCCGTCATCGACGACCACTGTCACGGCTTCCGCGCCGCGGACCTCGTGGAGCTCGACCCGCTGGGCTGGGAGGACAGGCTCACGATGATGGGCATGTGCTTCCTTTCGTCGGGGCAGACCGACCGCACTCTTGCCGGCCAGGTGACCGGGCTGCGGGACAGCACGGTCTTCGCCCTCACGGCGCGCCGCTGGCTGGCGGAGCGCCTCGGCGTGGAGCCTGAGCCGCAGGCTCTCGCCGCCGCCCGCGCGGCCGCGATCGGCGCCGACCCAGAGGGCTACTGCGCCGGGCTCCTGGCCGAGCAGAACATCACGGCCGTGATCGCCGACGAGGGCTATCCGCAGCCGCCCGTGCTTCGCGCCGAGTTCGAGCGCAGCCTCGGCGTGCCCGTGCACCGGGTGGCGCGCATCGAGCCGCTGATCGTCGCCCTTCAGGCTCTGGATCTGAGCTGGCCGGACTTCGAGGCCGGCTTCGAGGCACGCCTCGAAGAGGCGGCGAGCGACGCCCACACTGTCGGCTTCAAGTCGATCATCGCCTACCGCACCGGCCTGGACGTCGGCACCCCCACGGCGGCCGAGGCCGGCCAAGCCTACGACCTATGGCGGGCCGCCGGCTGGCCCAAGGATCGCGGCCCCGGCAAGGTGGTGCGCGACTACTGCCTGCGGGCCACCCTGCGCGCCGCCAGGCGCCACGACCTCGTGATGCACCTGCACTGCGGTGGCGGCGACCCCGACATCGTGCTGGCCCACGCACGCCCGCAGGACGCTTTCGGACTTCTGCACGATCACATCGACCAACCGATCATCCTCATCCACGGCGGCTATCCCTGGATGGCGGAGGCGGCCTACGTAGCCAGCATCCTGCCGTTTGTGTACCTCGACCTCTCGGAGTTCCTGCCGTGGGCCACGCTCGGCATCGATCGCGAGCTCGAGATGCTGCTCGGCGTCGTGCCGGCGGGCAAGATCCTCTACGGCTCGGACGAGGCGTCCGAGCCGGAGGTGTTCTGGCTCTCGGCGCGCATGGCGCGCGAGGCACTCGAGCGCGTGTTGACGAGCTCGGTGCAGCGCGACTTCCTGACCGTCGCCGAGGCGCTGGAGATCGGGCGCGGCGTGCTGGCCGGCAACACGGCGAGGCTCCATGGCTTCGCCTGACTCCGTCCTTGAGGTGGGGCAAGCCCCGTCGCAGGCCGCCGCCGATGCGGCCGCGCAGGCGGCCTCCCGCGCCGCGACCTTCAGAGAGCGCCTGGCGGCGCTCGTTGCGATCGACAGCGGCGCGGATGCGCCGCGGGGCCGTGACCAGGTCGCCCGGATCCTCGCCGGCTGGGCCGCCGCCTTCGGCTGTGAGACGGAGATCGTGACGCGCCCCGGCGGGGGGCACCTCATCTGCCGACTCGCCGGCAGCGGCTCGGGCAGGATCGTGTTGCTCGGCCACCACGACACGGTGTTCCCGAAGGGCACTGCCAAGGCGCGACCCATGACCGTGAGCGGCGACGTGGCGTACGGCCCCGGCGTCGCCGACATGAAAGGGGGGCTGCTCGTGGCTCTGACCGCCATGGAGGCGCTCGCCCACGGCCCGCGGCCCTTCGCCAGCGTGGAGCTGCACAGCGTGCCCAACGAAGAAGTGAGGGTCGTCCCGTTTTCGACGCTCGATCGTGTGGCCGGCGCCTCCGTGGTGCTGGTCCTGGAGTGTGGTCGCGATAGCGGCGACTTCGTCAGCGACCGCAAGACCGGCGCGTGGCTGCGCCTGGCCGTCGAGGGCAGCCCCGCTCACGCCGGCACTGAACCGGGACGCGGCCGCAGCGCGGTCATCGGGCTCTGCCGCGAGGTACTGCGCCTGTCCGCCCTCGATGGCGCGCGCCCCGGTCTTACCGTCATCGCCGGCACGATCGCCGGCGGCACCATCGCGAACGTCGTTCCGCAGCACGCCGAGACCATCATCGACGTGCGGGCCACCACGCGCGCCGATCTCGACTGGGCTCTGCGCGAGATCTCGCGCGCCGGCGACTACGACGGCCTGACCGTGTCCGTCGAGAACCAAGGCACGTGGCCGGGCATCGAGCCCACCCCCGCCGGCGAGCTTCTGCTGGCGACGGCCGTGCGACTGGCCCACGAGCAGGGTCTGGACCTTCGCGGGCAGACGAGCGGCGGCATGTCGGACGGCTGCTGGACCGCCGCCGCGGGAGTGCCCACGCTCGACGGCCTGGGGCCTGTCGGGGGACACGACCACTCGCCAGCCGAATACATCCTGCTCGACTCGGTGCCGTCTCGCTGCGGCATCATCGCCGGGCTGAGCACAGCTGTCGGCAACGGGCTGCTCGGCGACGCGCGCCCCCGAAACGCCGTGTGAGCTCCCGAAGCACTGCGCTTCTCGATGCCGAAGGGGTCTTCGTCAACGGCATCAGCGTCCCCTGAGAGCGGGGCCGGGCGCGCCGACGGCCGGGAGTCCCGCCCGCCGCGCCTTCGCCGCAGCCCGCGCCGTGCTGGCGGCGGCCCCCCGGGGTCGGCGCCAAGTGCCCGGGATGAACCCGCCGCGACTCTCGACTACCATGGTGCCGCTTCATTGTCGGGCAAAGGACCCGTGTGAGACGCACGCTCAGGCTCCGCACAGCGGCGGCCGCGACGGTCGCGGCGGCTCTCGCCACTGGTCTCGCGGCCTGTGGCGGCGCCCAGGTCGTGACTCAGCAGAAGAGCCCTGAACCCATCCACATCGGCGCCATCTACAATCTCGCGGGCTCGCAGGCGGCCCTCGACGGCCCATCATTGGACGGCGCGCGCCTTGCCGTCGACCGCATCAACGCCGCCGGCGGCCTGCTGGGCCGCCGCGTGGAGTTGATGGAGCGCGACGGCCAGACCGACGCCGCGCTCATCCGCTATGACGCGGAGAGCCTGGCCGCCCTCAAGGTGACGGCGATGATCGGCCTCAGCGACACCGATCAGGTGCTGGCGGCCGCTCCGATAGCTGCGCGCGCCGGCATCCCGTTCGTCACCAGCGGCGCCACCTCTCCCCGCCTGCCCGCCCGGGTCCCCGACTGGCTCTTCCTCGCCTGCTTCGGCGACAACGTGCAGGCGGCGGCCGGCGCCGAGTTCGCCGCCGACTGGCTCGGCGCCCGCACTGCCGCCGTCCTCTTCGACACGGACATGGACTACGCGCGCCTGTTGCAGCGTTACTTCGGGCAGGCCTTCCGCGCCCAGGGCGGCAAGGTCGTCCTGCGCGCCGGCTTCCACTCCGGGGAGCACGACGTCGCCAAGCTGCTGGCTCCGCTCGCCGGCGAGGGCGGCGACGAGAGCGACCACGTGGACACGGCGTCGGCGGAGCTGCTGTTCGTTGCCGCGAGCCCCGACGATGCCGGGCCGCTCGTACGCAGATTGCGCGCGGCCGGGTACCGGCAGCCCATCATGGGCGGCGACAGCTTCGACAGCGGCAAGCTCATCGAGGCGGCTCGAAAGACCGGTGGCGGCGTGTACTTCACCACCCACGCCGCCTTCGGCCTGGCGCACAGCACCGCCGCGATGCGCAGGTTCACCACCTGGTACCGTTCGGCCTACGGCCGGCCCCCCGAAAACGCGTTCGCCGGCCTCGGCTTCGACGCTGTCAATCTGGTCGCCGGCGCGATCAGGAGGGCCAAGTCCGCAGACCCCAGAAAGGTGCGCGATGCGCTGCTGGAGACGCGTGGCTTTTCCGGCGTCTCGGGCGGCCTGAGTTACGCCGGCGGCAGCCTCGTGCCACGCAAAGCGGTGAGCGTGATCCTGGTGGACAACAAGGCCGAGCTCGCCGCCCAGATCACGCCGTCCTTCGTGCCGGCTCCCTGAGTCAGTCGCGCCCCCCGCCGAAGATCGCCAGGAAGTAGAGCAGCTGGGCGACAGAGGCCAGGGCGCCGGCCACGTAAGTCATGGCGGCAGCCGTGAGCGTCTGGCGCACGCCGGCGGCCTCCGCGTCGTTCACCAGCCCGAGGTCGTGGAGCTGCGCGGCCGCGCGGCGCGACGCGTTGAACTCCACCGGCAGCGTGACGAACTGGAAGAGCACGGCGAAGCCGAAGACGATCAGCGCAACTGTGATGAGCCCCGTGAACTGCAAGATGACGCCGGCGATGAGCAGGAAGAGCCAGGCCTGGGAGCCGAAGGCCGCCAGCGGCCACACGGCCGAGCGCAGCGTCATGGGCACGTAGGCCTTGGCGTGCTGAAGAGCGTGCCCCACCTCGTGGGCGGCGACGGCCGTCGCCGCCACGGAGCGGCCGGCGAACACCGGCTCGCTGAGGAACACCCCCCGCGTGCGCGGGTCGTAGTGATCGCTGAGGGGGCCCGCTTTCGAGGACTGCACGGGGACGTTGTGCAGGCCGTTGCGATCGAGGATCTCGCGGGCGACATCGGCCCCGCTCTTGCCACTGGCCACCGGCTTCTGGCTGTTGACTGCAAACGTCCTCTTCAGCCGGGCCTGCACGACAAGCCCGATGACGAGAGGCACGATGAAGCAGAGGATGTAGAGGTTGAAAGAACTCATGGCGGGGACTCACCTCGTGTGCGTCGCGGGGGATGATGGTGCTGTCACGCAGTACTGTACCCCGCCGCGCCTGTTCCGTTTCCCCCCGGTTTCGGGCATGATGCGGACATGGGCGAACTGCACTTCCCCCGCCACGAGTACTACATGCGCCTGGCACTGCGCGAGGCGCAGCGCGCCACGCAGCACGGCGACGTACCCGTGGGCGCGGTCGTCGTGCTCGACGGCGAGGTCATCGCCGCCGCCGGCAACGAGCGCGAGCTCCGCAAGAGCCCGCTCGCGCACGCCGAGATGCTGGCCATCGAGGAAGCCGCCAGACGCATGAACAGCTGGCGGCTGCTCAACACCGTGCTCTACGCCACCATGGAGCCCTGCCCCATGTGCGCCGGGGCCATCGTCCAGGCGCGCATCCCGCATCTGGTGTTCGGCGCCCCCGACGAGAAGGCCGGCGCCGCCGGCAGCCTTTACAACGTCTGCCAGGACGAGCGCCTCAACCACTGCCTCGAGATCACCAGCGGCGTGTTGGCCGACGAGTCCGCGGCGCTGCTGCGCGAGTTCTTTCAACCGAGACGCTGAGCCGCCGTGTACAGCCTTCACGCCTTCGCCGACCCGGGCCAGGTCGACGAAGCCGTCGCCGCCCTGCAGGAGCAGGCCGAGGTGCGCCACGTGATGCTCGGTGGCGTCACCGCCGACACCGGCAAGACCCTCATCCGCGCGGAGATCGGCGCCGAGTCCGTCGACGGCACCTTCGCCGCGCTTCAGCGCCTCGGCATCGACGCCGCCGACCTCTCGGTGTCGCGCATCGACTTCGCCCGACCGATGACCGCCGACGGGGTCGTCCCAGACGCGGTCGACGACCAGGACGCGCTGGTGTGGGCGGAGGTCGCGGACGCGGCCGCCGAGAACGTGAGCCTGCGCCCGAGCTACCTTGCCTACATGATCGTCGCCGGTGTGATCGCCGCCTTCGGGGTCACCGAGCGAAGCACGATCCTCATCGTCGGCGCCATGGCCGTGAGCCCCGACCTGCTGCCGATGTCGGCCGCCTGCGTGGCCCTCGTGGCCCGGCGGCCGCGCCTGATGGGCCGGGCCTTCGGCACGCTCGCGCCCGGCCTCGCCCTGGCGGTGCTGGCCGCCTACGCACTGACCCTCGCCCTGCGCCTGGCCGGCCAGGTCTCGCCGCAGATGGACATCCAGGAGGGAGTGATCGGCGCCCTCGCCACCGTCAACGTCGCCACCGTCGGCGTCGCCCTGGCCGCCGGCGTCGCCGGCATGCTCGCCTTCGAGACGCGGGCGAGCTTCGTCGTCGGCGTCGCCATCTCGGTGACGACGATCCCGGCGGCGGCCTACATCGGTGTCGCCGCCGGTCTCGGCCAGTGGCGCGGGTCGCTGGGCGCGCTCACCGTCCTGCTGGTCAACCTGGCGATGCTGCTCCTCGCCGGCACCGCGACCCTCGCCGTGCAGGCGCTGCGCGAGCGCGCCAGGGGCCATCGAGCGCTGCCGCGCGAGAACGACGACCCGATCACGCGGCGCGGGGTCTGGCGGTAAGGTCGTCGCGCTGCAGACGCCCCCCGTCAGAGGGAGTCGCCGAGCGGCTTTGAGTCAGGGGTGAAGGAATGACATGGACGGGCGCCGCCGCGCCCAAGAAGGAGATCGCATGAACACGGATGCGCTACGCCAGACCGTCGCCGGCCTCATGCCGGGTCTGCGCGCCGATCTGGAAAGCCTCGTGCGCCTGCCGTCGGTGGCCTTCGAGGGCTTCCCCGAGGAGCCAGTCAAGCGGGCCGGCGACGCAGTCGCGGAGCTTCTGAAGAAGGCCGGCCTGCCCGAGGTGCGGCGCGTGGACGTCGCGCACGCGCCGCAGGCGGTGTTCGCGGCGCGCCCGGCGCAGCCGGGCGCGCCCACCGTGCTGCTGTACGCGCACTACGACGTGCAGCCGGCGGGGCCGCACGAGGCGTGGGCGAGCAAGCCCTTCGAGCCCACCGAACGCGCCGGCCGCCTGTACGGCCGCGGCGCCGCCGACGACAAGTCGGGCATCATCATGCACGTCGGCGTCCTCACGGCGCTCGGCGCGGACTGCCCCGTCGGGGTCAAGGTCCTCATCGAGGGCCAGGAAGAGAACGGGCAGGGCGGCATCGAGGCGTTCGTCAAGGCCAACGCCGAGCTGCTGAAGGCCGACGTCATCGTGATCTCGGACGTCGGCAACTACAGCCTTGGCGTGCCCACGCTGACCACGTCGCTGCGCGGCATGGCCGCCCTGGACGTGGAGGTAGAGGCGCTCGCCGGCGCCGTGCACAGCGGCATGTTCGGTGGTGGGCGCCCGACGCGCTCATCGCCCTCACGCGCATGATCGCAACGCTGCACGACGCCGCCGGCACGGTGGCCGTCAACGGGCTCGACGTCGTCGAGTACGACGGCGCGCCCTACGACGAGGCCGCCTTCCGCACAGACGCCGGCGTGCTGCCGGGTGTGGAGCTCATCGGTGCCGGCAGCATCGCCGACCGCCTCTACGGGCGCCCGTCGATCAACGTCATCGGCATCGACGCCCCGGCGGTGGACGGCGCCGCCAACGCGCTGATCCCCAAGGCCCGGGCGCGCGTGAGCGTGCGCCTGGCGCCGGGTCAGGACCCGGCCGAGGCGCAGCGCGTGGTCGCCAGACATCTCGAGGCCGTCGCCCCGTGGCACGTCAAGGTCAAAGTCACGCTCGGCGGCATCGGCGAGGGCTTCCTCGCGCAGACCGACGGGCCGGCCTACGCCGCCGCGACGGTCGCCATGGCGGCGGCCTTCCGCAAGGACGTCGTGCACTACGGCGAGGGCGGCTCCATCCCACTTGTGGCCGCTTTCCTTGCGGCGCAGCCCAGCGCCGAGATGATCCTCTGGGGCTGCGAAGAGCCGCGGTGCAAGATCCATGCGCCCAACGAGAGCGTCGACCTCGCGGAGCTGGAGCGCATGGTCTTGGCCGAGGCGCTCTTCATCGCCGGGCTGGGCGAGAAGAGCTGAGCCGCGCCAGACGGTGACACGCAGCCGGGAGGCGCGTCGCCGCCCGGCCGCCGCCCGCTGCGGTTTCGACCCTCGCGCCCCTCTGGCGTATACTATCCGTCCGCTCTCAGGGAGCGCGCCGCCGGGCACCGCGGAGAGGTGTCCGAGTTGGCTTAAGGAGCGCGACTGGAAATCGCGTGGGCGGGGTTACCTGCCTCGAGGGTTCGAATCCCTCCCTCTCCGCCATTTCCCTCCCCCGGAGGGCG
>JAPLCM010000005.1 GCA_026392275.1 Actinomycetota bacterium | reverse complement strand
AGCGCCGCGTGGTCTACGACCAGCGGCAGCGCATCCTCATGGGCGAGGAGTTCGGCGAGCAGGTCCGCGAGATGGTCAGCGAGCTCGTGGAGGCCACCGTGCGCGCGCACCTCGAGGGCGAGCAGTTCTCCGAGGAGTGGGACCTCGACTCCCTGTTCGTCGGTCTCCGCCAGACCTACGACCCGGCCTTCAAGAAGAGCGACATCGATCTCAGCGCGGCGACGCTGGAGGAGGTCATCGACCTCGCCGTCGACGACGCGCTCGCCCAGTACGACGAGCGCGAGCGCCTCATCGGCGAGGAGCAGATGCGCAGCGTCGAGCGCGCCGTGATGCTGCAGGTCATCGACACGCGCTGGAAGGACCACCTGCTCGACATGGACTACCTGCAGGAGGGCATCCACCTGCGCGCTCTCGGCCAGCGCGACCCGCTGGTCGAGTACAAGGGCGAGGGCTTCGACCTCTTCCAGGACATGATGGAGGGGGTCAAGTCGAGCACCGTCACGACGCTCATGAAGAACAACCCCGAGGACCTGGCCGTGTTCACGGCCGTCACCCTCGAGGAGCCGCTCATGAGCCTGAACTACACGAGCGGCGACGACCTCATCACCCAGACCTCGTTCACCGGCGCGGCGATGGCCGCCGGCGACTTCGGGGCGCCGGCCGAAGAGGGCCTCGCCGACGAGCCGCCGCGCAACGTGGCCGCCGGCGGCGGCAAGCGCGGCGGCACCACCACCAGCACGGGCCCCGTGGCCGTTCAGCAACGGGTCGTATACGACAAGGTCGGACGCAACGACCCGTGCCCGTGCGGCAGCGGGAAGAAGTACAAGAAGTGCCACGGAGCGTAGTCGAGCCTGCGGCCCGACTGCTCGGCGTGTCCGTGCCACGGCAGAAGCGGGATCGCGTTTGCGGTAGACTACGGCGGTCATGAGCCCCGCCTCCTCAGAAGCACTCGTACAGCTCGACTCGCTCCGTGAGCGTCTCAAGGAAGCCTCCGGGCGCTTGGGATGGCTGCGGAGCTATCTTTGACCCCCCCAGACTGACAGCCGACCTCGGGGCCCTCGAGGAGCGCATGCGCGCCGGCGACTTCTGGGACGACCAGGAGGCCGCATCCAGGGTCTCCGCACAGTACAGCCGCGTCAAGCGCCGTCTCGAGGACTTCGCCGAGCTCGAGGGCCGCTTCGGCGACCTCGAATCAACCGAAGAGCTGCTGCGTGAGGAGGCGGACGGCGACGCTGTCGACGACGAGCTCCTGCAGGAGCTCGTGAACGGCGTCGCCGAGCTCGAGGCCGACCTCCAGCGCGGCGAGGAGCTGCGCTTCTTCAGCGGCAAGTACGACGAGGGCGGCGCGATCCTCACCATCCATCCCGGCGCCGGCGGCACGGAGTCGCAGGATTGGGCGGAGATGCTGCTGCGCATGTACCTGCGCTGGTTCGAGCGCCGCGGCTTCAAGGTCGAGATCAACGACTCTCAAGAAGGTGACGAAGCCGGCCTCAAGAGCGCCACGCTCACGGTCGAGGGCGAGAACGTGTACGGGCTGCTCCAGGCTGAGCGCGGCGTGCATCGCCTTGTCCGCATGAGCCCGTTCGACTCGGCCAACCGCCGCCACACCAGCTTCGTCTCCGTCGACGCCTCGCCGCTGGTGAGCGACGACGTGGACGTCGAGATCAACGACGACGACCTGCGCATCGACACCTACCGGTCCAGTGGCGCCGGCGGGCAACACGTCAACAAGACCAGCTCCGCGATCCGCATCACGCACCTGCCCACCAACATCGTGGTGCAGTGTCAGAACGAGCGCTCCCAGCTGCAGAACAAGACGGTCGCCATGCACATGCTCAAGTCCAAGCTGGTCGAGCTCGAGGAGCGGCATCTCGCCGAAGAGCTCGCCCGCGAGCGCGGCGAGGTGCTCAACGTGAACTTCGGCAGCCAGATCCGCAGCTACGTCCTGCACCCGTACCAGATGGTCAAGGATCTGCGCACCGCCTACGAGGTCGGCAACCCCCAGGGCGTGCTCGACGGCGATCTCGACGGGTTCGTGCACGAGTACCTCGTGTGGCGCGCCGGCGGCAGCGAGCCGCGCAAGTAGCCGTGTCCGCGCCACCGCCCGGCGATTATCACGTCCACACGCGGTTTTCCGATGGCGAGGGCGAACCGGCCCAGTGCGTGGAGAGGGCGCTTGCGCTGGGCTTGCCCGAGATCGGCATCAGCGACCATCTCACGCCATCCGTCCTGGGGGCCGGGGACGACTGGAGCATCGCCCACGAGTGTCTGGACGAGTACGTCGGCGCGGTGCGCGCCGCCGCGGCGCGCTACCCCGAGATCACCGTGCTTCTGGGCGTGGAGGCCGACTACGTGCCGGAAGCGGAGGACGAGCTCGCCGGGCTCCTCGGCGCGCATCCGTTCGACTACGTCATCGGCGGCCTGCACTACGTCGACGGCTTCTCCTTCGACGATGAAGCCTCGCGCGAGGATGCCCGCTGGGACGACGCCGCGTCACTGTACCGGCGCTACTACGCACTGC
>JAPLCM010000130.1 GCA_026392275.1 Actinomycetota bacterium | reverse complement strand
AGAGACGCGGCCCGCCCGGCCAGCGGCGCCAGCGCCCGGGCCGCGTCCTGGGCGGTCTCGACGACGATGCCGGTCTTGTAAAGGGTCGCGGCGCACGCCAGCACGATGAACAGGTCGATGGCGTCGGTGAACACGGCGCCGATGAAGACCTCTACCTTTGTGTAGACGTACCGGGTGATCGAGATGCGCTTGTCGACGATGTAGGCCTGGATGAAGAACTGGCCCCAGGGAGTGATAGTCGTGCCGATGGCGGCAATCGCCGTGAGCAGCCACAGGCTGTTGAACTGAGCCTTCGGCACGACGGTGCCGTGGACCGCCGCGCCCCAGTCGGGATGCGCCAGGACGCCGGCGACGAAGTAGGCGATGTACACCGCCGTGAGCGCCAGGAAGACGCGCTCGACCTTGCGGTAGTTGCCGCGCGTCACGAGCAGCCACACGCCGAGCGCGACCGGCGGCACGGCCAGCCATGGCGGGATGTGGGCGAGGCTGAACGCGGCAGCCACGCCCGAGAACTCCGCCACTGTGGTGCCGAAATTGGCGACCAGGAGCGCGAGCATCGCAAAGGCCGTCACCTTGAGGCTGAACTTCTCGCGGATCAGCGCCGCCAGACCCTTGCCGGTCACGGCGCCCATGCGCGCGCCCATCTCCTGGGTCACCGCCAGGATGGGCGTGATGAGCAGCAGCAGCCAGAGCATGCTGTAGCCGTAGCGGGCGCCGATCACCGACCAGGTGGTGATACCGCCGGCATCGTTGTCCGAGGCTGCCGAGATGAGACCCGGCCCGAGAATCGCGAGGAAGATGGCGAGCCGGCTACGGCCGATGCGGCCGGCCAGCCGGCGGCCTGCGCTTCGTGGAGAGCGTCGCATCCGTACCCTCGTCGTCAGGAGAAGAACGGTGAGAGCAGCAGCAAGACGCTGAGGCAGATCAGCACGCCGGAAAAGCTCCAGGCGACGGCGTTGCGAGCCGGTCCGTTCACGTGCTCGCCCATGACCCGCGGGTTGTTGATGATGAGCAGGGTGAACACCAGGATCACCGGCAGCAGGATGCCGTTGAGTGACTGGGCGACAAGGATCACGCGTACCAGCGGCAGGCCCGGGATCACGGCCACTGCCGCGGGCACGAACATAAGAAACGTGATGATGCCGTTGAAGACAGGCGCTTCGCGGAACGTGCTGTCGAGGCCCGACTCAAAGCCGAAGGCCTCGCAGACCACGTAGGCGGTGGCCAGCGGCAGCACCCCCGCGGCGAGGATCGAGACGCTGAGCAGGCCGAGGCCGAAGAGGTACTGGGCGGCGGATCCCAGGAGCGGCGCGAGTGCCAGGGCAGCCTCTTCCGCCGACTTGATGACGATGTTCTCTTTGTACAGCGTGCCCGCGCAGGCCAGCACGATGAAGAAGTCGACGGTGGTCATCATCACGGAGCCGACGTAGATCTCGTACTTGGTGTACACGTATTGGCGCAGGGAGACCTTCTTGTCGACCACCGCCGCCTGGATGAAGAACTGGCCCCAGGGCGTGAGCGTGGTGCCCACGGCGGCGACCACGGTGAACAGCCAGAGGCTGTTCATCTGCGCATGAGGGACGAGGGCGCCGCGCGCGGCGCCCGACCAGTCGGGGCTTGCCAGGATGCCCGAGACGACGTACGTCACGAGCACGAACCCGAGCACCAGCAGCACGCGCTCCACCTTGCGGTAGGAGCCCCGCGTGACGAGCAGCCAGAGCCCGACGGCGACCACGGGCACGCCGACGTATGACGGCACGCCGAACAGGCCTCCGGCCGCGGCGACGCCCGAGAACTCGGCCACGGTGGTGCCGAAGTTGGCGATCACCGTGGCAACGATGGCGAGGGCGGTCACCTTGAGGCTGAAGTTCTCGCGGATCAGCGCCGCCAGCCCGCGGCCGGTGACGACGCCCACGCGGGCATTCATCTCCTGCACGATCGCCAGCACCGGCGTGATCAGCACCAGGATCCAGATCATGCTGTAGCCGTAGCGCGAGCCGATCACCGACCAGGTGGTGATACCGCCGGCGTCGTTGCCGGCATTGGCGGCGATCAGGCCGGGCCCCACCATGCTCAGGATGATGAGCAGGCGGGTGCGGCCGATGCGGCCGGCCAGCCGGCGGCCTACACTCCGTGGAGACTGCGCCATCGAGGCCTCCTCAATGGAAGATCCTCGGCAGGCGCTTCTTCCAAGCTAGCGGGAGCACCAGGTCGATGGCATCGTCGATGGTGATGATGCCGTGCAGCTCGCCCTTGTCGTCAACGACCGGCAGGGCGAGCAGGTTGTACTTGGCGATCACGTCCGTGATCTCTTCCTCCGAGGCCGTTGTGGAAACCGCCACAGGGTTCTCGGTCATGAAGTCGCGGACCTTCTTGTCGGTGGGGGTGGTGAGCAGGTCGCGTAGCGAGAATACGCCACGCAGATGCTCGGAGCGGTCGACAACGTAGATGTAGTAGACGGTCTCGACGTACTCGGCTTGCTCGCGCAGTCTCTGCGTCGCCTCTTCGGCGGTGTCGTCGAGGCGTGCCCAGGCGTACTCGGTGGTCATGATGCCGCCCGCCGAGTGCTCCGGGTAGCTGAGCAGCTCGCACATGTCCGCCGCCTCGTCCTTCGCCATCATCGCGATGAAATGAGCGCGGCGGTCGTCGGGCAGGTCGGCGAGCAGGTCGGCGGCGTCGTCGGGCGACATCTCGCTGAGGATCTCGCTGGCCTTGTCGTCCGGCAGATCGAGGAGCAGCGAAGTCTGGTACGAGGGGTGCAGCTCCTCGAAGGTGTCGGCGGCCAGGTCGTCCTCGAGAGCGTCGAACACAGCGGCGCGCTCCTCGGGCGAGAGCTCGTGGACGAGATCGGCGATGTCGGCGGGATGCAGCAGCTCCAGCTTGGTGCGCGGGACCGCGAGGCGCACCGAGCTGTCGTCGGTGTGCTCGACGTCGACGTCCTTCCAGTCGATCAGGTGCGGTCGCGGGTTCTGGCGGCTCTTGGCGAGGCGTTCGCTGACCTTGCCGAGCCCCACGCGCCGCAGGATCGCGCTGCTCGAGATGTCGACGGCGACGACGTACACGTCGGCGCCCATGCGCAGCAGCTGGATGTCGTTGACGCGGATGACCTTGCGGCCGTCGGTGTCGACCAGCTGCTTGTCCAGGAAGGTAGCCGAGAGGTGCAGCTCGTCGGGCTGCAGCTCGTGGGTGCCGAGCTCGGCGTGGGGCACGCGCAGCAAGGTGCCCGACTCCTCGAAGCTGGTGACGTGCGGCCACGCCGCGTAGAGGGTCTTGCCGCGCCGGCGGATGCCGACGGCCGTGACCCGCGGGTACGCGTGGCCGGAGGTCGCGACCACGAGGTCGTGCACCGTCCCGGCCGGGGTGTCGGCGACGTCGCGCACCGGGCTGCCCAGCAGCTTGCTCAGAAAGAACACCGGTCTCACCTCCTCCGCGGCCTGTCGACCTCGAGACACACGAAAGCCCTCCTCGCGGAAGGCTCCGTGCGCGCAGCAGGAGGGCGATCCTCACTCGTCCCAGCTTTAGCACAACATACCGTAGAGGTCAGGGCCTCAGCCGTCTGGGGCAAAACCTTGATCCGGTAGTGCCTGTCCTACCCGTTGGCGTCTCTGGACGTTTCCGGGCAACGGCCTCTATGTATGTCGGAGCCTCACCTAACGAGGAACGCGCCGTGATTGACGCTCACGAAACGTACCCCGGCGCCCACACGGTGTCAAGGCCGCGCGCGGGTGGTATACTTCTTCCTGGATGAGGCCGGCGCGGGTAGTGCGCCGGCTTTTGTGCGAAGGCCGAGAACATCGCTCCCGGGATGCCCACGTGATCATCACCGTTACACCTAACACCGCCGTCGACAAGACGCTCACGGTGCCCAACTTCCAGACCGGCTTCAAGCATCGCGCCAGCGAGAGTCTCACGCTGCCGGGTGGCAAAGGGGTCAACATCGCGCGCGCCCTCAAGACGCTCGGCCAGCCGGTGGTCGCCACGGGCCTTGTGGGCGGCCGCGCCGGGCAGCAGATCGTCGAGGGCATGCAGCGCGAGAACGTGCTCAACGATTTCGTGCACATCGGCGGTGAGTCGCGTACCACCACGGCCGTGGTCGATCCCACCACGATGTCCCAGACCGAGGTCATCGAGTACGGCCCGCTGGTGACGGCGCCGGAGGTCGCGGCCTTCTTCGAGAAGATCGAGTACCTCGCCAAAGGCGCGCGCTTTGTGCTGCTGGTCGGCTCGCTGCCCCGTAAGATGCCGGAGGACTTCTATGCCGGCGTCATGCAGCGCGTGCGCAAGCATCGCTGCTACGTGGTTCTCGACAGCGCCGGCGAGCCCCTGCGCCTGGGCATGAAAGGCCGTCCGCACCTCGTGGTCCCCAACTTGCGCGAGGCCGAAGACCTCGTCGGGCACGAGTTCCACGACGATCAGGACATCATCGACGCCACGGCCATCATCTGCGAGATGGGCGCGCGCAATGCCATCATCAAGACGCCGTTCGGCTGCGTCGCGCGTTTCCAGGTGGGCCGCCGGCAGCGCGTCTTCCGGGCGCACATCGCGCCGCTCGAACGTGTCGTGAGCACCGTCGGTTCGGGCGATGCCTTTCTTGCCGGCTTCGTCAGCGCGCGCTTCGAAAAGCTCGAGCTCCCGGAATGCCTGCGTCAGGCGCTGGCAGCCGGGGCCGCCAACACGCAGCGCTACGGCGCCGGCGTGCTCGACCTCGGCGACGCCCGCCGGCTGCTCCAGAGCGCCGATGTCGTAGAGCTCGACGCCGCCGGGCAAGCCGTCTCCTGAGGACCTCGCCGCAGTCTGTCGATACCGTCTCCTTGAGGGCTGGTGACTCCGCTGCGCGGCGTCCCGGCAGCGCGACACATCCTTCAGAGAGGCGAGTCTTGAAGGAGCTTGCCGGCACTGTGCTCGCGCACGCGGATCGCCGCCGAGCTCTTCCTGAGCCAGAAGACGGTGCAGAACATATCTCCGCGATCTACCGCAAGCTGAGCGTGGGGAGCCGCTCCGAGGCCATCATGAAGGGCATGGAGCTGCAAAGGCGGCCGCGATTCCTGGCCGAGAAGGAAGCGGGCTCGGCGGGCCCGGGCGCAGACGCGGAGGGGCTGGCAGACCGGCTCCATCAGACGACTCGCCAGACGCTTCCGCCCGCGAGCCGACACGAGGAGGCGCCTTACCTGTCGCGCTTCACGCTCCTTGCCTTGCCCGGCCGCCCCGGCCGCGTACGGCGGCGCGCGGCGCAGCCGCTCGCGCGACGCAGCCCCCGCGCCCGCGCGGCTTAGCTCCCCGCGCGGCGGTCGGCGCGTGCGCGCGAAGGCCGGCTCGAGGCGGTAGTGCCGAAAGGTAAGTTAAGACCGGCCTCTCACTATCTTACCTTTCAGCACTACCCCGGCCGGACGCCGCCCGCGCGGCGCAGCCGCTCGCGGGCGTGCACGCAAGGCGTATTGATTCGCGCCGGAGCCGCTGGTAGAGTCAAGCGACGTTGCCATACGTAACAGCAAGCTCACACATCAGCGCAGCACAGAGTCCAGAGACCCCGGTACGCCCGTGCCCGGGTCTTTTGTTTAATCCGAGACAGCCCGCCTTACCCGGCGCGCCCACGAGGAGGACGGCATGGAAGTAGAGATCGGCCGCGGCAAGAAAGGCCGCCGAGCTTACGGCTTCGACGACATCGCCATCGTGCCCAGCCGCCGCACGCGCGACGCCGAAGACGTCGACATCACCTGGAAGCTCGGCCCGCACACGCTGCCGCTGCCGTGCCTCGCCTCGGCCATGGACGGTGTCGTCGACCCCGCCTTCGCCGTCACCATGGGCAAGCTTGGCGGCCTCGCCGTGCTCAACCTCGAGGGCCTGCAAACACGCTACGAGAACGCCGACGAGCAGCTCGACCGCATCGCCGCGCTGCCCAAGGAGTCGGCCACCCGCACGATGCAGCAGATCTACAAGGAGCCCATCAAGCCCGAGCTCGTCGCCAGGCGCATCAAGGCGATCAAGGCCGGCGGCGTCCTCGCTGCCGCCTCCCTCACGCCTCAGCGCGTGGAGAGTCTCTACGCGATCGCCCTCGAGGCCGGCCTCGACGTGCTCATCATCCAGGGCACCGTGGTCTCGGCCGAGCACGTCAGCACCCGGGTCGAGCCCCTCGACCTGCGCACGTTCATCGCCCAGTGCCCCGTGCCGGTGATCGTCGGCGGCGTGGCCAGCTACGCCACCACGTTGCACCTCATGCGCACCGGCGCCGTGGGCGTGCTCGTGGGCGTCGGCCCGGGACACGCCTGCACCACGCGCGCCGTGCTCGGCATCGGCGTGCCGCAGGCCACCGCCATCGCCGATGCCGCGGCGGCGCGCGTGCAGCACGTCCTCGAGACCGGCCAGTACTGCCACGTCATCGCCGATGGCGGCATGCGCACCGGTGGCGACGTCAGCAAGGCCATCGCGCTCGGCGCCGACGCCGTGATGATCGGCTCGCCGCTGGCCGCGGCCAGCGAAGCGCCCGGCCGCGGCTATCACTGGGGCATGGCCACCTTCCACCCCGAGCTGCCGCGCGGCACGCGCGTCAAGGCCGGGGTCAAGGGTACTCTCGAGGAGATCCTCCTCGGCCCGGCGCACGAAAACGACGGCACGCTCAACCTGTTCGGCGCGCTGCGCACGAGCATGGCCACCTGTGGCTACGAGACGCTGAGCTCGTTCCAGAAGGCCGAGGTCATGGTGGCGCCGTCGCTGATGACCGAGGGCAAGAAACTGCAGAAGGAGCAGGATGTCGGCATGGGCTGAAGCCCGCCGCCGTCCGCCCGCGAACATCCATAGCAGACTGAGGGAGGCGCTGTGCCGCAGGGCTCGCCGCAAGTGAAGGGGTTCGACACCGTCCTCGTGCTCGACTTCGGAGCGCAGTACGGCCAGCTCATCGCGCGCCGCGTGCGCGAGTGCCGCGTGTACTCAGAGCTCGTGCCGCACGACATGCCCATCGAGCGCATCAAGGCCTACGCACCCAAGGGCATCATCCTCTCCGGCGGCCCCATGAGCGTCTACGTCGACGACGCCCCGCAGCTCGACCCCGAGATCCTGAATCTGGGCATACCCGTGCTCGGCATCTGCTACGGCATGCAGAGCCTGGCGCTCCACCTCGGCGGCACCGTGGCGCGTACCGACCTCAGCGAGTTCGGCAAGACGGCGCTCAGCGTGTTCGAGCCGGGCCTGCTCCTCGAGGGGCTGCGCGGCGAGGAGCAAGCCTGGATGAGCCACCGCGACAGCGTCACCAAGGCTCCCCCCGGGTTCAACGTGCTGGCCGCGAGCGCGGCTTCGCCAGTCGCGGCCATGGAGGCGCGCTCGCGCGGCTTCTACGGCGTGCAGTTCCACCCCGAAGTGCTGCACACGCCCAAGGGTACCGACGTGCTCAAGAACTTCCTCTACAAGGCCTGCGGCTGCACCCCCGCGTTCACTGCGGCGTCCATCATCGAGGAGTCCGTCAAGCAGATCCGCCTTCAGGTCGGCGACAACAAGGCCATCCTGGGGCTCTCGGGGGGCGTCGATTCGTCGGTCGCCGCGCTGCTCATGTACAAGGCCATCGGCGCGCGCCTCACCTGCGTGTTCGTCGATCAGGGCATGATGCGCATGCGCGAGGCCGAACGTGTGGTCGAGACCTTCTCGGGCACGTTCGGGATCCCGCTCATCGCTGTGGACGCGAGCGACCGCTTTCTCGACAAGCTCGCCGGCGTCACCGAGCCCGAGCACAAACGCAAGATCATCGGCGAGGAGTTCATCCGCTGTTTCGAGGAGGAGGCGCGCAAGCTCACCGACGCCAAGTTTCTGGTGCAGGGCACGCTCTATAGCGACGTCATCGAGAGCGGCACAAGGCAGGCCGCCAAGATCAAGAGCCATCACAATGTGGGCGGCCTCCCCGAGAAGATGGATTTCGAGCTCGTCGAGCCGCTGCGCTGGCTGTTCAAGGACGCGCGCCGACGCCATCGTGCAGGAGGAGATCCGCAACGCCGGGCTTTACCGCGAGCTCTGGCAGTGCTTCGCCATCCTGCCCGTGATCCGCAGCGTGGGCGTGCAGGGCGACGAGCGCACCTATGGGTACCCCATAGCGATACGGGCGGTCAAGAGCGACGACGCCATGACCGCCGACTGGGCGCACCTCCCCTACGAGCTGCTCGAGACGCTCTCCTCGCGCATCATCAACGAGGTCCCCGAGGTCAACCGCGTGGTCTACGACATCTCGAGCAAGCCGCCGAGCACCATCGAGTGGGAGTGACTAGAGCATCCGCCCGTCGCCCGCGCTGCGCGGCGCAGGCTTCAGCCGTCCCGTCTCCGCGGCGTTGAGGTAGAGCACCACCAGCACGACGTCGGCGACGAAGACGACGCCGCCCATGATCACGCACTGCACGAGCATCATGGGCGCGGCGCGCGTGAGGCTCCCTGTGACCTCCTCGTCGAGGAGGCCCGAGGCGGCGGCGCCGAGCAGGGTCACCGCCAGCAGGATCAGCGCCGACGGGAGCAGCGTGGCCCGCACCGTGCGCAGCGAAAGGGCGATCGCCCGTAGCGGACCCACGTCGCCGATGACGATGATGTAGTCGGCATAGAGCACCACGAGGTAGAAGGCCAGCAGGCCGAGCACCACGAGGTTGGCCGGCAGCAGGTCGTCGCCGGCGAGAAGGATCGCCCCGGCGGCGAGCGCCCCGACGATCTCGAGGGCCAACTGCAGGGTGAGCAGCCGCAGAAACTGGCGCCGGTCGGCGGGGCGCAGATGGAAGGGCCCCACCAGCGAGCGGATGTACCCGGCTCGCAGCCACGCACCGACGAGCAGGTATGTGACGAAGACCGCCGCGATCACGGCGCTGCGCGCCGCGACGGCGTCGGCGAGCGGCCCCCACGTGTGGCGCAGCAGCTCCGTGAGCGGCTCGTGGCGGTACAGCCAGGCAGAGCCGATGGGTACGGCGAAGTCGAGCGTGTACAGGCCGATGGCGAAGAAGACGAGGTACTGCTTGGCGTGGAGGACGGCGGTCACCCGCTGTGGGAGCGTGGTCTTGGTGCCATCTATTGGGCGAGGGTATCACGGAGCCAGGAGTTCCCTGCGCGACCGGCGGCGCGCGGCGACCTGCAGCCGGGCAGCGACATCGACCTGCTTGTCGTGATGCCGGACGGCGCGCATCGCCGCCGCACGGCCCAGCATCTCTACGGGCGCTTGGGTAGCGACCGTCCCCCGGTAGATCTTGTCGTGGCCAGCGAGTCCGATATCCTGGACCATGGCGACGCGTCGGGCTACGTGTATCGCACTGCCCTTCGCGAGGGGCGCGAGCTGTATGCGGCTTGAGGCCGCCGCCCGCTGGCTCGCCTACGCACCGCATCCGCAGCGGTATATGTACTGAGGGGGAAGATAAGAAAACGGCACTTCGTTATCTGCCCCCACAGCACTACCCCCGCCGGTCTGCGTCGGCCGCGGCCCACTCCAGCGCGGCGGTGGGCAGGTCGATGCCGACCACGCGCAAGCGGTCGGTGCGTGCTCGGGGAGCGGACGCCGCTGAGCCGTCGTATCATATGGTCATGAGATTCCCGCGCAGCCTGCTCGTCTTCCTCGCCCTCAGCTGGGTGCTGGTGATGCTCTATCCGGACCCGGGCGTGCTGGTGCGCAGCGTGCGCAACACGCTGCGGCCGCGCGTCGAACCACAGGCCGCGGCCGCCCTCGCGCGCAGCCTCCCCGACGAGCCCCGGGCCATCGAGGCCTACGTGCTCGAACGGCAGGTGCCCTACGCCTACGACTGGCAGTCGGCCGGCGTGCCCTGGTACTTCCCCACAGCGAGCGAGGCGCTGCGCGCCGGGCGCGGAGACTGCGAGAGCCGCGCGCTGGTGCTGGCCAGCATCCTCACGGCCAAGGGCATCCCCAACGAGCTGCGCCTGAGCTTCGACCACATCTGGGTCGACTACCCGGGCAAGCAGGCCAACGCCATGGAGAACGCCGCCGTGCAGTTCGCCGGACGGCAGGACGGGCGCTTCTTTCTGCAGTGGCCGGCCGACTTCCACCTGCGTCAGGAGGTCGCCGACCAGGTGGCGATCTTCTGGACGCCGGCGCCGTGGGGGAGGGTGCTGTTGCTCGCGCTCGGTCTCACCCTCATCCCGCTCTGGAACGTGCTCGCCGGTCTGCTCGCCGGCAACGGCCTCGCGCCTCGCGAGGCGCGCGCAGCCGACAAGGCGCAGAGCGCGCCGGGCCGGCTGCGCCGCCGGCGCCCGGCGTTCCCCGTCGCGGCCGTCTCAACGAGGAAGGTGACATGAAGACGATCGACCTGCGCAGCGACACGGTCACGCGTCCGTCGGCGGAGATGCGCCGCGCGATGCTCGAGGCCGAGGTCGGCGACGACGTCCTCGGCGACGATCCCACGGTGATCCGCCTGCAGGAGTACGCCGCGGGCCTGCTCGGCAAAGAGGCCGGCCTCTACTTCCCCTCGGGGACGATGTGCAACCAGGCGGCCATCCGCGCCCTGACGCGGCGTGGCGACGAGGTCTTCCTGCACGCTCAGGCGCACATCATGTTCTACGAGCAGGGAGCCGCGGCGGCGCTCAGCCAGGTGCAACCGCGTGTCTTCGACTCCCCGAACGGGACCCTCGACCTCGAGAAGATGGAGGAGTACGTCCACACCGACGCCGACGTGCACTGGGCGCCCACGCGCCTCGTGTGCCTCGAGAACACCCACAAGCACTGCGGCGGCCTCGTGGTGCCGGTCGACCACGTGCGCGCCGTGCGCGAGCTGTGCGACCGCCACGACCTCAGGATGCACCTGGACGGCGCCCGGCTGTTCAACGCCGTGGCGGCCTCGGGCATCTCCGCGGCCGAGTACGCGGCCGCCTTCGACACGGTGAGCATCTGTCTGTCCAAGGGTCTGGGCGCGCCGGTCGGCTCGGTACTCGTGGCGGACGCCGCCACCATCGCCCTGGCGCAGCGCGCCCGCAAGCTCTACGGCGGCGGCATGCGCCAGGCCGGCATCATCGCCGCGGCCGGCCTGTACGCGCTCGAGCACAACCTGGCGCGCCTCGCCGACGACGCCCGGCGCGCGCGCGTGCTCGCGGAACGTCTGGCGGCGTTGCCCGGTCTCGAGATCGACCTGGCCACGGTGCAGACCAACATGATCTTCGCCGGCACGCGGGGCAGCGGCATGCCGGCGGCCGACCTGATGGCCCGGCTCGGCGAGGCCGGCGTGCTGTGCCTCGACGAAGGCCCGTGGACGGTGCGCTTCGTGACGCATCTCGATGTGGACGACGCCGACATCGAGCAGACCGCCGTCGCGGTCGAGGGCGTGGTGACCGCGACCCCGGATCATATTGAAGTAAAGACCGCCCTCAAGTAAAGCCATATGAGGGAACTTACACCAGCCAAAATATAGCTGGTCTCAAGAATACCTTCCTGTACAGCGCCGGAAAACGCCGCCCTTTTATCATAAAGTTTGAAATAAATCCATATAAAAAATATGCATACGAGAAGGGCAAAACTCAATGAAGAAGTCCATCCGCAGGGATACGATATTCCAAGCAAAATGAAC
>JAPLCM010000141.1 GCA_026392275.1 Actinomycetota bacterium | reverse complement strand
AGACGGGTGATGGGGTCGATGCTGATCTGAGTCGTCATCGCCGGTGGCTCCTTTGCAGGGGGGAGGCCGCGACACTGTAGCGGTTGGCGAAGCTCGTGAAGTCGGGCAGCGTCAGCAGGATCTCGTCGATCTCTTCGGCCTTCTTGCTGTCGATGATCGATGCGACCGCCGAGAGCAGCTTCGCGCCCTGGTCGGCGACGCCGGGCGCCGGGCCGTAGCAGCCGCGGCAGGGGATGCCGCTGTCGGGGCAGCGCACGCCGCAGCCCGAACGGGTCGCGGAGCCGGCGCAGAGTATTCCTTGCTCCATGAGGCACACATCCGGGTCCTGCATGATCTGCCACGGCCTGTAGAAGCGCTTGACCAGCTTCTCCTCGCTCTTGGTGCGCCTGCAATCGTCGCAGAGGGCGCGCTCGTAGGCGCCGACCACGCTGCCCTTGGGAGGCGCCTCAGCCTGGCCGGTGAGCGCCTGGACGAGGGCAGTGATGGCCGCCTTGGCCTGACCGGGCTGCGGTGGGCAGCCGGGGACGTAGTAGTCCACGTCCACGACCTGGTCCAGCGCATAGACGCGTGGGTAGAACTCGGGCAGCTCGAGGTCGTAACCGTTCAGCGACGTGCGTGGTCGCGGCACCGTCGTGTTGCCCGGCTGCAGGGATGGGTTGTTGAGGTAGGCGCACTCCATGATCTCCTCACGGGACGCCAGGTTGGCGAGGGCCGGGATACCGCCCATGTAGGCGCAGGAGCCGTAGGCTACGAATACCTTGCTCTTCTGGCGCAGCAGATGGGCGATGCGCTCGTTCTCGGAGTTGCGTACCGCGCCATTCATGATCGCCACATCGAGGTCGCCGTTCGCCAGCGCCTCGATGTCCTTGTACTTGCCGTCTGTGGCGATGGGCCACAGGCGGATGTCGGCGGCCTTGTCGATCTCAAGGATGAACGCGTCTGTGTCGAGGATGGAGACGTCACAGCCCCCGCAGGCGGCGCCCCAGTAGATCGCGATCTGCAGCTTCTCGTCAGGCACGTCTCACCTCTCCGCCAGGTCTGCTTCGAGCGCCGCTTTCACTGGGCTGGGCCCGAGTGCGCGCACGCGCTCCGTCATGTCGTTCACGATGTCGGCGAAGTGCTGGCCCTCGCTGGCACTCACCCACTCCAGGCGCACGCGCTCCTCTTCGATGCCGTAGTCGGCGAGCAGGCTCTTGAGCAGGGGGTAGCGGCGCATCATCTTGTAGTTGCCTTCGGAATAGTGGCAGTCGCCGGGGTGGCAGCCGCAGATCAGCACTCCGTCGGCGCCGTCGTGGAGCGCCTTGAGCACGAAGGTGGGGTCGATGCGCGCCGAGCACATCACGCGGATGATGCGCACGTTGGGTGCGTAGTGGATGCGGCTGGTGCCGGCCAGGTCGGCGCCGGTGTACGAGCACCAGTTGCAGAGGAAACCGACGATCTTGGGCTCGAAGCTCATACCAGCACCCCCTCGATCTCGGCGAAGATCTGCTTGTCGGTGAAGTGGCGCGCCGCGATGGCGCCGGACGGGCAGGCGGCGACGCAGGCGCCGCACGCCTTGCAGAGCGCGCTGATCACGTGGCTGCGCCGTTTTTCCGCGTCGAACTCGATGGCCACGTAAGGGCAGAGCTCGTTGCACATGCGGCAGCCCGAGCACTTCTCCTCGTCGACCTCGGCGAACACGGCGTCGATCTCGATCTTGCCGTGCGCCGTGCGGGCCAGGACCCTGGCCGCTGCGGCGCGCGCCTGCGCCACGGAGTCGGGGATGTCCTTCGGAGCCTGACAGGCACCGGCGATATAGACGCCGTCGGTGGTGGTGGCCACCGGGTCGAGCTTGGGATGACTCTCGATGAACCAGCCGTCCTTGTCGCGACTGATGTTCACGAGGTGCGCGACCTCGTCGGAGTCCTCGCGCGCCTCCATGCCGACCATCAGCACGACAAGGTCGGCCGGCAACTCGATGGTCTCGCCGGACAGCGTCTCGTTGACCTCGATGAGCATGTCGCAGTCGTCCGTCGCATCGGCCTTGCGGATCACCGGGTAGTCGTTCTTCTCGTACATGAGGAAGAGGGTCTTGATCTCCGAGCTGCGGCGGTAGAAATCCTCCATCCCCTTGCCGAACGCGTGCATGTCGATGTAGACGTCGCTCACGTAGGCACCGGGGACGGCGGACTTGATCTCATGCGCGTACTTGAGCGCCGTCATGCAGCACACCCGCGAACAGTAAGCGTGGAACTCGAGGTTGCGGCTGCCCACGCAGTGGATGATGGCCACATACTGCGGGGCCTTTCCCTCCTTGGTCGTCACGCGGCCGGCGCGCAGCATCTTCTCGAGCTCGAACGAGGTCACGACGTTGGGAAGCTTGCCGTACCCGTAGTGCGTGATGCGGGAGGCATCGAACTCCTTGTAGCCCGTGGCGACGATGATGCTGCCGACGTCGTAGACGGTGTCGGTGGGCGCGCCGTCATCCGCCTTGCCGCGGACGGTCGTCTGGAAGTTGCCGACGAAGCCGTCCACCTTGCGGACCTGTGACTCGAAGAAGACGTCGATCTTGGGATGCTCGAGGACGCGCGTGACCCGCTCGGTGAGCATGTCACGCGCCGAGTCGAGGTACGGTGCCGTGAGGTCGGCGCGTGCCACGTTGCCGCCGAGGTGGTCGCTGCGCTCGGCCAGGTAGACGCGGTTGCCCGCGTCGGCGAGGTCGAGGGCGGCGCTCATACCGGCGATGCCTCCGCCGATGACCAGGGTGTTCGGGCACATGTCGACCGAGCGCCGTTCGAGCGCCTCGTGATGTGCCACGCGCATCACTGCGGCCGCCGTGAGCGCCGCGGCTTTGTCCGTCGCCGCCACGGGGTCGTCGTGCACCCAGCTGCACTGCTCGCGGATGTTGGCCATCTCCAGGAAGTAGGGGTTGAGGCCGGCTTTCTGCAAGGTCTTGCGAAATGTCGGCTCGTGCATACGCGGGCTGCAGGCGGCCACGACGACCCTGTCCAGGCCGTACTCCTCGATGTCGGCCTGGATCATGTCCTGCCCCGGGTCGGAGCACATGTACTTGTAGGTGCGCGCGACCGCTACGTAGGGCAGGCGCTCGACGGAGTCGACGACGGCGTCGCAGTCGATGACCTTGGCGATGTTGGTGCCGCAGTTGCAGACGAATACGCCGATCTTGAGGTCGTCCATACCACTCTCCTCTCAGGCCGCCTGCGGGGCGCCGACCGCCTCGCGTTCTTTGCTGACCATCTCTTCGGCCTTCAGGTCGGCGAAGTACATCGCCAGCGGACGGTAGGCCATGTGGGACCACTTGCTGAAGGGCACTTCGAGCAGCAGCATGGGCACGACCGCCATCATGTGGATGACGTAGTTGACGTTGGCGGCCGTGTCCAGCCCTAGCCGGTGCAACGTGAACTGCACGATGCCGGTGGCGGCGACGACGATCAGCAGGACGAGGAACATCCAGTCGGTCTCGTGGGACTGCTCGTACTGGACCTCGGTCTTCTTGAGACGCTTGCGCAAGAGGATGATCGTGGTCGCGAGCAGGCCCGCGGTGGCCGCGAGTCCGAAGACGTGGACGCTCCAGTTGACGGCGGGCCCCGACCACATGGACTCAAGGAAGAACATGATGAGGACCAGCATGGTCACATAGCTCAGCATGAGCACGAGGTGGATGACCCACGGCCGCTTCTGCTCGCACTGGGCGTACCGCATCTGGGTGAAGAAGTGCATGGGCAGCAGGTAGATCTTCTTGACGTACGCACTGAAGGGTACGTGGACCTTCTTGTCGCGTCCGACCGTGAACCACCACATGCGCGTGCAGTTAGTGCCCAGCAAGATGAGCAGCACCGCCGCCAGGGTCCAGTCGAAGATGTGGACGCTCGAGGCGGGGAGGAAGGCGTTGGGGCCGTCGTACTGGGTGATGCTGCCCTGGGAGAACCCATACAGCAGGAAGCCGGCGGCGGTGAGCAGCGCGACGAGGATCACCGCCAGTATCTCGGCCTTCGCCGACTTGTAGAACAGGCGCGCGATGCCGGTGAAATCGTAGCGCGCCGTGAGCCACCGGCGCAGGCTCATCATGGTCTCGCCCGGCTGAGCATCGCGGGGACACTCCGTCGAGCACTCGCCGCAGTAGTAGCAGAGCCACGGCTCGAGGTCGCTCTCCAGCTTGGCTTCGAGCCCCATCTGCAGCGAGCGCATGGAGCGCCGCGGGAAGATGTACGGCTCTTTTGAAAAGGGGCAGGTCGCGGAGCAGTTGCCGCAGTGGTAACACTTCGAGACGTCCTGGGCCCCGTAGATCTCGAGCTCCGTGATCAGTTTGGGATTGGCGCGAATGGCCATGCTCGATCCTCCTCAGACCCGGGTAAGGTGGGCGGCCCGCGCTTCGATGTCGCTCAGCGAGACGCTGGCGCGGCTATCGAGGCCGCGGCCGATGGCGATACTCTTCAGGGCGCCGGCGGCCACTGCCGCCGCCTGGGCGACGGCATCGGGGATGTCCTTGGGCCCCTGGCAGACGCCCGCCACGGCGACGCCGCCACGCTCCGTGTCGGTGGGGTCGGAGTTGTAGTCCAGCTCGCTGAACCAGCCGTCCGTATCGGTCTGGATCCCCAGCTTGAGGGCGAGCTCAACGGCCCCT
>JAPLCM010000048.1 GCA_026392275.1 Actinomycetota bacterium | reverse complement strand
GCACGCGGAAGGGGCGCCCCGTTGGGGGCGCCCCGCTAAGGAGACCGTTACATGATGTTCGCTGTCGGCTGCGTCTCGATGTGCCTGACGATAGTGTGCCCGCGGCGGGGCAGTCGCAACCCTTCTCCCCCTTGCGCCGGCAGCGGTGGTACAGTCGCTCAGACGCCCACCCCGTTCGCCGGAGGTCTCGTGCGCAGGCTCGCGCTGCTCGCTGTCACCATCTGCTTGACCGCCGCCTTCGCCGGCCTTGCCGCCGGCCCCGCGGCGGCCAAGGACTTCAGCATCATCAGCGTCGACATCGACGCCACGGTACGCCCCAACGGCACCATGCGCGTACAAGAGACGCGCGTCCTCGACTTCACCGGCGCCTTTTCGTTCGTCTACTGGGACCTGAGCGCCAAGGGGTCGAGCGGCATCGAGGTGACGGCGGCCAGTGGCCCTGGCCTCGACGGCAGCGGTAGCATCCCGTACGAGACCACGCAGGACCCATGGGCCAGGACACCGGGCACCTACTTCGTGTCGGGCACGGAGCCGGTGCGCGTGCAGCTCTTCTTCAGCGTCGCCGATACGTCGGCGCAGTTCGGCGTCGACTACGTGGCGCGCGACGCCGCGAAGCGCTGGGACGACATCGCCGAGTTGTACTGGCAGTTCGTCGGCGACGAGGCGCAGATCCCCGCGGACCGCGTGCGCGTCACGGTCCACCTCCCCGTCGGCGTCACTCGCGAGCAGGTCCGGGCCTGGGCACACGGCCCGCTCTGGGGCAACGTCTCGATCGAGCCCGACGCCAGCGTGGTCATGACCGTCGATCCCCTGCCCGCGCGGACCTTCGTCGAGGGCCGCATCCTGTTCCCGGCTGCGGCCCTGTCCAGAGCCAAGCCGACGACGGGTGCCCGTGAGGCGGCCGCGCTCGCCGAGGAGAAGACGCGGGCCGACGAGGCCAATCGCTCGCGCCACTGGGCGCGCGTCAAGGTCATCGCCTGGAGCGCGGTCGGCTTTGGGTTCCCGCTGATTGCCCTGATCCTCGTGATCGTGCTCTACATCAAGTACGGTCGCGAGCCCAAGACGCAGTTCCAGGCCCAGTACTGGCGCGACATCCCGCAGCCTCCGCTTCCCCCGGCTCTCGTCGGCTTCATCTGGCACATGGGGACCGTCGCTCGCGACGACGCGACGGCCACGCTGCTCGACCTCGTTAACCGCAAGATCATCGATATCGAGCGTGTCACAGTCCACAAGGAGCGTCTGCTCGGCAAGGACGACACGATCAGCTACAAGCTCACGCTGCACGATGAGCGTCTCGAGGAGCTGCTTCCCTACGAGCGGCATCTGGTCACGTTCCTGTTCCACCAGATCGCCCAGAGCCCGACCCTGGTGCTGAGCGAGCTCGAGGAGCTTGCCAAGACCCACCGCGCGGCGTTCGCCAAGGGCTACAGCACCTGGACGAGCATGGTCACTAAAGAGGGCGAGCGGCGCAAGTACCTCGACGCTCAGGCCGACCGTATGGCGTTCACCGGGGCTGCGCTCGCCTTCGTCGGCGCAGTTGCGGCCGGCGCCGCGGCGATCTTCAGCGGCTGGCTGTGGTTCTTCGTGGGCATTCCCATCTGCGTCGTGCTGGTCTTCGCGGCGCGCGCGATCAAGCGGCGCTCTCAGGAGGCCGCGGAACTGCACGCGCAGTACGCTGCGCTCGAGCGCTATCTCAAGGACTTCGGCCGCCTCCAGGAGAAGCCGCCAGACGCCGTCGTTCTCTGGGAGGCGTTCCTCGTGTACGCCGTCGTGTTCGGCATCGCCGACGAGGTCGTCAAGGCGATGACCGTCAAGGTGCCGGAGGTGATCGACGACCCGGCCTTCCGCACGGGGTACTTCATCTGGTTCGCGTCGCCTGGCGACGGCGGCATGGCGGCGTTCAACGAGATGCATCAGAGCTTTGGCGAAGCGGTGTCGGTGGCGACGTCATCGTCGTCGTCGGGTTCCGGCGGCGGCGGCGGCTTCTCGGGCGGCGGCGGCGGTGGCGGTGGTGGCGGCGGGTTCGGCGCCGGCTGACGCCGTTGCCCTGCCCGCCGCCATGAGCCGCCTTACGCTCTACGCCCCGTTCCTTTTCGGCCTGCTCCTGGCGACCACGGGTGTGCTTGGCTCGACGGGCCTGCTGCCGAGAAACGACTGGTTCGGCATCCGCATGCACGTCGTCATGAGCAGCGACGCCGCTTGGCTCGCCGGTCACCGGGCCGGCGGCCCGTGGCTGCTCGCCGGCGGGCTCGTGGCTCTCGCCGCAGGTGGGGCGCTCGTGGTGATCCGTCCGGATGCCGCGAACGGCGCGCGCATCACCACCGTGAGCCTGATCGTCGCGTTCCTGCTGTCCGGCGTCGCCGCGTGGCGCGCGCAGGTCGCGGCGCGGCGCGTGCTGTGAAGGCAATGGCCGCGCGGCCTATGCGGCAGGTTTCGGGGATGTTTTCACTGGCGGCGCATGGTTTATCTGTCCGTCGGCGGGGGAAGAACGCGAGCGAATGCGCGCCGATTCCGCAGTTGTTCGGAAGGCAGAGTCGCGCGTGAGGGAGGGTCACTACGGCGCGTCCCAAACAGCTGGTGGTCGTCGGCGAGGCCCGCGGAGCGCCCCTTCATGAGACCGCTGTCGCTCGCGACATGGATCTCAGTCACTACGGGCTCGTGCCAGCGCGGACGTTGCGGGACTGCCCACGGCCCGTGCCGCATTCACGCCCTTTCCGCTGGTACCATGAGGGTGTGTTGAGCTGACCGAAACGCAAAACCCGGAGCGCGGCCGTCCGCCGGCCGCGTCCACTCACAACGAGGAGCAGGAGACCATGGCAGACGCATTCAAGAACACCCCGCCGGCGCCCGAGGACAAGGGCGTCATGACCGCCCAGAACATCGCCGGCGCGCTGGCCGGCGAAAGCCAGGCCTCGCAGAAGTACCTGGCCTTCGCCGACGTTGCCGACGCCGAGGGCTACCCCAACGTCGCGCGCCTCTTTCACGCTGTGGCGTACGCGGAGAGCACGCATGCGCGCAACCACTTCAGCGTGCTCGGCGGCATCGGCACCACCGCCGAGAACCTCAAGGCTGCCTGGGGCGGCGAGACCTTCGAGATCGACGAGATGTACCCGGCCTACGATGCGGTCGCCAAGCTGCAGGAGAACAAGTCGGCGCAGACCAGCATCCGCTATGCCCTCAAGGCCGAGATGGACCACCAGGGCATCTACGATCACACCCTCAAGGGCGTGGAAGGCGAGAAGGACTTCGGCGCTGAGGCCGTGCGCGTATGCCCGATCTGCGGTCACACCGTGATCGGCGACGCTCCCGACGAGTGCCCGCAGTGCGGCACCGCAGCCGAGTATTTCAAGGAGTTCTGATGGACGACGTGTTCGAGAAGCGCCTTCCCAAGCCCGAGGATCTCAACGCCATGACCGAAGAGTGCCTCAAGGCCGCATTCGCCGGCGAGAGTCAGGCGGCTGAGAAGTACATGGTCTACGCCGAGCAGGCCGACGAGGAGGGATTCCCGAACGTCGCCACGCTATTTCGCGCCATCTCGTTCGCCGAATCGCGTCACGCGCGCAACCATCTGCGCGTCATGAAGGGCATCAACTCGACCGCCGACAACCTCGCCGCGGCGTTCGCCGGCGAGTCCTTCGAGATCGACGAGATGTACCCGGCCTACGGTGAGATCGCCAAGGCACAGCAGAACACGCAAGCGAGCCGCTCCATCAGGTACGCCGTCAAGGCGGAGATGGACCACAAGTCGATGTACAGCGAGGCCCGCGACGAAGCTCTCGACGGCAAGGACATCGCTGCCCAGCCCGTGAGCGTGTGTCTCGTCTGTGGCCACACGGCGATCGGCGACGTGCCCGACAAGTGCCCGGTGTGCGCGGCCGCCAAGGAGTACTACAGGACTTTCTAGACGCGAAGCGTGCGGCGCGCCCTTCGGCAGCCGCGCCCGAAAGCCGACCTGACGACCCCGACGGGGCCGGCCCGCCTGGCGGCGGCCGGCCCCGTCCCTTTGATAGACTCACCGGGTCACGTGCGGGAAGCGCCCGTGGCATCGTCAGGAGGGTGCCGACGTGGGCTACAACCTCGGTGTCGGACGCGAAGCGCCGACCTTCACCATCACGGCCATCGATGGCAGCGAAATCAACCTCAAGCAGTATCGCGGCGACTGGTTCGCGGTGCTCGTCTTCGTGCCCACGCAGGCCGCCGAGACCGCCGCGGCGCTGGCGCGGCTCAGCGCGGCGGCCGACACAGTGTGGGGTCTTCGCGGCCAGCTGCTCGGCGTCTGCGACGCCGGCCGCGATGAGGTGACGAAGCTGGCCGCGAAGGCCGAGGGCCTCTCCTTCCCGCTGCTCCCCGATGACGGGCGCGTGGCGCAGGCCTACGGCGCCCTCAAGGAGAGCGGCGAGACGCGGCCGATGGCGTTCATCGTCGATCGCGCCGGCAAGATCGTCTGGACCGGTGAGGGCGCTGCCGCGCTCGTACCGGCCACGCTGGTGGCCGCGTTCGGGCAGGTCGCCCGCTGAGCGTCCGTTCCGATCTGCGCCTTACGGGGAAAAGAGGACAAGCAGTACCCGAAAAGGAGCGCCCCCGATGATCGTGGGTCAAACACTGTTCAGCGTCCTCAAAGGCACCGAGCACAGGGCCGAGGCCGCCCTCCAGGAGCTCGCCGGCTGGGTCGGCGACGCCCCCGGCCACAGCAGCCATCGCATTCTGCGCTCGTTTGGGATGTCCCCGCTCGCCAGCGCGCTTCGCGACGAAGGGCGTGAGTCCGCCCTCGGCGACGTCCACTTCGTCTTCGAGACGCAGTGGGAGTCTCTGGATGCTCACGACGACTTCTACGGTGGAGAGCTCGTGCAGCGCGTCTACGGGACGCTGCACTCGATCCTCACCAGCGGCCCGTTCGAAGTGCTCTACGACGGCCTCGTCGAGCAGCCCCGGCACGACAATGTGGCCATTTAGCCGCAAGGGCGCGGGCGGCGCAGCCGGCCCCGCGTCAGTGCCCACCATCGACGTCACCGAGGCGTTCACGCGCAGCAAGCGCGGCGCGAAGCTCATCGACGTGCGCTCGGCGCGCGAGTACGCGCACAGCGGGCATCCCAGGGGTGCGCGGAGCGTGCCCCCCGACCTCATCGGGAACGACCAGATAGGGCTCGCGCGCGACGCCCAGCTGCTGGTGATCTGCCTGAGCGGTCACCGCAGCCCGCGACAGGCCCAGCGCCTCGCCGGGATGGGCTTCACGAACGTGAGCAATGTGCACGGCGGCCTCATGGCCTGGAAAAAGGCGGGGCTGCCGGTCAAGAAGTGAAGCTGCGGTGGGGAGTCGGGCTGGGGCGCGTCACGCGCGCCCGGGTCAGACGCGTCAGCCACCGCCGGCGGCGACCTGCACCGACCCGTCCTCCTCGACGACCACCGGCACCATCATGCTCCCGAAGGTCAGCTCCGCCAGACGCTCTTGGGCGCCGGGCGCGGTGGTGACATCGATCTCCTGGTACTCGGCGCCGCGGGCGATGAGCTCGTTGCGCGCGGTCGTGCAGTACGGGCAGCCTGGCTTGGTGTAGATGACGACGCTCACAGTGCCTCCTCGCGTGGCGACCCGGGCGAACCGGACCGATCTCCATTGTACGCCAGAGCGGAGTCAGCGGCGGAACAGGCGCAGGCCGTTGGCCGTGACGAGCAGCGAGGTGCCCATATCGGCGAACACGGCCAGCCACAGGCTGACGAGACCGAGCGGGGCGAGCACCAGGAAGAGCGCCTTGACGGCGATCGAGAAGACGATGTTCTGCCAGATGATGCGCGTGGTGCGTCGTGCCAGGCGGATGGTGCCCGGCACGGCGCCGAGGTCGTCGCCCATGAGGGCGATGTCGGCGGTCTCCAGGGCGGCGTCGGTGCCGGCGGCGCCCATGGCGATGCCGAGGGTAGCGGCGGCCAGGGCGGGTGCGTCGTTGACGCCGTCGCCGATCATCGCGACCGCGCCGTAGCGGTCGCGCAACTCGGCGACGGCGGCGACCTTCTGGGCCGGCAGGAGGCCGGCGCGCACGTCGGCGATGCCTGCTTGCGCGCCCACGAAGGCCGCCGTCTCGGGGTTGTCGCCGGTGAGCATCGCCACGTGCGCGACGCCGAGCTCGTGCAGCGCCGCAACGGCCGCGGGGGCGCCGGTGCGCAGCGGGTCGCTGACGGCGATCACGCCGAGCGCGC
>JAPLCM010000118.1 GCA_026392275.1 Actinomycetota bacterium | reverse complement strand
GTGCCCTTGTACGCGGGCTTGAGCAGATCGTTCATCGTGGTAGGCGCCGGCACCTTGTCGGCGTTGTACCCGATCGACATGTAGCCGGTGTAGTTGCTCGTCCACAGGCCGTCCGGGTCCTTGAGGTTGTCGGGGATCTTGTCCCACATGGCGGACTTGTAGGGGGCGAACACGCTGAGGTTGGCGAGGGCCACGCTGCCGCCCACGTCAAAGACGTCCGGGGCGCGATCGGTGCCCTTCAGTTGGGTCGCTGCATTGATCTCGTCCTGGCTGCTGCCGTCGGGCTGCGCCGAGTTGATCTTGATCCCGTACTTGGACTCGAAGGTCGAGAGCATCTCCTTGTAGTTCGCCCAGTCCGGAGGCAGAGCGATCACGTTGAGCGTCCCTTCTTCCTTTGCGGCCGCGATGAGCGCATCTACATCGCCGAAGTCGGCCACGGACGTCGCCGTCGCCGCAACAGAAGGCGTTTCTTCATCGGTGCCGTCCGACGAACCACAGGCGGCCACAAGTACGATCAGAAGTACTGCGGACACCGCGATCGCCATCACCAGACTCAACTTGCGGAACGTGAACATCATTCCTCCAAACCTCAGGATTGTGGTGAGCCGATCTGACGATCGGGCTCCGTGACCTTATCAGCCTGGAATGCCGTCGCCCCCTACGGCGTAGCTCTTGCTCCCTAGAGCACCTCCCCCGACTCGCTTACCCCGGACCCAGGTGCTGGCGACTCACAGTCGCCGCATTCGCTGGTACTCACAGTATGGGGGACGTTGTGGCGTTCGTCTAGGAAGAATCAAGAGCCCGTACGCTCTCCGCGGCGGGGACGGCGCGAGACTGCATCAGGGGAGCACGGATGGGGGCAGCAGGTCACCCAGATGGCGCAACACGTAGGTCGGCCGGATGGACGAGCCGGCCAGGGCTGACTCGGGAGTCGCGCCGGTCAGCGGCAGTGCGGTGGACATGCCTGCCTCCTGGCCCATGAGAATGTCGGTCTCCAGCCGGTCGCCCGTCATCAGGCAGTCCGCGGCCGGCAGGTCCATCAGATTCAGTGCGGCAGCGATCATGTAGTTGGATGGCTTGCCCACCACGGCTTCGACCCGCGTATGGGTGCAGGCCTCGATGGCGGCGATGATGGCGGCACAGTCGGGCTCACCTCCGCCGGGGACCGGGCAGAAACGGTCGGCGTTGGTGGCGAAGAAGCGCGCCCCGGCGCGGATGGCGTCGAAGGCGATCTGCAGCTTGCGGTACTCAAAGGTACGGTCGAAGCTGGCGATCACCGCATCGACATTGTGCGCCTGCTCGGTCAGTTCGAACCCGCTGCGGCGCAGCTCCGCGCACAGCGGCTCCTCGCCGACGACGAACAGGCGGGCGCCCGGCATGCGTCGCTGGAGGAAGTCCACCAGCACCAGCGATGAAGTCAGAATGTCGTCGATGGAGGTCGGCACGCCCAGGCGGGTGAGCTTGGTGGCGTAGTCTGCGCGCGCATGCGTGGGGTTGTTGGAGATGAAGATCGTGCGCAAGCCACGCGCGCGCAGCACCCTGAGAGTCTCGCCCGCCGTGGGCAGCAGGGCTTCCCCCAGGTAGACCGTCCCGTCGAGGTCAAAGATGTAGCCGGCAAAGAAGCGTTGTGGGGTGAGCAGGCTGCTCAACGCATCGTCTGCCCGCCGCCGGCGCCGATCGCCCGTCCGCTCATGGTGCCGGCGGTCGACTGCCACCGATCGTGGTGCGGATGACCTTGTGTCCTGCCTCTTCGAACCCCGACGCGATCGTGTCCTGGAGCTCTGCTCCCGGCGTCAAGGAGACCATGTAGCCGCCCCTGCCCCCTCCCGTGACCTTCGCCCCCAAAGCACCCCTCTTCAGGGCTGTCTCGCACATGTGATCCAGGGTCTCGTGAGACATCCCCATGTCGGCGAGGAGCTTGTGATTGGCCGACATGACCGCACCCACTGTCTGAAGATCGCCGGCTTCAAGCGCGCTCTTCATCTCGTGGACCTGGGATCTGATGATCTCAAGACGCGCTGCAAAGAGCTCCGGATCGCCGGTCTTCTGCTCATCGATGAACTCGTCCAGAGCCGCCGTGTTGACGGTGACGCCGCTGTTGGCGAGCACGATCTCAAAGGACGCCGGGCTCTTGATCCTTTCGAAATGCTGCTCTCCGTCTTCCAGCCAGAAGAGGAGAAGACCGCCATAGGTCGAGGCGGTATTGTCGACTCCGCTGGCAACCCCGTGATAGGGGAATTCACCCTGCCAGGCCACCCGGTTGATCTCCTCGATCGAGTAGCCCAGGTCGAACTCCGCGTTCACTGCCCGCGCCAGCGAGACGCAGGTGGCAGCGCTGGCTCCCACCCCGCTGCCGGCCAGCAACGTTCCCCCGACGGTGATCTTGAGCGGCGTCTTCGTGGCGTCGATGTTCATCACTTCGAGGATCCTGTCAATGGATTCGCCCTGCTGCTCCCTCTTCTTGTCCTTGTACCCGGGGACCTCGATGCGATTGTCTTCCAGGACCCATCCCTCGCCGTCGATCCGTTTCACCGTCGTCACGGTCTCATATGGTATCGACGAGACGATCGCCGGGACGCCGTCAAGGACAAATTGATCGCCGATCAAGATCGTCTTGCCGAACCCGCTGCCTTCAGCCATGCGACTCTCCGTCCAGGATGCTTTCCATTTCATCGATCAGTGTTTCCTCTTTGCCGATAGCCACCGTGGTGGCAGCCGTCAGACTGTGGCACGCATCGGAGAACCCTCCGAGTCTGCCCGTCGCTTCGGGAAGCAGGATGTTGAGCCCCATCGCCCGCCCCGCCCTGATCTCTCCTTCCATGGAAGGAGAGACCCGCATGGAGATCTTCACCTGGCCGAACCTGATCGCGCCGAAGCCAGGGATCTCATCGGGAATGATCTGAAATCCGGCGAGGTACTTGCGGGGATCGATGAGGTCCGTGGTCCTGATGGCATCACAGAAGGCTCCGACCATCTTGACCCCCATCGGGAAGAAGCGTGTTTCGACATGAAACCACTGGATGTGGGGCGCTTGCTTCAGAGCGCCCGCCCGAAGCCTCGCGATCTCCTCGTCAAACAGCTTCGTCCTGACGGCCTCCAGTTCGTCCACCATCTGGTCCGACTCCGGTGAGAACCCTTCAAGGCAGACCCTGATCCCCATATCCGGTCCTTGCTGGTAGTAGCCCACTCCCCCCAGGACATCAAGATAGTCGCCGACAGCGATCACATCTGTTTGACCTGCCGAGCCGTTCAGCAGGTACTGCTCGCCGAGGTCGTGTTGCCGGATCTCGAGCAGGCCTTGTCGAACGGCTTCCGCCGCGACTTCACGGTTCTCGCTCACCAGCGCGCCGTCCACGAAGAAGCCGTCACCCACCGCGCCCACGGCGGCGATATGCGC
>JAPLCM010000310.1 GCA_026392275.1 Actinomycetota bacterium | reverse complement strand
CACGGCATCAACATCCACTTCGGCCAGATCGTGCCGCCGAACACCGTGGACGTGAGCATGGTCGCCCCCAAAGGCCCCGGCCACATCGTGCGGCGCCAGTACGAAGAGGGCAAAGGCGTACCCGTACTCATCGCTGTGTATCAAGACGCCAGCGGCAAGGCGCAGGCTCAGGCCATGGCGTACGCGAGCGCCCTCGGCGGCCTGCGGGCGGGCGGCCTCGAGACGACGTTCGAGGAAGAGACCGAGACCGACCTCTTCGGCGAGCAGGCCGTGCTCTGCGGCGGCGCCATGGAGCTGGTCACCGCGGGCTTCGACACCCTGGTCGAGGCGGGCTACCAGCCCGAGATCGCCTACTTCGAGTGCCTCCACGAGCTCAAGCTCATCGTCGACCTGATGTGGGAGAAGGGCATCGCCGGGATGCGCTACAGCATCAGCGACACCGCCGAGTACGGCGACCTCACGCGCGGCTCGCGGGTCATCGACGAGAACGTGCGCGAGACCATGCGCGAGCTGCTCGCCGAGATCCAGAGCGGGGAGTTCGCGCGCGAGTGGATCCTCGAGAACCAGGCCAACCGCCCGGTGTTCAACGCCCTGCAGCGCCGCGGCAAGGAGCATCTCATCGAGACCGTCGGCAAAGAGCTGCGCGGCATGATGAGCTGGATCGACGAGGGCGGGCTCGATATCGACGTGTGAGCCGGAGGGCCGAGCAATGAGCGAGAAGAAGCGAGTCATCGTTCTCGAGGAGCTCGCCCCCGAGGGTCTCGAGTTGCTGCGCCGAGAAGGTCTTGAGGTCGACGCCGGCGCCGGCTGGGACGCGGACGAGCTTCTCCGCAGGATGCCCGGGTGCCACGGTCTGATCGCCGGCCCGGCGCACGCCGTGACCGCGGAGCTCCTGAGGGCCGGCGGCGATCTGCAGGTGGTGGGTCGCACGGGCGTCAGCGTCTCCAACATCGACGTCGCCGAGGCCACCAGGCGCGGCGTCGTCGTGGCCAACACGCCGCGGAGCAACGCGATCTCCGCCGCCGAACAGGCGCTGGCGCTGGTGCTGGCGTGTGCGCAGGATCTGGCAGGGGCCAACGCCGACCTGCGCGCCGGAAGATGGCTGCCGGATACGTGGGCGGGGTCGGGCGTCGAACTGCGCGGCCGGACTCTGGGCATCGTCGGGCGCGGCGCTGTCGCGGCGCTGCTCACCGAGGACGCGCTGGCCCTGGGCATGAAGGTCCTGGACGACCCCGGTCGCGTCTACGGCGAAGCCGACTTCATCCTCGTCGATCTGCCCGATGGCGCCGCGTCGAGGGGGCTCATCGGCGACCACGAGTTCGCGCAGATGAAGGACGGTGTGCGCGTCATCAGTCTGGCGCCACCCGGAGTCATCGACGCGGCGGCGTGGGCGCGCGCCATCGACAGCGGCAAGGTGGCGGCCTCGGCCGCCGCCGTGTACCCCGGCGACGCGCCGGCCGCCGGCCCTCTGGCGAGGCACGACGGCGTGCTCCTTGCGCCGCACCTGGAGGAGTCGACGGTGGACGCCCAGCGGCGCGCGGGGCTCATGGTCGCGGAGCAGGTCGCCGAGGTGCTGCGCGGCGAGTTCGCGAGCAACGCCGTCAACGTACCTCTTGCGCTGGTCGACGATGCCGGCGAGCTCATGCCGCATCTGGGTCTCTGTACCCAGCTGGGCCGCCTTATCGTGGGCCTCGCCGACGGCCCTGTGGACGCCGTCACGGTCAGCTACGGCGGCAGCTTCGCCTACTTCGATACGCGGATCCTCACGCTTGGCGTCCTTGGGGGGATGCTCGCCGACCAGGTTGAGGGGCGCGTCAACTACGTCAACGCGCAAGCCCTCGCCGACGAGCGCGGCCTGACCGCGCACGAGACGAAGCAATCCGACCTCCCCGACTTTCCGCGGCTCATCACCGTGTCGACGCACGGGCCTCGCGGCGGAGTGTCCGTCTCTGGCACCTCGCTCGGCCCCGGGCACAAGCCGCGGCTCGTGAGGGTCTTCGGTGAGGACATCGACATCGATCCGGAGCCCCACATGCTCTTTCTGCGGTACGTGGACGCGCCGGGGGTGGGTGGCGCCGTGGGCACCATGCTCGGCGAGTGGCGGATCAACATCGGCCACATGTCGGTGGGCCGAGGGATCAGCGAGCACGAGGCCGTGATGGCCCTGACCCTCGACGAGCCGCTCGACGCGACTCAGCTGCACCAGCTCGTCGAGCGCTGCGGGCTGGCGTCCGGCAAGGGCGTCGAGCTGTAAGGGCGGTGGGCTCGTGTGGACACGGGCCGCGGGCATCGGCTATGCTGCCCGACATGCGAGACTCCACACATCGCCCGTCGTGACGGCTGGAGCGGGAGGGGCGGCTCAACCGCCCCGCCCGCTCCAGCCGGCTCCCGCATCCCATCACGAGACCCCGCACCGCCTCAGGCCTGTGCGCCTACTTCCCCGTCTCACGATCACGCGATCGTGCCTGGCCGCAGCTCTGGCCCAACGCGCGCCGCTGCCTGCCGCGCCGCGCGCCAAGCGAGGCCGGTGGCGCAGCCCCTTACGGCCGTTCCCGCCTGAGCGTTCGACGTTTGCGTGGGGCTCCACTCACGCCTAGAATCGCGTCCCCATCAACCCGATCATCCGTATCGCCGCCCGCCCGCCCGGCGCCCGATCAGCCAAGAAAGGACCACAAGGTGCAGAAGCGTTTCCTCATCACGCCAGGCCCGACCCCGGTGCCGCCGGAGGTTCTGTCGGCGCTCTCCGAACCAGTCATCCACCACCGCGCGCCGCGCTTCACCGAGATCCTCACGCAGGTCGTCGCCGGCATGAAGTACATCTACCAGACCGAGAATGACATCATGGTGTACGCGGCCAGCGGCACCGGCGCCATGGAGGGCGCCGTTGTCAACGTCGTCAATCCGGGTGACCACGTCCTGGTTGCATCCGTCGGCAACTTCGGCGAGCGCTGGAAGAAGCTGAACGCCACCTGGGGCGCCGAGGTCACCGCGCTCGACTACGCGTGGGGTACCAAGGCCGACCCTGCCGACATCGAGAAGGCGCTGGCCGCCGACCCGGCGATCAAGGCCGTGTACGTGCAGCACAGCGAGACGTCCACCGGCGTCGTCAACGACATCGAGGCGATCGGCGAGATCGTCGCGAAGACGCCGGCGATCCTCGTGGTCGACGCGATCAGCGGCCTCGGCGCCAGCGACCTCAAGACCGACGCATGGCACGTCGACATCTGCGTCGCCGGCTCCCAGAAGGCCCTGATGGTACCGCCGGGCCTCGCCTACGCCGCGGTCAGCGAGAAGGCCTGGGCCGTCATCGACGATTGCAGGACCCCACGCTTCTACTTCGACTTCGTCGCCATGCGCAAGAAGATGACCGGCGACTCCGCGCAGACGCCGTACACGCCGGCCGTGAACCTCATGGTCGCGCAGAACGCCGCCATCGACCTGATCAAGGAAGAGGGCCTCCAGAACGTGCTCGAGCGGCATCGCGTGCTTGGGAAGGCCGCGCGAGAGGGCGTCAAGGCGCTCGGCCTCGAGCTGTTCGCGGTCGAGGACCCGAAGGCGAACTCCGTCACGGCCGTCAAGGTGCCGGAGGGCGTGGACGGCGGCAAGATCGGCAAGATCGCCCGCGACAAGTGGGGCGTCTGGCTCGCCGGCGGCCAGGGCGCCGTCAAGGGCAAGATCTTCCGCTTCGGGCACTGCGGCTACTTCGGCCACAGCGACATTATCGTTGGCCTGAGCACGGTCGAGATGGTACTGGCCGAGCTGGGTTACGATGTCAAGTTCGGCGCCTCCACGGCCGCGGCCGAGCAGGTGTTCATGACCAGCACCGTGCTGCTGTAGGAGGCGAGAGGAAATGACCGAACAGAAGAAGGTCCTGGTCAAGGAGAAGCTCGCCGCCGAGGGCATCGCGTTCCTCGAGGAGCAGGGCTTCCAGGTCGACGTGGGGACGGACTGGGATGCCGCCGAGCTTCTGGCCCGCATCCCCGAGTACAACGGCCTCATCATCCGCTCGGCGACCAAGGTGACGGCAGACGTCATCCAGGCCGGCGCGAAGCTGCAGGTCGTGGGCCGCGCCGGGGTCGGCGTCGACAACGTCGACGTCGCCGAGGCCACCAAGCGCGGCGTCATCGTCGTCAACGCGCCCCAGAGCAACGTGCTCTCTGCCGCCGAGCACACGGTAGCCCTCATCATGGCCACCGCCCGCAACATCCCGCAGGCCCACGCCGACCTCAAGGACGGCCGCTGGGAGAAGGGCAAGTGGGGCAAGGGCGGCGTGGAACTGCGCGGCAAGACGCTCGGCATCTTGGGCCTCGGCCGCATCGGCTTTCTGGTCGCCGAGGATGCTCGCGGCCTCGGCAAGGACGTGCTCGCCTACGACCCGTTCGTACCTGCAGAGAAGTTCCACGAGCTCGGCCTCAAGCGCGCCGACAACCCCGACAAGATCTACCGCGAAGCCGACTTCATCACCGTGCACCTGCCGAAGAACGCCGAGACCCTGGGCTTCATCGGTGACGATGAGTTCGCCAAGATGAAGGACGGCGTGCGCGTCGTCAACGTAGCCCGCGGCGGTATCATCGACGAAGACGCTTGGGCGCGCGCCGTCGAGAGCGGCAAGGTCGCCGCGTCGGCGGTCGACGTGTACCCCAAAGAGCCCACCACCGAGAGTCCGCTGTTCAAGTACGACAGCGTGATCGCCACGCCGCACCTAGGGGCCAGCACGGTGGAGGCGCAACTGCGCGCCGGCACGATCATCGCCGAGCAGGTGGCGGCGGTGCTGAACGGTGAGTTCGCCAGCAACGCCGTCAACATCCCTCTGGCGCCCGGCGAGGACGCCGACGAGCTCATGCCGTTCCTCGGGCTCTGCAAGCAGCTCGGCAGCCTCGTCGTGCAACTTGCCGAGGGCCCCGTCGACACCTTCGAGATCGGTTACGGCGGCGGCATCGCCCGCTACGACACGCGCATTCTCACGCTCGGCGTGTTGCAGGGCGTGCTCGCCGACAAGGTCGACGGCCCCGTCAACTTCGTCAACGTGCAGAACATCGCCGAGGAGCGTGGCATCAGCGCCAAAGAGACCAAGCAGCCGGCGGCCGTCGACTTTCTCAACCTCATCACGGTGACGACCCGCGACGCGCAGGGTGACGTCTCGGTGTCCGGTACGACTCTGGGCCCCAAGCACCGCCCACGCCTTGTCAGGGTGTACCGGCAGGACGTCGACATCGAGCCGGCGCCGCACATGGTCTTTCTGCGCTACTCGGACGTGCCCGGCATGATCGGGCGCATCGGCACCAAGGTCGGTCAGTTCGGCATCAACATCGGCCAGATGGGCGTGGGCCGCGACTTCAAGCAGCACGAAGCCATGATGGGCCTGACGCTCGACGAGCCTCTCACCGCCGACCAGCTCGTCGATCTCCTGGCGAGCTGCGACCTGCTCGGCGGCAAGCGCGTGGAGCTGTAGCTCAGCGGCCGGCGTTGACGACGACTCGCAGCGTGGCCGTGCGCGAGACGCCGGCCGCGTGGTCGGCGTGCGCCGGGAGCAGCGTGCGGAACAGATAGGTGGCGGAGCGCAGCGGCAGGGGCCACGAGACGCGGTACCGGGAGCGGGCATCGAGAGAGCCGGCCGCCACCGTGCGCCAGGAACTGCCGCTGCGCAGCTGCACGAACACCCGGCTGCCCGGGTGGGCAGGCTTGACGGCGCCCGAGAAGATCTCGACGTAGCCGCTCCCGATGTGACGGTTGGCGAGCGCGATCGAGACCTCGGGCGCCACCTGGAGGCCGAGGAACGCCTCGCTGACGATATCCTCGCCCGCCGGGCCGCTCGCCGCGGCGGTCCAGGTGACGCTGGCCGCGGGCGCGATCGTCGCCTCGTAGAAGCCCTCACCGTCGGTGGTCGCTGTCGTTGCCGTCTTCGTGACGCCGGCAGCGCTGGTCCAGCGGATCTCGACGCGGCTGTCGGCGAGCGGGACGCCGGCGTTCGTGAGATACCCCGCGACGCCGACCTTCTCGCCGTAGACGATCGCGGCCGCGCGGGGGCGAAGGGTCAGCGCGGCTCCGGCTTCGCCGAGGCGCCACAGCCGGGCGCCGGCGCCCTCGCCGAGGGCGTACGCGCCGCCGGAGCCGTCCGCCCCAAGGGCGTCGAGTGCGGATGGCGCAGGACTGAGCGTGGGGTGCGACCACGTGCCGAGATAGGTCATGCGCGCCACGCCGGCGGAGGCTGCGCCGTCGCCGTAGGCGGCCGCCGGGGGACGCGCTCGCGAGGTAGCAGCCGCCCCAGGCGTCGTCGGCAAGCGTCGTCGCTCCGATCACGCTCACGGCGACAGGTCTCAGCCACAGGCGGTCGCCGGCGGCGGTGAAGCGCTGCACCTTGACCTTGCCACCCTCGCGCCAGGCCGTTGTCGCGCTGGAGGCCGCGACGATACCTACGGGTGTCTGCGGCGTGGCCGGAGGTGGGCCCAGCAGGGGATTGTAGGGCGGAATGGGCGCGGGCCAACCGACGTCGGCGTTCAGCTCGGGGGTGAAGCGCTGCACTGCGACGCCCCCGCGACCCGGCGCGCTCAGAAGGACGAACAGATGGCCGCTATCGTCGGCGCTCATGCCGGCGACGGTACCGCTCTGGACGGCGAGGCCGGGGTCGGGGCGCGCCGCCACTCCCAGTGGCGAGACGTAGGCGAGCAGCGTGTCGCCGGAGGCGAGCGACGGCGTGGCCAGGAGCCGGACGTAGACGCCGCCCAGGCCGTCGGGCTCGAGCTGCAGCGGCGCCGCCGTGGCGCCGGCCCCGCGCAGCGCCGCCACGGCGGCGTCGTTGCAGACCATCACCGGGTCGTACACGCCGGCGCCGTCGGCCGCGACGCGCCGCACCGACGTCACGCCGCCGGCCTTCCAGGCCACGACCACGCCGCTTCCTCCGTCGCTCGTCGCCAGCCAGTCGCTCAGCCCGGCGATGCCGTTCACGA
>JAPLCM010000062.1 GCA_026392275.1 Actinomycetota bacterium | reverse complement strand
ACGAGAAGGCGATATCGAGACCTTCCAGCTGCGGCGGCTCCGGCGGCGACAGACGGCGCTGCAGACGCTCGGCGATATCGAAACTCGCGGCGTGATCCGCGGTGAGCAGGCGGCCCTCGCCGGCCACCTCGCGGAGACGCAACGACACCGTCTCGCCGAGCGCGACGAGCAGTCGCAGGTCGCGCTCGCCGAAGGCGTCGTCCCGGTCGCCCACCGCGAGAAAGCCCAGCGCAGGGCCGCTTGCGTCGGTACCCAGCGGCACGCAGGCGAAGCGCTCCATCCCGGAGACGCCCGTGACGACGGGGGCGCTCTCTCGCCCGCCCGGGCTTCCGCTGCCCAGCAGCGGCTTCACGGTCAGGCAGACGACCCCGGGGGCACCGTCGCCGGCTGCCCAGCGGCCGGGCGCCGGCTTCCAGTCGGCGCCGACCTCGTACCGGGCATCGCTGGTCGCCGCCGCGCCGTCGACGCGGCCTGCCACTCCGCGGCGCGCGCCGGTGGCGCGGCAGGCCGCTTCGACGGCGCGGCGCAGCACGTCGGCTTCGCTGCGAGCGCCCACGAGTGCGGTCACGTCGCAGAGCAACTCGAGGAAGTCGTCGAGCGCGCCGGGGACCTCGCGGCGGGGGCCGCTCGCCGCCCGCACCCTACGTGCCCCTCGACGGAAGGAGGAACAGCAGGGCCGCCTGGGCGCCGAGTGCCAGCAGCGCTACGCCGAGAGCGACGTCGAGACGAACGCCGACAACGCCGACGACGAAGATGAGCGCGGCCGCCCAAAGGATGGCGCCGGGGGCGACGCGCACGAAGAAGCGGTGCCGAAAGCCGAGCCACGTCAGGCGACGGCGCATGCCCGAGCCGCGGGCGTTGTCGTCGAGGTAGCTGGACCCTCGGGCATGCAAAACGGAGGTCAGCTCGCTGCCGTCGGTGGCGTACAGGCGACACTGCAGCGGCAGACCGGCTTGCTGCCGCAGCACGGCATCCTGGGCGCGCGCGAAGTACTCGACCAACGAAAGAAAGCGGTCGTCGACCGAGAGCTTGTGGCTCTCCAGCCGCACCTCGAGGTAGAGCCGGTCGGCGGCCGGGTCGAACTTGATCTCCGAGCGCCAGCCGCGGCTGTTGAAGAACGCTCCCAGAAAGCGGTCGAGGTCGGCCGGGATGCTCTCTACGTCTGGTTTCTTCGCCATGGTTCTCCAATTGTACCCACTACCCCTGTCATCGGCAGCCGAACCCGGGCGACGCGGCCGGCCGCGAGACCGCCTGCGACGGCGCGGCTGGCCCCGCCCCCGATACGATAGAATGTCGTATCCGCCGGAGCGGGCACCCCCGCTCGATCCCGCCGACCACAGGAGTCCCCGTGAAGATCGCCGTCATCGGTCTTGGCTACGTCGGCCTGCCGCTGGCCATGGTGTTCGCCGAGGCCGGCATCGAGGTCGTCGGCATCGAGGCCGTCGCCGAGCGCTGCGACCAGGTCAACGCCGGGCGCAGCTACATCCAGGACGTGAGCAGCGAGGCCCTCAAGGAGATGGTCGACAAGGGCCTCATCCGCGCCACCGCCGACTACGTCGCCACCGAGGACTGCGACGCCGACATCATCTGCCTGCCGACGCCGCTGAACGCCAACCGCGAGCCCGACCTCACGCTGATCACCGACGCCACCAAGAAGCTGGCCGGGCACCTGCGGCGCGGCCAGCTCGTCACCCTCGAGAGCACCACGTATCCGGGGACCACGCGCGACGTGCTGGCGCCCATCCTCGAAGCCGGCTCCGGCCTCACGGCCGGCGTCGACTTCCATCTTGCCTTCTCGCCCGAGCGCGTCGACCCCGGGCGCACCGACTACACCACCAAGAGCACGCCCAAGGTGGTCGGCGGGCTCACTCCGGCCTGCATGGCGCGGGCCCTCGAGGTCTACGGCCCCGCGCTCGACAACGTCGTGCCGGTGAGCACCCCCGAGGTCGCGGAGATGAGCAAGCTGCTCGAGAACATCTTCCGCAGCGTCAACATCGCGCTCATGAACGAGCTGGCCATGCTTTGCGACCGCATGAACATCGACGTGTGGGAAGTCATCGATGCGGCCGCCACCAAGCCCTTCGGTTTCATGAAGTTCCAGCCCGGACCCGGCCTCGGCGGGCACTGCATCCCCATCGACCCTTTCTACCTCAGCTGGAAGGCCCGCGAGTTCGACTTCTGGACGGAGTTCATCGAGCTCGCCGGCAAGGTCAACGAGAACATGCCGTACTTCTGCGTCGAGAAGCTGCACCGCGCGCTGAACACGCGTCAGAAGAGCCTGAACGGCGCCCGGCTGCTCGTGCTCGGGGTCGCCTACAAAGCCGACATCGACGACCTTCGCGAGTCGCCGGCGCTCAAGGTCATCCGCCTGCTTCGCGACCGCGGCGCCGAGGTGGACTACCACGATCCGTACTGCGCCGAGCTGCCCGAGCTCGACCTCAAGTCGGTCGATCTCGAGGAGTATCGGCGCGTCGCCGGCTACGACGCCGTGGTCATCGTCACGGCGCACTCGGCGCTCGACTACCGTACCATCGTGCAGGAGGCCGACCTGGTGGTCGACTTCCGCAACGCCACGGCCGGCATCCCCAGCGCCGGCAACGTCTGGAAACTCTGACAGGGAGACACACCCGTGACTTCTGACAAGGTCCGCATCGGCGTGGTCGGGCTCGGCTACTGGGGCCCCAATCTCGCGCGCAACTTCGACCGCCTGCCGGGCGCCGAGCTCGCGTACTGCTGCGATCTTGACGAGGACAACCTCGCCAAGGCACGCAGCCTGTACCCGAACGCCGTGGTCACCGCCGACTACGACGAGCTGCTCGCCGACGAATCGCTCGACGCCATCGTCGTCGCCACGTCGGTGCCCACGCACTATGCCCTCGGCAGGAGGTCGCTCGAGGCCGGCAAGCACACCTTCATCGAGAAGCCCATCGCCCTCAAGGCCTCCGACGCCGAGGATCTCCTCGCCCTCGCCGAAGCCAAGGGCCTCAAGCTGATGGTCGGTCACCTGCTCGAGTATCACCCCGCGGTGCGCAAGCTCAAGGAACTCGTCGACGACGGCAGCCTCGGCAAGGTCTACTACGTCTACGCCAACCGCCTTAACCTGGGCAAGGTGCGCACCGACGAGAACGCTCTCTGGAGCTTCGCCCCCCACGACATCTCGGTGCTCAACTTCCTCATCGGTGAGGAGCCGCAGGAGGTCAGCGCCCGCGGCGAGTGCTACCTGCAGGACGGCGTCGAGGATGTGGTGTTCGGCTACATCAAGTATCCGAGCGGCGTCGTCGGGCATCTGCACGTGAGCTGGCTCGACCCGCACAAGAGCCGCAAGATCACCGTGGTGGGCAGCGAGAAGATGGTCGTCTTCGACGATATGGAGGCAGACCGCAAGGTCACCGTCTACGACAAGGGCGCCACCACGACGCGCACCAAGTTCGAGACCTACGGCGAGTTCGTCACCCTGCACTTCGGCGACATCCACATCCCCCGGATCGGCAACGAAGAGCCGCTGGCCGTCGAGGCGCAGCACTTCGTGGACAGCATCGCGCACGACGCGCCGGTGCTCAGCGACGGTCGCGACGCTCTCAACGTGGTGCGCGTGCTCGATGCCATGGAGCGCAGCCTGCGCAACGGTGGCCAGCCGGTCAAGACGTCCGACCTGGGCTGAAAGAGGTAGCGATGACGCTTACGCCCGCAGAGCTCGGTCACCATCTGCTGCTCGGCGAAAACGTACGGATCGGCGCGGACGTCACCTTCGGCGCCAACGTCGTGGTGTACGACGACACGGTGATCGGCGACGGCTGCTTCATCCAGGACAACGTCGTCCTGGGCAAGGTCCCGTCGCTGTCACCGACCAGCACCGCCAGGCGCGGCGAGCTGCCGGGGCTGGTGCTCGGCGCCGGCTGCGTCGTCAGCACCGGCGCCGTGATCTACCGCGGCACCACGCTCGGCGCCGGCTGCATCCTCGGCGACTACGCCGGGGTGCGCGAGCGCTGCCGCCTCGGCGACCAGGTCGTCGTGGGCCGCAGCAGCGTGGTCGAGAACGACACCACCATCGGCGAAGGCACCAAGATCCAGACCAACGTGTACATCACTGCGTACATGACCATCGAAGACCGTTGCTTCATCGCCCCGTGCGTGCAGACCACCAACGATAACTTCATGGGTCGCACCGAGAAGCGCCACCAGCTCATCAAGGGCGCGACCATCCGCCGCGGCGCGCGCATCGGCGGTGGCGTCGTGCTGTGCCCGGGCATCGAGATCGGCGCGGAGGCGTTCATCGCCGCCGGCGCGGTGGTCACCAAGGACGCGCCGGCCGGCAAGGTGCTCCTGGGCGTGCCGGCGCGCGTCGTGCGCGACGTCTACGAGGACGAGCTGCTCGAGAACCAGTAGGTGGTGCGTCTTCGGCGCACCACCTACTGACCCGCCTGCGGCGGTCAGTGAGCGGCTGAGGCCAGCGGCGGCTGGGCCCTTCGGCGCCGCCGCCCGTTTGCGCGTGGGAACACTCTAAACACTGAGAGCGACCGCGGGCGGTGAAGCGATGGACGAGGAGTCTCAGCAGACTGATCTTGAGAGTGGCGAGAACGCCGGCGGCGGCGAACCGCAGCTGCCGACCACGGTGCGCTACAACCGCAAGTGGTTCCTTGTTCTCGGCGGCGTCGCAGTGGCCGGCGTGGTCGGCGTGTTCGCCGGCCTCAAGAAGCTCGCGGGCTCCGAACAGGGCGGCCCGTTCAGCGACATGTTCGGGCCGTTCCCGGTGCGCAGCGTCGAGGACGTGCCCGACGTACCGGCCGCGGATTGGGTGCTCACCGTCGACGGCCTCGTGGACCAGCCGCTGAAGATCGGCCATGCCGCTTGGTCGTCACTGCAGCGGCTCGACGAGACCGTCGACTTTCACTGCGTCGAGGGCTGGTCTGTGGGAGACGTGCGCTGGGGCGGCGTCGCGCCGGCCAGACTGCTCGAGCAGGCCGGCATCAAGGCGGAGGGCAAGTTCGCGGTGTTTCACGCCTACGGCGGCACTTACCTCAGCAGCGTCACGCTCGACCTCGTCAACGCCCCGCAGACGGTGCTCGCCGACACGCTGAACGGTGAGCCACTGCCGGCCAAGCACGGCGGGCCGCTGCGCCTCGTCGTGCCGGACCAGCTCGGCTACAAGAGCGTCAAGTGGGTCGAGCGCATCGAGATCACAGATGCGGCGCGCGCGGGCTACTGGGAGGAGCGCGGGTACCCGGAGGCCGCGCCGATCCCCGGAGGATGACCCCCGCGCCGTTCAGATGACGCCGGCGACTCTCAGGGCGATCATGCCCACGACGGCCACGAGCAAGATGATCGCGATGAGGGCCGCCTTGCTGATGCCGTGCTTCTCGCGGGGCGCCTTCCAGCTCGGCTCGCTATCGTGATCGTGGAGCTGATCAGCGGACAGGTAGAGGTGGTCTCCGCCGCCCATCGGCGGCTGTCCGAGGGTCCCCCGGTTCGGATGGGAGTCCTTCTCGCTCGGCGGCGGTGTGCCCATGACCTCGCTCCTCAGATCGTGTGACGTTCAGAGAACCAGAGCACCTCGGGGAATGGCCTCAGGCAATGCACGTTCCAGTTTGCCTGGCAATAGGAGCCGACGCCGAGGAGGGCCACGATGTCGCCCTCTTCGAGGGGCGGCAGCGGGTAGTCCTCGGCGAAGATGTCCGGGCCTTCGTTGATGTGGCTGGTGAGCGTGTAGACGGCCGTGCGCGGAGCATCGGCTGCGCGGCAGAGCACCGTCTCGACGAGCTCCTTGTAGACGAACGCGAGGTTCATGGCGTTCCAGCCGCAGGTGAGGCCGGCGAAGACGGCGCTGCCGTCGCCGGCCCTGCTCCGGTCTTCGACGGTCACGACCTCGGCGAGCAGCACGGCGGCGTTCTTGCAGAACATCTCGCCGGGCTCGCAGGCGATGGTCACGCCGAGCGCGCCGAGGTGCTCGGCGAGGACGCCGGCGTAGGCGTCGAGGTCGAGCGGCCGCTGCCCCTGCCGCATGACGGCCGCGAGGCCGCCGCCGGCGTTGATCTCGCGCACGGGGCAGCCGGCGCCGATGGCGCGCCGCGCCATGGCTGCTGCCGCTGCCACGGCGCGCTCGAACGCCGGCAGATCGTCGTTCAGAAGATGGTGGCTGACGTGGAAGTGGATCGTGTCCACTGTGAGGTCGTGCGAGCGCGCCGCGGCGAGCGCCTCGTCGAGCCGCTCCGGGTAGATGCCGAACTTGGTCGGCGCGTCGCCGCTGTAGTAGCTGATGCCGCTCTCGGGGCGGGCGGCGCTGACGCGCGGGTTGATGCGCAGGCCGATGGTGCCCCCGCGATCCCGCCGCCCGTAGCGGTGTATCTGGCTGATAAGGTCGAGGTTCATGTGCACACCGTGCTCGAGCATCACGTCGAGGTCGCGGTCGCTCACATTGGTGCCGGTGTAGCTGATCTCGTCGGCCGGGAAGCCATGCGCGAGGCCGTGTTCGACCTCCCCCGGTGAACAGACATCGAGGCCGACGAACTCCGGAGTGCCGGGTTCGCCGAGCCTGCGGATGCGCGCCAGGACCGCGGGCTCGCGCTGGCTCTTGAGTGCCCAGCGGACCTTCCAGGGCAGGCCGGTGTGCGCCATCGCCCCCTGCAGGGCGCGCACGTTCTCCTCGATGTGGGTGAGGTCGTAGACGAACAGCGGCGTTCCGCACTCGCGGGCCAGCGCCTCGGCGTCGCGGCCGGCGACGAGCAGGCGGCCGCCACGGGCCTCCAGGCCCGGCCGCTGCCACCAGTCGCGCGGGTGGTCGTGGGGGGTGGTCATGTCGCTCCGTTTCGTCTCGCCGCGCCGTGCGCGCGCCGCCGCAGAGTGTCTCGCGGCGCGGGCCTTGCGCGCAAGCCGGCTGCTCCGTGTGGTTTGGCGGCAGCGCCGTGGTGGGCAGAATCGCCCGCGACGGCGCCCGGCGAGCGGCGCCGAGGTACACTTGACGACGAGTTCCCCTGAAGGAGGAGGCCGAGCATGAAATACGTGTGCAGCGTCTGCGACTACGTCTACGATCCCGAGGTCGGCGACCCGGACAGCGGCGTGGAGCCCGGCACCGCGTTCGAGGATCTGCCCGACGACTGGGTGTGCCCCGAGTGCGGCGTGGACAAGGACGAGTTCGAGCCGCTCGAGGGCTGAGCCAGACCGGCGGCGACGCGTGCGGGGGCGGGGCGCTCGCAGAGCGCCCCGCCCCCGCATGCGTTCTACGGCGCCGGCGAAGGCGAGGCTGAGCCGGCGCCGCCAACAGGCTCGAGGCCCTCGGCGAGCGTGATCAGCTCCTGCCGGGTCAGGGCGCCGGTCACGTAGACCACGGCGTCACGGTCGCTGACGAGCAGGGTCGGCCCGGACCTCTCGAACCACGTGTACGCCGTGCCGCCGGCGAAGGCCCCATACTGCAGCGGCGCCGTCTGGAACGAGAGCTTCGCTGTCCGGCCGGACGCGAGCGCGTCTCTGATCAGGCCAGTCGAAATCCCCGCCGTCCTCGGCCCCAGCTGCTGCACGGTGAACCAGGTGAGCCCGCGCGTGTAGAGAAGGCCGACCTGCCGCTCGCCGTCACTCAGCTCGCGCGCAGGCGGCGCGGGCCCGCGGAACAACCACTCGCGGGGGGCGCCCGTGGCGTCGGCCGTCGCCACCGCCTTGACGGCGAACCCGTCGGGGACCAGCGTCGGCGTGAGCGGAGTGTAGCCCGCCCTGCGGCCGGCGGCGACCAGGGACGAAACGTAGGTGAACGTCCGGTCGTGCCGCGCCTGAGAGGCAAGCCCGGAGTCGCCGGCCGCCGGCGCCTCGCCGAGGTCGGCGGCGGGGCTCGCCGAGGCGCCGGCGTCCCAGGCCGGCGACGCCACGAACGTCTCGGTGGACCCACGACGTGTCTCGGAGTGCCAGACCACGAGACCCGCCGCCTGGTCGACGACGACCTCGACGAGGTCGTCGTCCGCGAACGTCATGGCGGCGCGCCACACCGTGCGCCCGCCGTCTTCGAGGGGCTTGATGCCCACGTTACGGTCCTTGTCCTCGACCGCCGAGCGCACGATGGCGGCGAGGCCCTGGTAGTCCAGCGGGCTGAGCGTGCCGACCCTCCACACGGGCGGCCAGGCGTCGAAGGTCCTTCTCGTACGGGTGCCGACCGCGAGGGTCCGCGTGGTCTGCTCGGCGCGCTGGCTTGCGTCGTAGGACGAGCGCAGCGTTGGGGGTTCGTCGGCCTGCGTCGACAGACCCTGGCGCATCGTCCCCCCGGCGTCGCCGGAGGCCCGCGCCGCGAACGAGCCCGAGAGCGTGGACGCGGGACGCGGCGTGGCTCCCGGCGTGGGAGTCGCACGGTTGCGCACGAGGACGTAGGTGCCCTGGATGCTCTGGACCTTGGGCGCAGGCACCGGTGGCGGCGTGCGCAGGACGAAGACATACGCGAGGGCGAAGATGATGCCGAGCGCCAGGAGAGTGGCTCTGAGGCGGGGCGGCTGGCTGGACACACGCGCAGCGCGCAGCCTGCGGCTCATGCGCTCCGGGGTGTCCGTCACGGCTGGAGCTTCCGCGACCCGCCGTGCCTCACGATTCGCCGCGCCCTCCGCCGCCCCAGGCGAAGAACAGCGGCACGAAGAGGAAGGTGAAGCCGAACTTGCGTGAGACGAACAGGGTCAGCGCCGCGATCAGCAGGCTGAGGCCGATGAGCATGAGGGTGCGCTGACTCATGCGGCAAGCGTGACGGCCCGAGCGCGGCGGCGCAAGCCACCGCCCTCGGTCCGGTACTCCGATGCAGGCCCGCCGCCCCGCGGCTGGCGCCCCGGCGCCCGCCTGTGATTACCTTGGCGGGCACCATCGACCCCCCGGCACCGGAGGAGGCAGGGCGTGAAACGCAATCTGTTCGCCGGCCGCAGGCGCAACGGCGGCATCGGTCTGGACGTGTTCACCGACGACGAAGTGCAGGACATCCACCTGGCGACGCT
>JAPLCM010000055.1 GCA_026392275.1 Actinomycetota bacterium | reverse complement strand
CATGGATCGTGGCCAGGAAGAAGGCCGGGAAGCCGCTCACAGGTGACGAAGCGCCGTTCCGCTTCGTCGGCGGCCCGCCCATCTCGCAACCGTTCAACAACAAGTTGTCCGCCTACGGAGTCACCAAGATCCGACTCATCTTCTGAGCCGATCGCCGCAGCCAACCACACGAGGGAGCGTCCATGAACAAGCCGAGGATCTGGATCGGCGCCGCAGTCGTCGTGCTTGTGGCGCTGGTCGCCGTCGTCCTGGCCGGTGCGGTGGTGCCCGGCGGCACGCCGCAGGCAGCTGCCGCCGACCCGGTCTTGCTGACGGTCGTGGGCAACGGCCAGACGAAGACCTTCACGCTGGCCGAGCTTCAAGCTCTGCCGGCCTACTCGGGCTACTCCGGCATCATCAACAGCGCCGGCACCGTGACCCCCCCGATCGCCGTCAAGGGCGTGAAGCTCACCGATCTCATGGACCTGGTGGGCGGCATCCCCGATCTCCAGTCAACCGACGTCACGGCCAGCGACGGCTACGGGATGACCTTTCTCTACGATGAGGTCGTGAACGGCAACATCGTCATGTACAACGCCACGACCAAAGAGGAGGAACCCGCCAAGGCGCCGACCTCTCTTGTTCTTCTCTACGAGGAGAACGGGGCGCCGATCCCGCCGTACGATCCCGTGGCCGACGCCGGCGACGGGCCCCTGCGCCTCGCCGTGTGCCAGCCCACGAACGAGAACCAGGTGGCGGCCGGACATCTCTTCGTCAAGTGGGTCGATCGCGTGAGTCTGCGCAGCGCAGTGGTCCCTTGGACCGTGCAGATGTACGGTCTCAAGAACAAGCACGGCAAGCGCCAGACCTACACGCTCGATCGTGAGACGTACGACTCGTGCGCCACGCCGGGCTGTCATGGGTCCAGTTGGGTCAACGCGGCTTCCGCGAAGACGTGGACGGGCGTACCGCTCTTCCTCTGCATCGGCAAGGTCGACGGCGGCAAAGGTCATGGCGGCTACGGCGCCTACAACGAGGCGCTGGCGCTGAAGGGCTACCGCATCAAGCTCACCTCGGCCACCGGCACGTATGTGATCATCGGCTCGCGGACGATCCGCAACCAGGAGAAGATCGTTCTGGCCAACAAGCTGATGGGTTCCGAGCTGACGACGACGTACTACCCGCTCCGCCTCGTGGGACCGCGGATCGGCAGCGGCAAGTTCATCGGGCGTATCGTCAAGATCCAGATGCTGCCGAAATGATGCGCGCTGCCACCCCGCGAGGGGTCATCGCATGAAGCGTGTCGTCGCACTGGCCCTGGCCGGCTTGGTGACGGCTGTGGCCCTGGTGGCCGTGATCGCGGCCTGCGGAGGTTCTTCGGGGACCCAGGCTGCGGGCCAGGCCTCGCCGGCCGTCAGCCCTTCCGGCCCGGTCGTCCTCACCCTCGTCGGCGAGAAGGGTCAGAAGAGCTTCACGCTCAACCAGCTCGAGGCGCTCCCCGCGTACACGGGGTACGCCGGCATCAAGAGCAGCACGGGCGTCGTCACGCTGCCGACCGAGTACGCCGGCGTGCGCCTCAGCGACCTCACCGACCAGGTCGGCGGCATCAGCAAGGCGAATGGCGTCACGCTCGTGGCCAAGGATGGGTACGGCATGACGTTTTCGTACGCTCAGATCATGGACCACGCGTTCACCGCCTACGACCCTGCCACCGGCGCCGAGCAGGCGCCGTCCAAGGAACTCACCGTGTTCGTCGCCTACGCCCACGACGGCAAGCCGCTGGGCGTGGACGAAGGCCCGCTTCGGCTCATGGTCGGCACGCCCAAGCCAGGAGGGCAGGTGGTGGACGGTCATTGGTCGGTCAAGTGGGTCGATCGCATCTCGGTGACCAGGGCCTCGGCCGAATGGAAGGTCCAGCTCGAGGGCGCCGTGCCCGGCAAGCTCGACAAGCCGACTTACGTGAACTGCGCTTCGCCCGGCTGTCACGGCTCCGGCTGGGTGGACGCCGCCGGCAAGCGCTGGGAAGGCGTGCCGCTGTACCTCGTCGCCGGCATGATCGACGACACCAAGAGGCACGGCGCCGGAGCCTACGACGCGGCGGCGGCACGCAAGGGCTACGACATTGTCATCGAGACCGCGACCGGCAAGATCGTGACCATCGACTCGCGCGACATCGCCGGCAAGCAGGACATCGTTCTGGCGGGCAAGGTAGACGGTGGCGAACTGCCCGACGAGTATTTCCCGCTGCGGCTCGTGGGCCCGGGCCTCAGCGAGGCGCAGATGCCGGGTGGCATCGCGCGCATCGTCGTGCGCGTGAAGTAGGGGCACGGCACCGTGTGGCGTCACACGCGCTCTGTTTCGAGGCTCAGCACAGCCGCGACTCTGGCCGCGGCCATACTGCTCGCAGCGCTGCTCCTCGTCCTCGCGGGCTGCGGGGGCGAGCAGCGTCAGGTGAAGCTCATCTACGCCGGCAGCCTCATCGTGCCCTTTGAGCGGCTGGCGACCGAGTTCGAGCACACGCACCCGGGGGTGGACGTGCTCACCGAGAGTCACGGCAGCATCCAGGTGTTGCGACATGTCACCGAGCTTGGTGACCGCTTCGACATGGCCGTCAGCGCCGACGAGCAGCTCATCCCGCCGCTGATGTACGACCGAGTGGACCACGAGACCGGCAAGCCGTACGCGTCGTGGTACTGCACGTTCGCCACCAACCGCATGGTCTTGGCGATCTCGCCCAAGAGCGCGCTGGCGGGGGAGTTCAACGCGCGGACGTGGTACCAACGCCTCACGCAGCCGGACGTGCGTTTCGGGCTCGCCGACCCGCGCTTCGACGCCGCCGGCTACCGTGCGCTCATGCTGCTGCAGCTCGCCGAGCGCGAGTACGACGACCCCTACCTCTTCGAGGACATGATGATGGGGCGCTTCACGAAGCCGGTCACCGTCACCCGCGACACGGCAGGCGTGGACGTCATCGAGGTGCCGGAGATCCTGGAGACTCAGCGGGGCAGCACTGTCGTCCTTCGCGGGGCGAGCATCCAGCTGGTCGCCCTGCTTGAGTCGGGCGATCTGGACTGCGCCTTCGAATACGAGAGCGTGGCGCGGCAGCACGGTCTGAAGTACGTGCGGCTGCCGGCTTCCATCGATCTCGGAGAGCAGCGGTTTCGCAGCGTGTACCGCACCGTGGAGGTCAAGCTCGACTTTCAGCGCTTTGCCAGCGTGAAGCCGGTGTTCCGCGGCGAGGTGATCCGCTATGCGTTCACGATCCCGGCCAATGCGCCGGATCCGGGGCTGGCCGCCGAGTTCGCGACCTTCCTCCTGGGGGACGACGGGCGCCGGATCCTCGAAGAGGATTGGCAGCCGGTGCTCGAGCCGCCCACGCTCGACAACGCAGCCGCCGCGCCGGAGGAGGTGAGGCAGGCGTGCGGCGGGTCGAGGTGAGCGTTCTCTGGGAATACGGGCACACGGTTGATCAAGACCCCCCCGCACGCCTGCCTCAGCGATCCTGATGCGCGGCCACCGTCCCTCGCTGTTCTGGGCGGCCTGCGCCGTGGCCGGCGCGCTGCTCGTCGCTTTCGTCGTGCTGCCGGCGGCGAGCATGATCGTCGGCGCCGGCGCAGGCCTCCTCGGCGAAGCTCTGCGCCAGGACGACATCCGTCGCTCGCTGTGGCTGACGGTGTCGGCGGCGCTGATCGCCACGGCGATCGGCTTCGTCGTCGGCGTCCCACTCGCGTATCTGCTCGCGCGTCGCGATTTCGTGGGCAAGCGCGCCATCGAAGGCCTCATCGACCTGCCGATCGTCTTCCCGCATACGGCCGCGGGCATCGCGCTACTCACGGTGTACGGCCGCGAAGGCGTGATAGGGCGGCTTCTGGCGCCGTTCGGCATCGGCTTCACCGAGACCGTCGCCGGCATCGTCCTCGCGATGCTGTTCGTGAGTCTGCCATTCCTCGTCGACACTGCTCGCGAGACCTTCGCGCTCGTGGACGAGCGCTACGAGCACGTGGCGCGCACCCTGGGCTCCTCACCCGGAGGCGCCTTTCTTCGCGTCACCTTCCCGCAGGCGTGGCGGGGCGTGCTCTCCGGCGCCGTCCTCATGTGGGGCCGTGGCATCAGCGAGTTCGGCGCGGTCGTGATCCTGGCGTACAATCCGAAGGTCATCTCGGTGCTCACCTTCGAACGTTTCGAGGGCTTCGGGCTGCGGGCGGCGCAGCCGCCGGCCGTGCTCATCGTCATCGTGGCGTTCGTCGTCTTCCTCGTGGCGCGCAGCGTGTTGCTGCCGCGACGCGGGCGGTCGCGGAAGGACTCGGCGTGATCGGCCTGCGTGGCCTCGAAGTCGCCGCCGGCGACTTCTCGGTGGGGCCGCTCGACCTCGAGGTGGCGGCCGGTGAGTATGCCGTGCTGCTGGGCCCGAGCGGGGCGGGCAAGACGCTCGTGCTCGAGGCGCTGGCCGGCGTGCGCAGGATACGTGCCGGACGTCTTCTCGTGGACGGCGCCGACGTGACGGAGCTCCCCGCGGAGCGGCGGAGGGTCGGCCTCGTCTTTCAGGACGGGCTCCTGTTTCCTCACCTCAGCGTCGCCGACAACGTGGCCTACAGCCTCCATCGCAGCAACGGCGACGGCGAGCGGGCAGGGTGGCGTCGCCGGCCCTCCGCCGACCGTCTCGCGCAGCTCGCAGGACAAGTGGGTATCACGCACTTGCTGAAGCGACGTCCACAGACACTCTCGGGCGGCGAGAGCCAGCGGGTCGCACTGGCTCGGGCGCTCGCGGCCCGACCCCGGGCTCTGCTCCTTGACGAGCCGCTCAGCGCCGTCGACGACGACGCTCGCGACGGGCTGCAGGACCTGCTGCGCCGGCTCAGCGCGGACGAAGGTCTGACCGTGGTGCACGTCACGCACGACTTGGAGGAGGCGTTCGCGGTCGGTAGCCTGTTCGCCGTGATGGTCGCCGGGCGGCTGCAGCAGGTGGGGGCTCCTTACGATGTGCTGCGCCGGCCGGCGACCGTCGAGGTGGCGCGCTTCACGGGGGCGCGGAACGTGTTCGAAGCGCGGTCCGTGCCGGGCGACTCGCGCCACCTCGCTCTGGCACTCGGCGGCACTCTGCGGATCTCCAGCCCGGCGCCGGCAGGCGTATGTCACGCGGTCGTCCGCGCCGAAGACATCACCGTGCTGCCCGAGCAACACTCGCGTGTCGGCGAGGGCGATTCATTCTTCACCGGCCGTGTGCGGCGCGTGGTCTGTGCAGGTGCGACCGCGGTGGTCGAGGTCGACGTGCCACCGCTCTTCAGGGCGGCGATCAGCGCTCGGGAACTTGAGGCCTTCGCCATCGGACCGGGCAGCAAGGTCGGGCTGCGCGTTCCTGCGGCGGCGGTTCACGTGGTCTGAGCGTCGCCTGTAGGATGACCCTTCCGGCCGCGCGCCGGAGAGAATGACCGGAGGATTCCATGACGATAGCTCGACATCCCCCTGGTTTGGCCTTTCGGCGAAGCCGTGCCCTCGCGGTGGTGGCCCTTGTCGTCCTCGTGCTGCTGCTCCCACTGCTCGGCGGGTGCGGCACCAGTGACGCTGTCAAGCGCGACGAGCTGATCGTCGCCACGACCACGAGCCTCAAGGACTCGGGGCTTATCGACGATGTAGTGCTGCCGCTGTTCGCGAAGACGGCGCCGGATGTCACCGTCAAGGTGCTGGCCGTAGGGTCCGGTGAGGCCATGGCGATGGGCGCACGCGGCGAGGCCGACGTCCTTCTGGTGCACGCGCCCAAGGATGAGGTGGCGTTCGTGGCGGCCGGCAGTGGCACGCTTCGTCTTCCCGTGGCCTATAATTTCTTCGTCATCGTCGGCCCGGAAGGCGACCCTGCAGGGGTGAAGTCCGGGACGAGTGCCGCCGACGGCTTCGCGCGGATCGCTGCCGCCCAGAAGACCTTCTTCACGCGCGGCGACGAGTCGGGGACGAACAAGAAGGAAGCGGCGCTGTGGGAGTTGGCCGGCGTCCGGCCCGTCGGGATGTGGTATCAGAAGACGGGCCAGGGCATGGGCGAGACCCTGCGCATCGCCAGCGAGAAACAGGGCTACACCCTCACCGACCTGGCAACCTACCTCTCTCTGCGCGAGACGCTCGACCTGGTCCCACTGTCCCCCAAGAGCCAGGACCTCAAGAACCAATACAGTGTCGTGCTTGTCGATCAGGGCCGGTTCCCCACCGTCAACGCCGCCGTGGCCGAGCAGTTCGCCCAGGTACTGGTGAGTGCTGCTGGGCAGACGCTGATCGGCGACTACGGCAAGGCCGAGTACGGAGAGGCCCTCTTCTTCCCGGACGCCGGCGCTCTCGGCAGCGAGGGGTACGCGACCCCCTGACGGGTCGCGGGCGCCATGGACCTCATCTGGAACGGCATCGTCGAGGCCCTCCGCCTGCTCTTCGGCGGCGACGGCACGATCTATGAGATCGCGTGGCGCTCGCTGTGGATCTCGGGCGTGGCGCTGATGATCGCCGTGGCCGTGGGCGTACCGCTGGGCGCCGCCGTCGCGCTCAACGAGTTCGGCGGCCGGCGGGTGGTGGTGGCCGCCACCAACACCGGCATGGCCGCCCCGCCGGTCGTGGTCGGGCTGCTCGTGTCGCTGTTCCTCACCCGCAACGGACCCCTGGGCGACCTGCGCTGGCTGTACACGCCGTGGGCCATGGTGATCGCCCAGGTCATCATCGCGCTGCCGATCGTCATGGGGCTCTCGCTGGCGGCGCTGCAGCAGATCGACGTGGGCATGCGCCAGCAGATCGCGGCGCTCGGCGCCGGCCGCCTCCAGGGGTTCGCCCTGCTCCTGCGCGAGATCAAGGTGGCGCTGCTCGCCGCCGTGATGGCCGCCTTCGGCGGCGTTATCAGCGAGGTCGGCGCGGTGATGATGGTGGGCGGCAACATCGAGGGGCAGACACAGGTGCTCACGACGGCGATCGTGCAGGAGACGCGCATCGGTCGCTGGGCAGTGGCCATCGCCCTAAGCATCATCCTCATGATCCTCGCCTTCGGCGCCAACTTCGCCATGACCGTCGTGCAGCAGCAGGGGAGGCGGCGGGCGTGAGCGCCTCCGCCTCAGCCGTCCCTGTGCTCGTGGCCCGCGACCTCGAGGTCGTGCGCGCGGGCCGCACTCTGGCCCACGTCGACGCTCTCGAGCTCCTCCCCGGCGACGTGCATGTGCTGCTGGGTGCCAACGGCGCCGGCAAGAGCACGCTGCTCAAGGCGCTCAATGGGCTCGAAGAGGCACGCGGGACGCTGGAGTTCGAAGGCCGCGAGGTCACGACGGCCGCCGCGCGGCTGGTCCTGCGCCGTCGCACGGCGGCCGTCTTCCAGCGGCCGTATCTTCTGGCCACGAGCGTGCGGCGTAACGTCGAGAGCGGCCTGCGGCTGCGCGGCGCCGCCCGCGCCGAGGCGCGGCGCCGCGCCGAGGCGGCGCTCGGTCTTCTGGGTATCGCCCACCTCGCCGAGCGCAGGCCCGACCGGCTCTCGGGCGGCGAGGCGCAGCGCGTGAGCATCGCGCGGGCGCTCGCCGTAGACCCTGCCGTCCTCTTTCTCGACGAGCCGCTGGGCGCCCTCGACCCGCCCACGCGCCGCATCCTGGTCGCCGAACTGCTCGACATCTTCGCGCACCGCGCCATGGCGGTCGTGTGGGTCACCCACGACCGCGACGAGGCGCTCGCCGTAGGCGACCGCGTGAGCTTCCTCGAGCAGGGCCGCATCGTGCAGACGGGGTCTGCCGTCGAACTCTTTGCGCACCCGGCGAGCTCCTCGTTCGCCGACTTCCTTGGGCTCGATGCCTACCTCGAGGGCGAGATCGTCAACGCCGCCGACGGCTCCACGTGGCTGCGCCTCGCGAGTGGCGCCGCGATCGCCTGTCGCGAAGCGGCCGACGGGCCGGCCGTGGCCTGTCTTCCGCCTGAGGACGTCGTGCTGTTCGCGGGTCCACCGGCCGAGCACAGCACCAGTTTACGCAACGTGCTGCCGGGAATGGTCAAATCAGTCAGCCCGGCGGGGCGACTGCTCCATGTGGTCGTCGCGGCGGAGTCCGTTGACGTCGCCGCACTCGTCACCCGGGCGGCCCGCGAGGAGCTTGGTCTCGAGGTCGGCGGCTACGTGGTGGCGGCGTTCAAGGCGTCGGCGGTGCACCCGATCGCACGGCACGAGAGGAGACTCTCGTGATCAGCCAGGATCGAGCGAAGGAGGTCGGCGATGGCGCTCAGCGCGAGAAACCAGTTGCCTGGTACGGTCAAGAGCGTGGTGCTCGGAGCGGTGATGGCGGAGATCGTCGTCGACGTGGCCGGGCACGAAGTGGTGTCGGTCATCACGCGGCGCTCGTCGGAGGCGCTCGACATCAAGGCCGGCGACGAGCTCACCGTCGTGATCAAGGCCACCGAGGTCCTGCTGCTGAAGTGACGTCGCGGGGATGGCCCGCTACACTGGGGCTCCCGTGAACGCCATCCCCGACAACACCCAGGGCAGGGTCGACTACCTGCGCCTCTCGATCACCGATCGCTGCAACTTGCGTTGCACGTACTGCATGCCCGCCGAGGGCGTGCCGGCGCGTGCGCACGACGAGATCCTCAGCTACGAGGAGCTGGCGGCGTTCGCTCGCGTGGCCGCCGGCTGCGGCATCAGCAAGGTGCGCATCACCGGCGGGGAGCCGCTGGTGCGGCAGGGCTGCGCAGACTTCGTCGGCATGCTCGGCCGCACCAGCGGCATCCACGACATCTCGCTGACCACCAACGGCGTGCTGTTGCCCAGGTACGCGGCCGATCTGCGTCGCGCCGGGCTGCGCCGCGTCAACATCAGCCTCGACAGCCTCGACGCGGAGCGCTTCTCGCGGATCAGTCGAGGCGGCCGGCTCGCCGATGCGCTCGCCGGCCTCGACGCGGCCTTCGCCGCCGGCTTCTCGCCGGTCAAGGTCAACGCCCTTCTGCTCGACGGCGTGGACGACGAGCTCGACGCCTTCGTCGCCCTCACGCGCGAACGCCCGGTGCACGTGCGCTTCATCGAGTTCATGCCCCTCGACCGCCGGCTCGGCGGTGACGGGCGCCTGGTGCCGGCTCCCGAGATCCTCCAGCTCCTCAAGGACCGTCACGAGCTGGCGCCGCACGAGGGTCCCTATGGGCACGGCCCGGCGCAGTACTGGCAGGCGCCCGGGGCGCTCGGCACCATCGGCTTCATCGCCGGCGTCTCCGAGCACTTCTGCGAGAGCTGCAACCGCCTGCGTCTCACCGCCGACGGCCGCCTGCGCACCTGCCTGTTCTCGGGCGACGAGGTCGCCATCCGGCCGCTCATCGCCCATCCCGCCGAGCTCCGAGAGGCCATCTGCGCGGCGGTGTCGGGCAAGAGCTTCGACCGCTGCCGCGAGCAGCGCGCCAACGAGCGCGCGATGTCGCAGATCGGAGGGTGAGGTCGTGGACGAGCTCAGCCATCTGGACGGCTACGGGCGCGCCCGTATGGTCGACGTCGGCGGCAAGGACGAGACGGAGCGCGTGGCGCGCGCCGAGGCGCGCGTCGTCATGGCGCCGGCGACGCTTGCCCTGATCCAGGACGAAGCGGCGCCCAAGGGCGACGTCATCGCCGTCGCCCGTCTGGCCGGCATCATGGCCGCCAAGCGTACGCACGAACTCATCCCGCTGTGCCACCAGCTCAACCTCACCTCCGTGGCGGTGGCGATCGAGGCGGACGGTGAGCTGCCCGGCCTGCGCATCATCACCGAGGCCCGGCTGCGCGGGCGCACGGGCGTCGAGATGGAGGCGCTGGTGGCCGCGTCCGTCGCCGCGCTCACGATCTACGATATGTGTAAGGCCGTCGACCGCGGCATGGAAGTCACGGCCGTGCGCCTTCTTGAGAAGAGCGGTGGGCGGAGTGGCACGTGGCGACGTGGGGCAGAAGTGGAACAGAACGGAGGCGCACTGTGAGCCGGCCCACCGTGGACGGCCGTATCGTGTCGGTCAACGTGGCCGCCGAAAAGGGCGTGCGCAAGGAGCCCGTGGAGTCGATCACACTGGTGGTCGAGCACGGCGTGGAGGGCGATGCGCACGCCGGCCCGTGGCATCGCCAGGTGAGCCTGCTGGCCAACGAGAGCATCGAGAAGATGAAGGCCGCCTGCCCCACGGTGGAGCCGGGCGCCTTCGGCGAGAACATCACCACCGAGGGCCTCGTAGTGTACGAGCTTCCAATCGGTGCGCGCCTGTACGCCGGCGAGTGCCTGCTCGAGGTCACCCAGATCGGCAAGGTGTGCCACGACCGCTGCGCCATCTTCCACCAGGCCGGCGACTGCGTCATGCCGCGCGAGGGCATCTTCGCGCGCGTCATCGAGGGCGGGGAGATCCTGCCCGGCAACGGCATCGTGCTGCTCAAGCAGAGCCTCATCGTGGCCGGAGTGCTCACCGTGAGCGACAAGGGCTCGCGCGGAGAGCGCGAAGACACCAGCGGCGACGCCCTCGACGAGGCGCTGCGCGCCTTGGGCGTCGCCTCAGTGGAGCGCGCCATCGTGCCCGACGAGCGCGACCGGATCGCCGCCGCGCTGCGGCGCTGGGCCGACGAGACCACGGTCAATCTCGTCCTGACGACGGGCGGTACTGGGATGACCACGCGCGACGTGACGCCGGAGGCCACCCTCGCCGTGCTGGAGCGTCAGGCGCCGGGCTTCGCCGAGGCGATGCGCGCCGGGTCGGCCGCCACGACGCCGCATGCGATGCTGTCGCGGGCCGTCAGCGGCATGCGCGGCAAGACGCTCATCATCAACATGCCGGGCAGCCCGCGCGCCTGCCGGGAACAGTTCACGATGATCGCCCCAGCGTTGCCGCACGCCGTGGAGAAGCTGCTCGATCTGGGCGGCGACTGTGCCATGCCCGAACCGCCGCCCGCGCCCGGGAGCTGACGCCGGCCACGGAGCCGTCGGGGCCGGCCGCCGGCTACTCCCCTCAGGGCGTGGAGCGCTGCGGGCGTGAGTAGCTCAGGTATGTGGCGACGGCCACGTCGGCTTCTTCCACCGCGCGGCGGTGGCCCGCCGCCAGGCGATCGCCCACGCTCTGCCGCGTCACTCCGAGTCGCTCGGCCACATCACGCTGGTGGCCGAGCTCCCGGTACGCCGCGATGGCCTCCCACTGCTTCTGGGTGCGTGCCCGGATGAGGGGGTCGACGAGACGGCACAGGGCGCCCAGCAGCACGTCACCGGCGTCGCCGGTGCCGAGGTAGCGGCAGAGGCCGTCGTCACGCCTGGCGAGCTGAAGAGCGCGACCGGCGACGGTGTGGACGTCGCCCCCATGGTCCGCCGAGGCGCCGCCGTGCTCCACGGCGCCGATACCCACGCCGACGCTGAGCTGCAGTGGCGCCAGGCTCTCGCGGAGCACGCTGATGCAGAGCGGCGCCTGCGCCGGGTCTGCCAAGGCGCCATGGACCCGTCCGGTGTCGGTCGCGGCGAACGGTTCGCTGAGGGCGGGCGCGAACACCTGGTTCAGTCGCTGGAGGGCCGGCCGCAGGCGACCGCCGACGTCCGCGTCGCCGGCGCCCGTGACAGCGGCGCAGATCGCGGCGATCAGCCTGCTCTCGCGACGTTTGTCGATGGACATGCTGCTAGCTACGCCGCCGCGAGGCGCCCTCCTTCACACGGCTTAATCATCCTGTGGACAGTGGAAATGGCGCGAAGCCCGTTCGTGGTCTACACTACGTGACGCTGCTCTCAATACAACCGGGGGTATCCGCGTGAACAAGAAATCCCGCACCCGTCTGCTCATCGCCACCGGCGTGATCGTCGTGGTGTTCGTCATCGGCGTCGTCTTTCTCATCCAGAAACAGGGCGCCTACTACCGGCAGGTCGCCGACCTCACCAGCGGCCAGTACGACGGCAAGAACGTCAAGGTGGGGGGTCGGGTCGTTAGGGGCACCATCGCCCGCGACGAAGCCGGCGTGCACTTCACCATCCAGGATCTCACCGGCAAGACCGACACCGTGAAGGTGACCTACAGCGGGCAGATGCCCGGCACCTTCGAGGACGGCGTCGACGTGGTGATCGTCGGCAAGTACGCCGCCGCCGACGGAGTGGTCTCCGCCGAAGAGCTCCAGACCAAATGCCCGAGCAAGTACGAGGGCAAGGCCTCACCCGCGGCCCAGACCGGGCAGTGAGGGCGCAGGGGTGCTGGAACTCGGCAGATACTCACTCTGGGCCGCGCTCGCCTTCTCCATGGCGAGCGTTGTCTTCCTTGCCCTCGGCATGCGCTGGGATCGCGAGGACTTCCTGCGCAACGGCTACTACGCGGTCTACGCGTTTTTCCTCACGACCGTCGTCGCCGGTGCGGTGCTGCTGCAGGCCTTCCTCAAGAAGGACTTCGGCTTTGCCTACGTGACAGAGAACTCCGACGCGAGCCTGCCGACCTTCTACCGGATCGCCGGCTTCTGGGCCGGGCAGCAGGGCTCGTTTCTTCTGTGGCTGCTGCTGATCGCCGTGGTCGCCGTGGTCATCGCCCTCATCGACCTGAACAAGGTCGAGCGGCTCACCGGCGGCGCGGTGATGGTGCTCTGCGTCATCGGCGGCGTCTTCGCGGCCCTGATGATCTTCGACGCCGGCTCCAACCCGTTCGTGAAGGCCGAGGCCGGCGTGCAGCCGCTCGGCCTCAACCCGCTGCTGCTGCACCCGGGCATGGTCCTGCATCCGCCGGCGTTGTTCATCGGCTACGTGGGGCTCGCGGTACCGTTCGCGTTCGGTATCTCCACGCTGCTGCTCGGCCGCGCGGACAAGACGTGGGTCAGGCTCTCGCAGAAATGGGCGGTCGCCGGCTGGCTGTTTCTCTCGCTTGGCATCGGTCTCGGCGCCTGGTGGGCCTACGTGGTGCTGAGCTTCGGGGGTTACTGGGCCTGGGATCCGGTGGAGAACACATCCCTGGTGCCGTGGCTCACGGCCACCGCGCTGCTGCACGCGTTCACGCTCTACAAAGCCCGCGGCCTCTTCAAGCGCTGGGCGCTCGCCCTCGCGGCCCTGACGTTCTTCTTCACCATCCTCGCGACGTGGACCACGCGCACCGGCCTCATCAGCTCTGTGCACGCCTTCGGCAGAAACGACGTGCTGATCGACATCCTGACCTCGCTCCTCGTGGTCACGGTCGCGGCCAGCGCCGGCCTCATCGCGTGGCGCTGGCGGCGCTTCGAGAGTCACGACCAGATCGAGAGCCTGTTGTCGCGCGACTTCCTGTACTACCTCACCAACCTGCTGCTCACCCTGTTCGCGGTGGCCATTGCCTTCGGGACCGTGGTCGTGCCGCTGGCGTTCGACCGCACTGTCGGTCTCGACACGTACAACGCCGTCGCCCAGCCTCTCGGCGTTGTCGTGCTGGCGCTCATCGCCGTGTGCCCGCTGCTGGCCTGGCGCAAGACCGAAGGCGCCGAGCTGCGCAAGACGCTCATCCTGCCCCTCGTCACCGCCGTGCTTTCTGTGCCGCTCTGGCTCTCCCTCGGCTTTCAATCCAACGTGTGGGGCTTCGTCGGCCTCGTGGTCTGCGGCTTCGCGGTCGGCGCCGTGATCCAGTTCGTGCTGCACTCGGCGCGCCGCGCGGCGGGCCCCGGCAGGAGCCTCTGGGCCGGCATGGGCCGCGCATTCACCGGCAGCCGCACGCGCACGGCCGCCTACCTGGTGCACTTCGGGATGATCCTCGTGGTCGCCGGCTTGATCGGCTCCAACGTGTACAAGCACGAGGAGACGGCCCTGGTCAAGGTCAAGGTCGGCGAGACGGCGAGCATCGCGGGCTACACGCTCACCTACAAGAGCATGACGGGGAGCACCGGTCCACAGAATTCCACGACCTCCGTCGCCACCTTCGACGTGAGCCGCGATGGCACGCGGATCGGTATGCTGTCGCCGCACACGGACGTGTATCCCATGAGCGGGGCGGCGGTGCGCGCCGTGATCCTCGGGCGGCCGTTCGAGGACCTCTTTGTGGTCGCCGACGAGCCGTTCGACGGCACATCGAAGCGCATCGCCCTGCGCATGGTCATCTTCCCGCTCGTCCGCTGGGTGTGGATAGGCTCCATCCTGCTGTGCGTGGGAGCCGGGGTGTCACTCTGGCCCAAGGCGCGCCGTCAGGAGCAGGAGGCGCGCGACGCCGTCCCGGTCGCCGACGCCGACGGCCGCCTGGACCGCGCGTCGGCTTGACGGAGGCTGCCGTGCCGCTCGAGATCGAAGTCGAGGGCCTGCGCAAGACGTTTGGCCGCCGCGAGGTGCTGAAGGGTCTTTCCTTCAGCCTCGAGCGCGGCGGCTTTCTCAGCATCTTCGGCCCCAACGGCGCCGGTAAGACGACCACGCTGCGCGTGCTCGCCACGCTGCTCACGGCCGGCGCCGGCACGGTCCGGGTCGCCGGCCACGACGTGCGTGAAGACCCCATGCCGGTGCGCCGCACCATCGGGTTCATCTCCCATAACCCCATGCTGTACCTCGATCTCACGGCGCAGGAGAACCTGCGTTTCTACGCCGACATGTATGGAATCGACGACCGCGAGGCGCGCATCACGCAGCTCCTCGAGCGCCTCGAGCTCAGCCACCGTCGCCACGACGTGGTGCGCACGTACAGCAAAGGCATGCGCCAACGCCTGGCCATCGCGCGCGCCATCCTCCACCGGCCGCGCGTGCTGCTGCTCGACGAGCCGCACTCCGGCCTCGACCCGCGCGCCGTCGACATCCTCGACGGCCTGCTCACCGAGGTCCGCGCCGAGCACACCTTCGTGATGGTCACGCACAACATCGCCAAAGGCCTCGAGTGGGGTACCCGCCTCATGATCGTCGAGAACGGCCGCATCGCCTACGAGCATGCGGCCGGCGTCGACCCCGAGTCGTTCGGCGCCGTGTACCGCGAGCACGTGCAGGAAGGCGCGGTGCTCTGAGCATGGGCCTGCGGCAGTTCACGGCCATCCTGCGCAAGGACCTCATCCGCGAGCTGCGCACCCGCGAGATGCTCATCAGCATGATCCTCTTCGTGCTGCTGGCGATGGTGATCTTCCACTACGCCTTCACCGTGAAGGAAGGCGCCGACCTCACCTACTTCACCGGCGGCATGCTGTGGGTCACGTTCATCTTCGCCATGCTCCTAGGGCTCAACCGTTCCTTCGCGCAAGAGAAGGACGAGCGCTGCCTCGACGGCCTCCTGCTCTGCCCGGTGGACCGCGTCACCATCTTCTTCGCCAAGACCGCCGGCAACCTGATCTTTCTGCTGATCATCCAGGTCGTCGCGGTCCCGGTCTTCACCCTGTTCTTCGTGGAGCGCAGCTATCTCGGAGCCCTGCTCCCGTTTCTCGTCGTCCTGCTCCTTGCCGACGTGGGCATCTGCGCTTTGGGAACGCTGCTCGCGACCATCTCCATGAACACGCGCTCGCGCGACCTTCTGCTGCCGATCATCTTCTTGCCGCTGATCGTGCCGGTGCTCATCGCCGCGACGGGGGCCACCACGCTCATCTTCGCGGAGGGCGCCGGGTTCGGCAGCCTGCTCGCCCGCGTCCTGTTCCTGTTAGGCTTTGACGCTGTCTTCATCGTGGCGGCGTACGGCACCTACGACTTCGCCATAGGAGAGTGAGCGTGAAGCAGCTCGTCAGCGCCCCGGCGCTTTTCGCGGAAGCCGGCATCTGCCTCGTCGTGGGGCTGCTGCTGGCCTTCCTGTACGCGCCCGTCGACGCCTCGTCGATGGGTTTCAGCCAGAAGATCTTCTTCTATCACGCGCCCATCGCCGAGACGGCGCTCGTGGCTTTCGGCATCGCCTTCGTCGCGGCCATCGCCTACCTGCGCACGCAGGACCTGAAGTGGGACCGCCTCGGCCTCGTCTGCGTGCGCCTCGGCCTTCTGTTCAGCCTGATGGTGATGATCACGGGCATGATCTGGGGCAAGGCCGCCTGGGGCGTGTGGTGGGCCTGGGAGCCGCGCCTCACCACGTTCCTTCTCGTGTGTTTCCTCTACATCGCCTATCTCGTGCTGCGCTCGGTGGTCGAGGAGGAGCAGCGCCGGGCCACCTACGCGGCGGTGTTCGCCATCATCGCGTTCATCGACGTGCCCATGACGTTCTTCGCCACGCGTTTTCTGCCCGAGGGCCTGCACCCGGTGGTCATCAGCGCCGGCGGGTCGGGGATGGAAGGCAGCATGCTGGTCAGCTTTCTCATCAGCATGCTCGGCATGACCCTGCTGCTGGTCGCGCTCATCCGCCGCGACCTCACCGTCGAGGACCTCAAGGACCGCGTGGCCGACCTCAAGCACACGATCGGAGGCTGACTCCATGAGCATCGAAGAAGGCGCCAAGTTCGTCGCCGCGGCCTATGCCGTCATCCTGGCCGTGCTCGTGCTCTACTACTTCATCAGCGCGCGCCGCGTGAACACGCTCAAGCGCGACATCGAACTGCTCGAACAGGAAGTCCGACGGCGCCCGGCGGGGGCCGGGGAGGCCGGCGGCGAATGAGCCGCCGGCGCCACCGGCGTTAGGCGAGGCGCATACTCTTCGGTATGGAACACGCCTCTGTCATCTTCCTCTGGATCGCGTACCTGCTCTATGCCGGCGCGTTTGCCGTGTTCGTGGTCCAGTTTCTCACCAAGAGCCCGACGCTCACCCGCGTCGGCCTGGTCGTGGCTGCCGCGGGTCTGGCCTTCCACACCCTCACCCTCGTCTTCCGCGGTCTCAGCGCCGGTCACGTGCCCTTCGTCGGCGCCTATGAGTCGCTGGTCATGGTGGCCTGGTCCATCGCTCTCGTGTGGTTCGTGCTCGAGTCGTTCACCAGGATGCGCGCCGTGGGGTTGTATGTGCTCCCCGTGGTCGTTCTGCTGCTCACCGTGGCCTGGGTCGCCTACAAGCCGCCGCAGCAGCTCGTGCCGGCGCTCAGGAGCGACATCGTCATCTTGCACGTGATCGTGATGCTCACCGCCATCGGCTGCCTGTATGTGGCCGGCGGCGCCGGCATCATCTACCTGATCGAGGAGTCCCTGCTGCGCCGCCGCAAGGCGGGGGGGGTCCTCGGGCGGCTGCCGTCGCTGGGCGCCCTCGAGAAGCTGATCTACCACGCGACTCTCATGGGGCTGCCGTTCCTCACCGCGGGCATGCTGGCGGGCATCATCCGCGCCGAGACCTTCAACGTCCCGAGCTGGTGGATCGATCCCATGGTGCTGCTGGCGCTCGTCGCCTGGGCGCTGTACGCGGTGCTGCTCTGGGGCCGCATGCGCGCCGACTGGGTCGGCAGCCGCATCGCGTGGCTGGCCATCATCGGCCTCGTCGTGCTGCTGGTCATCCGCTTTGCCGCCGTTCCGTACCTCAGCGGTTTCCACACCTACGGGGGCTGAGACATGCTCGTCGTCGTCACCGGCATCTCGCACAAGACCGCCACGCTCGACTTGCGCGAGCGGCTCGCCCTGGACGAGCACGACGCGCTTCGCATGGCGCAGGAACTGCTGGATGGCGGGGCCGCCTGCGAAACCCTCGCTCTGAGCACGTGCAATCGCACCGAGCTGTACCTGTACGGGCGCGATTCGCTGGCGGCGCGCCAGGCGGCCGTCGAGCGCCTGGCGAAGCACGCCGGCGTGCCTCCCGGCGAGCTGGAGGCGAGCATCTACAGCTACTCCGGGGACGCGGCCATCGCCCACCTCTTCCGCGTGACCTCGAGCCTCGATTCGATGGTCGTGGGCGAGGCGCAGATCGCCGCCCAGATGAAGGCCGCGTACCAGCGGGCGTGTGAGGGCGGCTGCACCAGCGTCGTCTTCAACCGCCTCTTCCGGCACGCGTTCGAAGTGGGCAAACGCGTGCGCACCGAGACGGCCATCGGCGAGCTTCCGGTCAGCGTGAGCTCCGCGGCCGTCGAGCTGGCTTTGCAGGTGTTCGGCAAGTTCAGGGACCATACCGTGCTCATCGTGGGCGCCGGAGAGACCAGCGAGCTCACGGTGACGCACCTCAAGGCGCACGGCATCAAGAACATCCTCGTCACCAACCGCACGCTGACCGCCGCGGAGGAGCTGGCGCACCGGGTCGGTGGCCGCGCCGTGCCCTTCGAGGATCTCGAAGGGCACGTGGCCGCCGCCGACATCGTCATCAGCTCCACCTCGGCGCCGCATTACGTCATCACGCGGGAGCGTGTCGAGCGCTCGCTCAAGCGCCGCCGCCATCGGCCCATCTTCTTCATCGACATCGCTGTGCCGCGCGACCTCGACCCCGAGATCGATCGCGTGCGCAACGCGTATCTCTACGATATCGACGATCTGCAGCACGTGGTGGAGCAGAACCGCGGCGAGCGCGAGAAGGAGGCGCACCACGCCGAGCGCATCATCGAGCAGGAGCTCGCCAGCGTGAACAACTGGCTGCGCAGCCTCGAGGTCGTGCCCACGATCGCCACGCTGAGAGACGCGATGGAGCAGATCCGCCGGGCCGAGCTCGAGCGTCTCAGCGGCAAGCTCGGCGACCTGAGCGACGAGCAGCGCGCCCAGGTCGACATGCTCACGGCGAGCATCGTCAACAAGATCCTTCACCTGCCGACGGTGAGGATGAAGGAGGTTGCGGGCAGCCAGGAGTGCTATCTCTACGTCGACGCCGTGCGCACCCTGTTCGATCTCCGCGGCAACGAGCCGGTGCCGGAGGATGTGGCCGTCGAGCCGGCGCCGGAACCCGGCGCGGACGACCGTCCTGCCGCCGGCGCCGACGATCCGCCCGGCGCCACCGTCCATCATCTCCGCGGCACCGGCACCGACGACGCGTGAGCGGTACGCTTCGTATCGGCTCCCGGGGCAGCAAGCTCGCGCTCATCCAGAGCGAATGGGTGCGCGACGAGCTCACGCGGCTGCACCCCGGCCTGCGCGTCGAGATCGAGGTCATCCAGACGAAGGGCGACAAGCTGCTCGACGCGCCGCTGGCCAAGCTCGGCGACAAAGGGCTGTTCACGAAGGAGCTCGAGACGGCCATGCTGGACGGCCGCACCGACCTCGCCGTGCATTCGGCCAAAGACATGCCCACGGAGGTCCCCGAGGGCCTTGCCATCGTCGCCTTCACGGCGCGCGAAGACGTGCGCGACGTGTTTGTCGGCGGCGCGTCCTTCGCGCCGCGCACTCTCGGCGACCTTCCCCGCGGCGCGGTCGTCGGTACTTCCAGCCTGAGGCGCCGCGCGCAGCTGCTGGCGCTGCGCCCCGACCTCGAGATCGTCGATATCCGCGGCAACGTGCAGACCCGGCTGCGCAAGCTGGAAGAGCAGGGCATGGCCGGCACGATCCTGGCGGCCGCCGGCCTGGCGCGCCTCCGGCAGCCGGAGCTGGCGTCGTTCGCCTTCGCCTTCCGCCAGATGCTTCCCGCTGTCGGGCAGGGCTCGCTGGCCCTCGAGGCGCGCGCCGGCGACGTGCGCGTCGTTGCCCTGGTCGCTCCGCTCATCCACGAGCGCACCTCTCTGGCGGTGCGCGCCGAACGCAGCCTCATGCACGCCCTGGAGGGCGGCTGCCAAGTGCCGATCGCGGGCTTTGCCGAGGTCTCCCAAGCGCCGGACGCGGTCGGGCTCGACCGGCTCCTGCTGCGTGCCTTCGTCGGCTCCGTCGACGGCACGAAGGCCGTGCGCGGGGAGATGGCGGGGCCGGCGCAGGCGCCCGAAGGCCTCGGGATCGCGCTCGCCGACGACCTGCTGGCGCGCGGCGCCGATGTGATCCTCGCCGAGGTCCGCGGAGCCGCCTGACATGGCGCTTGGACGTCCGCTCGAAGGAAAGACCGTGGTCGTCACTCGCCCGCGGGAGCAGGCCGCCTCGCTGGCCCAGCCGCTCGAGCATCTCGGCGCTGAGGTGCTGCTGGCGCCGACCATCCGCATCGTGCCGCGGATGCTCGACGACGAGATCGTCCGCGTGGTCGTCAACGATCTTGCGGACTACCGGCTGATGATCTTCACGAGCGCCAACGGCGTGGAGGTCTTTCTTGGGTATCTCACCGAGCTCGGCTTGCCTTTCGCGTCGCTCGACGACGCCATCGTGGCGGCGGTGGGGCCGAAGACCGCCTCCGCCCTCGAAGAGCGCGGCGTCACCTGCGACGTGGTGGCCGACGACTTCGTCGCTGAGGGCCTGCTGAAGACTCTGACGGAGCACGCCGTGGCGCCAGCTGGCACACGAGTGCTCATTCCGTCGGCGCGGCTGGCGCGCACGGTGCTCCCCGACGCGCTGCGCGCGAGCGGCGCTGTGGTGAACGTGCTGCCGGTCTACGACACCGCACCCGCAGCGCGGCTCGAGGTGCCGGTCGCGCGCATCGAGAGAGCCGCCTTCATCACGTTCACGTCCGGCTCGACCGCGCGGCAGTTTGTCGGTCTCATGGAGGCGGCGGCCTCGGGTGACAGGCCCACCGCCGGCCGGCCGCTCGCCGAGCGGCTCTCCGGCGCTGCCCTCTGCTCTATCGGCCCCGTCACCAGCGATACGCTGCGCGAGCTGGGGCTGCCGGTCGCCGTTGAGGCCTCCGAGCACACCTCCGCAGGGCTCGTGGCGGCGATCGCCGCTGCCGCCTGCGGCGTCGCCTGACGCCGCGGGCGCGTCTCAGCAGCTCAGCGGAAGCACTCGGGGGCGACGTTCAACGCGTGGCGGATGATCAGCCGGGCGTTCTCTCGCGTCACATGGGCGCCGTCGTAGAACCAGCGTGCGCGGCCGCCGAACGACGCGATGTCGAGGAGGTCCATCACGCGGAAGTCGCAGCGGCTCTGCGCGTCGCGCAGATACGCCGTGAGCGCGTCTACCTTCTTCTGCCAGCCGACGGCGCGGAACGCTCGCAGGGCGCGGGGGTGGTACGGCATGATCACCACGGCGGGAGTGACGCCGTGGTCATTGAAGAGCTGCATCGTCTTCTCGAAGTAGGCGCGTGCGCGCGTCTGCTGCGTCTCACCGGTCCACGCGTACTTGGGGAGCCGGCGCCGGATGTAGTTGTCGAGGTAGCGGCTGAAGGAGTAGTTGGGTCGCTCGCGGCCGATGTCGTAGGCGTTGCGCAGCATCAAGCCTCGTGAGGAGTATCGGTTGGCGCCCAGAAGCTCGCCGATCGGCGGCTTGCCCAAGGCCGCCTTCTGCTCGGCGATGAGATCTGCAGGGAAGGCGCGCGACAGGCGCTCGTCGTACACCAGGCCGGGGTGAAGCGTGCCGTCAATGAAGGTGGTCGTCTGGACGGCGAAGAAGCAGTCGAGCCTGACGTCCGGTGCCCGCGAGAAGAGGTAGCTGCTGAACGCGAACGCGTCTTCGGGCCGGCAGTTTTGCACGGCGCCGTTGAAGGCGGTGACGCCGGCATGCTCGGCGAAGTACAACGGCTCGAAACGCATCGCCCGCGAGCCCCCGAACACGACCAGCCGCGGTGCCTCCGGCAACTCGTCGATGAGATCGGCCTTGAAGCTGCGGTCGTAGCCGATGTGGCGGTAGCTCGTGAGGCGCCACGTGGGCGTGCTCGGAAGGCGCCACGTAGGCGTGCTCGCGACGGCAGCGGTCTCCCCCCGACCGCGCACCGCCGTGTCGTCGGCCCACAGCAGCGGCGCGAGGAGGAGTGCCGTCACGATCGCGAACGCGGCTCCCAAGCCGGCCACCCGTCGATCGATGCGCATCGCGCGACCTCCAACTGGATCGTCTCGGCGAATTCTACGCCATGCGGGCCGCCCGGGACCGTTTCTACCTCAGCGAGCTTCGCGCCGACGAAGGCGAGCGCGGCTTTCGCACGTTGCGTCGCGCCGTGCTTCGTCGTAAGTTGTCCGCATGCCCAGGCCAATCTGCTTCGCCAGTGACTACGGCCACGCCGACGACTTCGCCGGCGTCTGCCGCGGCGTCATCGCCCGCGTGGCCCCCGACGTGCGCGTCATCGACGTGACCCACGGGCTGCCGGAGCGCAACATCCTTGCTGGGGCTCTCGTGCTTCGCAACACCCTCCCCTACCTGCCCGACGGGGCCGTACATTTCGCGGTGGTCGATCCCGGGGTGGGAGGGCCCAGACGGGCGGTCGCCCTGCGCAGCGGCGGCGACCGCCTCTTCGTGGGCCCGGACAACGGGCTGCTCACGCTGGCCGCCGACTCTGACGGCGGCGTCGAAGCGGCCCACGAGCTGACCAACGAGGGCCTCTGGTTGGCGCCGCTCTCGGCCACGTTCCACGGCCGCGACATCTTCGCCCCGGTCGCGGCCCGGCTGGCCGATGGGCTGGCGCTCGACATCGTCGGACGGGCCATCGCTCCCGCCGGTCTCGTGCGGCTCGAGCTCCCCGAGCCGCGCCGGCATCGCGACGGTCTGACCACCACGGCGCTGCTCGTCGACCGCTTCGGCAATGTGGCGCTCAATCTCCGCGCGCCACAGCTGGAGGCGGCGAAGTTCGGCGACACCGTGGAGTTGCTCTGCGGCGGCGAGCGTTTCATCGCCCGCGTGGCGCGGACCTTTGCCTCCGTGCGCGCCAGCGACATCGTCGTGCTCATCGACAGCTACGGCCAGGTGGCGATCGCCGTCAATGCGGGCTCGGCGGACGAAGTCCTCGGTCTCGAGCCCGGCGACGAGGTGCGGCTGCGGCGGCTCACGTGAGCGCCGCGCCGGCCGCCGCCGCAGGCGCGCGGCGCCCCGCGAGCCCGTCTTGCATCACCAGATGCGATTGGCTATAGTCCTCTTTCGCGCGTCCACGTGGGGCGCGCGTTCTGTCACCGACACGAGTGAGCACATGAAGACCTACGTCGCCAAGCCCTCCACCATCGAGAAGAAGTGGTACATCGTCGACGCCAAGGGCCACACGCTGGGCCGCCTCGCCACCGTCGTCGCCGACTGCCTGCGCGGTAAGCGCAAGGTCACCTACACCCCCACCATCGACACCGGCGATTTCGTCGTCATCATCAACGCCGACAAGATCGTCGTCACGGGCCACAAGCCCGAGCAGAAGATGTACTACCACCACTCCGGCTACCCCGGCGGCATCAAGAGCGAGTCGTATGCCAAGCTCCAGGCCCGTCGGCCCGAGGAGATCGTGCGCCACGCCGTGCGCGGAATGTTGCCCCATACCAAGCTCGGGCGCGCTCAGCTCCGCAAGCTCAAGATCTACGCGGGCACGGAGCATCCTCACGCGGCGCAGCTGCCCGAAGTGCTCGAGATCAAGGAGTAAGGCGTGTCTGATGCAGTGACCTACCGGGCGACCGGCAAACGCAAGACCAGCGTCGCCCGCGTCACCCTCATCCCGGGCGTCGGCACGGTCGTCATCAACGGCCGCGCCATCGACGCCTATTTTGGGCGCAAGGTCCTCGAGACCATCGCCCAGATGCCCTTCGAGACCACGCACACCGGCGGCAAGTTCGACGTCAGGGTCAACGTGTACGGTGGTGGCATCTCGGCGCAGGCCGGGGCCGTGCGCCACGGCATCGCCAAAGCGCTCTGCGAGGCCGACGAGACTCTGCGCACGCCGCTCAAGCGCGCCGGCTTCCTCACCCGCGACGACCGCAAGGTCGAGCGCAAGAAGGCCGGTTTCCACAAGGCGCGCAAGAAGCCGCAGTTCAGCAAGCGCTAGCGCTCCGCACAGATCCGCTTTTCCCGACGGGCTGCCTTATGGCGGCCCGTCGTCGTTCTCACGTGCGGGTTTGCGACCCCGTCGCGACGCGCGTAGCATGACCCAGGCATCGGCGCAGGCGCGCCACCACCCTCGAGCAGACGGACCGGTCTCACCATGGGCACGTACTTCGGCACCGACGGCATCCGCGGCGTAGCCGGCGAGCTGCTCACCCCCGAGTTCGCGGTGCAGGTCGGGCGTGCGGCGGCGGTCGTGCTGGCCAAGAAGGCCGGCCCGCACCCGCTGTTCGTGATCGGCCGCGACACGCGCTTGTCGGGGCCGATGCTCGAGGCGGCGCTCACGGCCGGCCTGACGAGCGGCGGCGCGCGCGTCGAGATCGCCGGCGTGATCCCGACGCCGGGGCTCGCCACGCTGGTCCCCCAGCGTGGCGCCGACGCCGGCGTTGTCATCAGCGCCTCGCACAACCCCTTCGCCGACAACGGCATCAAATTCTTCACCGGCGCCGGCGTCAAGCTCAGCGATGACGAGGAAGCGGAGATCGAGGCGCACATCGCGCACCACGATCTGCAGTCGCTGGCCGGCGCCGACTTCGGCTGCGCGGAGTACCTCGAGGGAGCCGTCGAGGGCTACGTGTGGGACGTCGTCAAGCGCATCCCACTGGACCTCAGCGGCATGAAGATCGCCATCGACTGCGCCCACGGCGCCATGTCGCGGGCGGCGCCGCTGGCGCTCGCCGAGTCGGGCGCCGACGTCACCGTGCTGTTCGCGACGCCCGATGGCACCAACATCAACGCGGGCTGCGGCTCCACGCACATCGGCGCGCTGCAGGGAATCATCGCCGCCGACGGCTTCGACCTCGGCCTGGCCTTCGACGGCGACGGCGACCGCGTGCTCGCCGTCGACGCCGCCGGCTCGCTCGTGGACGGCGACTTCATCATCGCTATCCTGGCCAGGCACCTCAAAGCGCAGGGCAAGCTGCGTCGCGACACGGTCGTCACGACGGTGATGACCAATCTGGGCTTCCACCTCGCGATGAAGCGCGAGGGCATCGAGGTGCTTGTCACCGACGTCGGCGACCGCTACGTGGTGGCGAAGATGCTCGAGGGCGACTACCTTCTCGGCGGTGAGCAGTCGGGCCACATCATCAACCGCGACGTGTGCACCACCGGTGACGGCCTGGCGACGGCGCTGCTGCTGCTGCAGGCGCTGCGCGAGATGGACGTGTCGCTTGCCGAGGCCGCGCGCGTCATGACGCGTCTGCCGCAGAAACTGGTCAACGTGCGGGTGCGCGACAAGCGCGAGCTGGACGAGGCCGCCGCGGTGTGGGCGGCGGTCGACGAGGAGACCCACCGCCTCGAGGGCAGCGGCCGCATCCTCGTGCGCACCTCCGGCACCGAGGAGCTGGTGCGCGTGATGGCCGAGGCGCCCACGCACGACGACGTCGAGGGCGCCTGC
>JAPLCM010000102.1 GCA_026392275.1 Actinomycetota bacterium | reverse complement strand
ACGCCGTCGCCGACTTCCAGCACGGAGACGTCGAAGGTGCCGCCGCCCAGGTCCCAGACCAGGATGGTCTCATCCTTCTTTTTGTCGAGCCCGTAGGCCAGCGCGGCCGCCGTCGGCTCGTTGATGATGCGCAGCACCTCCAGGCCCGCGATCTTGCCGGCGTCCTTGGTGGCCTGGCGCTGCGAGTCGTTGAAGTACGCGGGGACGGTGATCACGGCCTCCGCTACCCGCTCGCCGAGATAGTCCTCGGCGTCACGCTTGAGCTTCTGCAGGATCATCGCCGAGATCTCGGGCGGCGTGTACGAGGTACCGCTCACGTCGACCACGGCGTCGCCGTTGGGAGCGGCATGCACGTGGTACGGCACCATGGTGAGCTCTTCGGCCACGTCGCCGTACTTGCGACCCATGAAGCGTTTGATCGAGAAAACGGTGTTCTCGGGGTTGGTGACGGCCTGGCGCCTGGCGACGCTGCCCACCAGGCGCTCGCCGCTCTTCGAGAACGCGACCACCGACGGCGTGGTGCGGCCGCCCTCACTGTTGGGGATGACGGTCGGCTCGCCGCCTTCGAGCACGGCCATTGCACTGTTGGTCGTGCCCAGGTCGATGCCGATTACCTTGCCCATGTAGATCCTCCTTGCAGGGGTACTCTGATGCGTAGCATAAAAGTTGAGTCACATAATGTCAAGTTTATGCCCCGTCCCCGCAGAGACAAAACCGTGCCCCGGAGGGTGGCGGGCGCGGGGCAGGCTTCCGCGCGCCCGCGCCGAACCCCACGGCAGAGGTGATGCCGCGGCATGGCCACGCGACCCGAGTGCACTCCAGGAAGGATCTACGTCCCCCGCTGGGTTCAGCTGGCGGTCCTGCCCGCGCTGCTCATCGTCGCCTGGTTCGCCCTGGGGGCGATCGCCCAGGTCATCTTCATCTTCGTGGTGGCCGGCCTCATCGCCCTGGTGCTCAACCCCCTCGTTCACGGGCTGGAGCGCGTGCGCGTGCACCGCTATCTGGGCGTGTTCGTGGTCTACGTCGGCTTCGTCGCCGTGCTCGTCCTCGTGGCGGCGCTCGTGTGGCCGCCGGTCGTGCAGCAGCTGCGCAACCTCACGACCGCCCTGCCCGGTATGGCCGACCAGGCCGGCGACACGATCATGCGCCTGCAGCGCCTTTCAGACCGCGCCGGGCTCGCCATCGACGTCCAGGCGCAGCTCAGGGCGTCGCTCACCGCGATCGCCGACCGCGTGCCGTCCTTCACCTCCAACGTGGTCGACGTCGGCGTCACCGTGGTCCGCCAGATCACGTACCTGATCATCATCGTCGTGATCTCGATCTACATGCTGCTCGATGCCAAGCGCCTCGGGCATTTCGTCGCCGAGCACTTCCCCACGCACAGCGTCAGCGACGGTGAGGAGTACGTGCGGCGGGCGAAGACAGCGGTGGTCGACTACGTCAAGGCCCAGGTGATCCTGTCCGCCGCCCTTGGCGGCAGCGTGGGCCTCGGGATGTGGTTGCTCAGCATGATCGGCGCCTTCCCGTCGGGCGCCCGCTACGCGCTCTTCTTCGGCGTTTGGGCGGCATTCATGGAGGCCATCCCCTACCTCGGCCCCGTGCTCGCCGCCGTGCCCCCGACAGTGGTGGCCGTCTTCGACTCTCCACTCGCGGCGCTCTGGGTGATCATCACCTTCGTCCTCATCCAGGAGATCGAGGGTCACATCCTCGTGCCGGTGATCATGGGCAGCCGCTTCCGCGTACACCCGCTGGTCGTGATCTTCGCCGTCCTCGCCGGCGGCGAGATCCACGGCATCACCGGGATGCTCATCGCCATCCCGCTGATCCCGCTGGTCAAGGAGACGATCGTCTTCCTGCGGCCGCGGACGCAGTTCGAGGGCTGGTGCGCCGCGGCCGGCGGCGCCATCGACGCGGTCACGCGCGACGGGCCGGCCGAGAGCCCCGGGACCGACGGGCCCGTCTCAGCCGGCTGAACTCCTTGCGCCCGCCCGGCCGCCCGCGTCCCGCCGCCGGCGATCCATTCGCCCCGCATGTGCTGGACAGGGGTCACGCAGTGCGGCCACACATTTCTTTATGATTGCTAACACGCACGGAATCCTGTATACCTGCCCGGGTAGCTGGCATACCCCCACGAGTGTGCCGACTTCCGCCGAGAGAATGCGCCATGGGGACAGCGAATCACAGACATCCGGTCCGGCCGCACTGCTGTGACACGTCACTGCGGCGCGGCCGTTGTGCCGGCGCGGGTCACTGCGACCCGGCCGGCGGCAGCCGCACCTCCCCCGCGCGTTCTTCACATCACGAATGCCGCCGCACGTGGCCCGGGCTTCGCGCGGCGTCTTCGATCAACGATCCGCACGCGGGAAGGAGGTGATTCTGTGAAAGCGGACAAGCATTCTTCTTCCCCTACCTACCAGGAGGTGACCATGGTGAAGCGCGTCCTTCTCGTTGCGATGATTGTGGCCGCCATCCTCGTGGTGGCGGCTCCGGCGCTGGCCTTTAGCGGTTACCGCGCCGACTACGACAACGCGACCGTGTGCAAGACATGTCACGACACCGGCGGTGTGGGCCCGGCTGTGTACCCGGAGTGGAACGAAACCGCACCAGAACACGGACGCCGGCAACGACGCCTTCTCGGAGCCCGTGGTCGGCTGCTCCACCTGTCACTACAACCAGGCGACCGCGCACGGCACGACTCCCACGGAGCTCGCCAACCCCGCGATGTGTGGTCAGTGCCATGCACGCTACTCGACCAACAAGACCTCCTACGCTCTGTTGGCGCCCGTCGGACACTACATCAAGAGCCCATACGCCCCCGAGTACACCGTGGGCTACAACCCGTTCACCACCGCGCTGGACTCGGTGCTCGACGTCCCGACTCCGGCCTCGCCGCAGCGGAACGCGTTCTGGGCCGGCGGCCAGAGCAAGCAGGCACACGGCGAAGGAGCGGTGCAGTACGGAGAGTGGGCCAATGGCCTGGGCACGGTCGGAGTGAGTAGCCACGCCAACGCCCTCAACCAGATCAAGGCGTACATCCCCGAGGCTGTGATCAACCAGGGCAAGTGCCTCAAGTGCCACTCTGAGGACTACCGTATGGCCCCCGACGACGCGAAGCCGACTGCGGCGCAGGCCAAGTACGGCATCACCTGCGTGACCTGCCACGATCCGCACGAAGAGGGCGAGCAGGCTGCGGTCTGGAACAAGGATCGCAATCCACAGCTGACGATGCCGCGCAAGGATCTCTGCGTGCAGTGCCACAACGCCCAGCTCGGCCCGAACGGCGTCGCCAAACCCGGCAGCGAAGTTCATGAGCCGATGAAGGAGATGATGAACGGCACCGGCGCGATCGACGTGCCGCAGGGCTCGCCGAGCGTCCACAAGGGCAAGTGCGTGCAGTGCCACATGGTCCCCACGGGCTATGAGTACGATGGCGCAACCGCTACGGCGGGCAACCACGTGTTCGCCATCATCACGCCGGAGGACGCAGTCTCCCAGGAGGCCACCACCGCGACTGGGGTCAAGCCCATGCCGTACTCGTCGTGCACCACCTGCCACAGCCGACCCGGCGACGATCAGGCCACATGGCTGCAGAGTACGCTGGACTACCGCCAGGAAGCCATGGGCTCCTGGGACGAGCAGGTGACGGCCGCACTGACCAGGGCAGCCAAGCGCCTCGGCTTCAAGAGCATCGAAGCGGCCAACACAGCCATCAACAAGAAGCCGATGAAGAAGTGGACCAAGGGCCAGATGGCCTTCCAGAAGGCCTTCACCAACCAGCAGTACATCGAGTCTGAAGGTAGCTGGGGCATCCACAACTGGGACTACGCGAGGACCGTCATTCTGAAGGCACTCGAGCAGGCCAGGTCGGTAAGAAGGTAGCACTCAGGCAGCCTCCGGGCTTCGCCAGTTTCGCTTGAAAGGGCGGCTCCCTCTTGCGGGGAGCCGCCCTTCTGCTGTGACCACGCCCCGCGCGCCGGCCGGCCTTGCCTGCCCAGGCGCCGTGAGGCCGACCCGCCGCTCGGCATTCCTGGCCGAATCGGCTGCCGAAACGGCCAACTGGCTGCCGAACCCTACACTTGCGCCGTCCGACACGATAGACTTCCGTGTGCGAGCCCCTGTGGCTCGCGCAAGCGGTCCGCCCGCGCACGCGAGGAGCGGCAGGGTCTTTCGGAAGCACGTGCTCCCGAGTCTCAGGGGGGACGCGACACCTACCGTGGGGTGATACACAGGCCGAATCCGACAGCGCCATTTCCTGGTCGACAGAACTGAAGGAGAGAACCCAGCATGCCAGCGAACCAGATCGACAGACAGCTCATCGCCGACCTCACGGCTCGCGAAGAGAAGAGGCTGGAAGACCAGTCGCCGAGATCCCATGAGATGTACCAACGGGCCATCAAGCACATGCCGATGGGCGTCGCTTCCACGTATCACGCCCGCGACCCGTACCCCGTCTACTACACGCACGGCAAAGGCCCACACATCTGGACGGTCGACGGCCAGGAGATCGCCGACTTCCACAACGGCTACGGCTGCATGGTCCAGGGTCACGCCCATCCGCTGATCGTCGAGGCCATCCAGAAGCGCGCGCCGCTGGGCACCCAGTTCGGCCTGCCCACCGAGGACGCCATCATCATGGCCGAGCACCTCGCCGGCGCCTTCAAGCTGCCGCAGTGGCGGTTCGTCAACTCGGGCTCAGAAGCCACCATGGATGCCATCCGCGTGGCCCGCGGTTTCACCGGCCGCGAGCCCATCGTCAAGATGTTCGGCTCTTACCACGGCCATCACGACTACGTGATGGTGTCGCTGGGCGTCGCCGACTTCGGGGACGTCGGTCCGCGCGACGACTATCGATCGATCTCGTACGGCGCCGGCATCCCACAGAGCTCCATCGACCTCACCGTGGCGGTGCCGTTCAACGACGTCGAGAATACGAACAAGCGCATCGAGCGCATGGTCGCCGAGGGTAACGCTCCCGCGGCGCTGATCATGGAGCCCGCCATGATGAACCTCGGCGTCGTGCTCCCCGAGCCCGGCTTCCTCGAGGGCGTGCGCGCCATCACCAGGAAGCACGGCATCGTGCTCATCTTCGACGAGGTCAAGACGGGCATCTGCACCGCCCGCGGCGGCGCCGTGGAGCGCTGGGGCGTCGTGCCCGACATGATCTGCCTCGGCAAGGCTCTCGCCGGCGGCACGCCGTGCGGCGCCATCGGCGGCAACGCGGAGATCATGGCCAGGGTCAACGACGGCACCGTGTTCCAAGTCGGTACCTACAGCGGCAACCCGCTGAGCATGGCCGCCGCACGCGCGAGCTTCGAGCAGGTCATGACCGACGACGCCTACGCGCATCTCAACCACCTCAACGACCGCATCATCGCAGGCTGCGACGCGGTCTGCGAGAAGTACGGCTTCCCCGGCACCACCGTCGGCATCTCTTCCAAGGGCTGCGTCAACTTCGCCGACGGCAAGATCACCGATTACGAATCGTTCATCAAGCACCAGGACCCCGAGCTCGTGGCCCTCGCCTGGCTCTACAACTTCAACCGCGGCGTGGTGATCGCCCCCGGCCGCGAAGAGGAGTGGACGCTGTCGATCACGCATACCGATGCCGACATCGACCTCTACGTGGGCGCCTTTGACGCGCTGATCAGCGACGTGACCGCCTGACGGCGAGCGTGACGCATAGGTGGGCCGGCGGCCGCAGGGTCACCGGCGACGAGCACACGAGGGGCGGGCGGGCGGAAGGGCCGCCCGCCCCTCTTCGTGGCGCTGTGGCGGCGGCGCAGGCCCATGCGACCGCGCAACCCCTCGAGCGGCCGCGAAAGACCTCCCCAGTCCGGCTCGGCCGAGCCGTCGCGCGGCCGCGCCGCTGCGTCGGGCGCCGCGCCCGGCTAGTCGGCGATGTCGTCGAGGAGCTGGCTGACCTCCGCCCATACGCTGTCACGGTGCGCCTGCAACTCCACATCGTCTTCGGCGCGGCTCTGCCGCTCGGCCTTGACCAGCAACACGCCAGCCTCGGCAAGCTTGCCGAGGATGCTGATCACGGTGATCTCCTCGAGGCCGCTGGCGCCGCCGATCTCGGCCACGGTGCGCTGGCCGTCGACCTGCACCAGCACCATGAACTCGTCGCGCCCCATCGTCAGCGGGTTGCGCGGCAGGGTCTGGTAGTCGCCGTTGCGCACGAGGACCGTGTTGGACTGCCCCAGCATCTCGACGGCCAGGCAGTACTCGCCGCCCAGTGCGGAGATGTCGAGAAGCACCGCGTGCGTGTCGATGGTGATGAAGTCGACCTGCCCGGGGTCGGGGTCGACCACGAAGACGAAGTTCCCCGTGGTCTCCAGCCTGGCGGCCACCAGAGTATTGGCGATCTGGCGCGACAGCACTTCGCGCAGGTCGTGCTCGCCGACGTGACCGTTCCGCACCAGCAACGTGCCCAGCGGGCACGGCTCGGCCTCCTGGCGCGCGAGCGCGTCTCTGAGCTGCGCGTCGTTGACCAGCGAGCGCTTGAGCAGCTGGCTGCCGATCACGGTGTCGGTGGCCACGCGCGTGGAGTCGCGTGTCTCCGCGATGCGGCCGTGCACGAAGTGGACGTCGATGAGCCGCGCGGGGCACTCGATGTGCAGTGTGCCGCAGCGCCGTGCGCGGCCGAGCATCTGGAGGATCTCGACCACCCCGAAGGAGTCTAGTGTGCCCTGCATGGTGGCCGGAAGTCTATAATCGACGCCGATGAACGTCGACCTGCACACGCACACCTATCCCGCCTCGGACTGCTCGCATATCAGCTACCGCGACTACGTCGCCTGGTGCGTCGAGCACGGCATCGAGGCCGTGGCCCTCACCAATCACGGCGACATGTCGGACAACCGCAGTCTGGCCCCGGCGCTGGCCGCCGAGGGCGTACTGCTCGTCCACGGCGTCGAGATCAGCACGCTGTTCGGCGACTTCGTCGTGTTCTCGCCGGACCTCGACTTCCTGAGCACCTTCGCGGCCGTGCAGGACGCCCCGCGCGCCGGTGAGCTTCCGCCCGATGCCGCAGTCGTGTGGGTGCACCCGGGAGCGGGCGGCGGACGCAGCGGATCCGCCTACTACCTCGGCCTCGAACGCATGGTGGCCGGGGTCGTCGACGCGGTGGAGGTCTACAACGGGAACTGGCTCGGCGAGCGCTACGTGACCGCCGCCGAGCAGATCGCCGCCCAGCTCGGCGCCGCGCGCACCGGCGGCAGCGACGCGCACGTGGCCGGCCAGCTCATGGCCTGCTACACGGAACTGCCCGACCCAGTGCGTTCCACGGCCGACGTGGTGGCTGCGCTCAAACAGAGGCGCACCATCCCTCATCGTGCCGAGGCGCGCCGCCCTCGCCGCTTCGGCCTCTTCTGACTAGGAGGTCTCACCATGCCCGGCTTCGAGATCCAGACTCGCGAACGCGTGGTCTTCGTCGACGTCACGACGCAGGTGGCGGCAGCGGCCACCGAGAGTGGCGTCACCGACGGCGTGGTGGTCGTGTACGTACCTCACACCACCGCCGGCGTGACCATCAACGAGAACGCCGACCCGTCGGTGCGCGCCGATATGAAGCTGGCCCTCGAGCGACTGGTGCCCGAGAGCCTGATGTTCACGCACGCCGAAGGCAACGCCGACGCACACGTGAAGGCGAGCCTCATGGGCAGCAGCGTCACCGTGCCGCTGGCGGACGGCCGCCTGCTGCTCGGCATTTGGCAAGGCGTGTACTTCGCGGAGTTCGACGGACCACGCCGCCGCCACGTGGTCGTGAGCGTGCTCTCGGCGCGCTGAAACGCGGCGCGCGCCCTGCCTCAGCGGCCCAGAGCGCGCTCGAAGTGGTGACGCAGGGGGTCGGTGTCGAGACGTCCGCCGCCTTGCTTGAGGAGCAGTTTCTCGGCGGTGAAATGCTGGCCGTAGGACCACAGCTCCTTGAGCCAGGCGCCGGCGGCGTCGTTGGCGAACCAGTCCATGCCGTGCCGGTCCTGCAGCATCATGCGCAAGGCGCCTTCGAGCATCCAGGCGCGCAGGTAGCTGGCGCAATAGAACCCGTCGTCCACGTCGACCAGATACATCTGCTCGGGCACGTCGACCATGGTGGCCTCGCCAAGCCTGCGGCTGTACTCGGCCGCCACGCCGCGCAGCTCGCCGGTCTGGGTGTGCAGTTCGGTCTCGTAGGCCAGCTTGGCCGCATAGCGGCGCATGAAGTAGAGATCGCTGATGCTGGCGAAGCGCACAAAATCGTCAGCATCGGTGAACTGAAGGTAGCGCTCGAGCCAGCGGCGGTTGACCACAAGGTGGTCGAAGATGAAAGCGAAGGCCTCGGTGACGGCGTTGTCGCCGAGATGGCGGTACTCGAAGGGCAGATCCCGGGAGGTGTGCGCGAAATGCTCGGTATGCCCCGCCTCGTGCAGCAGCGTGGCGTAGTCGTCCTGGCCGCCGTGAGGCAGGACGACCAGATAGATCTCGTCGGGCACGCGCACCGGCGCGCAGAAAGCCCGCGGTGACTTGAGCTCGCGGACCTCGGTGTCGAGGTGCACGTTGGCCTGGGCGTCGAGGTCGATATGCATGCCGGCGAGGGTGCGGCGGAGCGTCGGCACAAGGCCGTCGGCGGTGAAAACGCCGTCGAAGCCGGGGGCGCGCCACAAGTAGGGCAGGTCGGCGTAGCTGAGCTGGGCGAGGGTGATACCCAGGCGCTCGCGAGCCAGGCGGTCCATGACACGCTCGTACAGTCCCGCCGTATCGCGCAGGAAGCCCTCGAGCTCGGCGCGCAGCAGACCGTAGTCGAGGCCCCTGACCTCTGAGAACAGCTCCATGTAGTTGGGGTACCCGAGGTCTGCGGCGAGATCGTGGCAGCGTCGCCAGTGCCGTTCGTACAGAGGGTTGAGATGCTCGTCGGTGGCGGCCAGACGGGCGCTCTGGATGCGCGCGCGGCGAGCGGCATCTGCCTCGTTGCCCTGCACGACCCTGGCCTGACGCAAGCCGATGGTCTCGCCGTCGACGGCGATGGTCGTCGAGCCTTCGGTGTTGGCGATCTCGTCGACGAGAAGCTTGGTCTGCTCGCCCATGAACCCGTCGACGGTGAAGGCACTGAGGTAGGCGAGGCGTCTCTTGGCGTCTTCTTCGACGGTGCGATGATACAGCGCGTCGAGCTCGACGACGGCGTCGCGCGTGAACAGCTCGGGGTAGCGGTCGTAGACCGCCGCCGTGTCGCAGACGGGCTTGCGGCCCGAGAAGTGCTCGTTGTACTCGCTGTCGAGGGCGCCGATGAACTCCTCGGCGCGGCGGCGGTAGGTCTCGAGGTCGGGCACGCTCACTTGTCCCTCCTTGAACGACGTATGAGGACGGCGGCCGCGGCACACCCCGACGACCCGCCGTCGACTCTACCAGCTTGCGGCCGCCGTCCACAGGCCGGGAGGGGTCCTGCGGGTGGACAATCACGCCGGTTCGCGGCGCGCGCAGGCAGCGAGTAGCATGGCGCCCATGCCACCGCGACCCGGAGACATCGTCGAGCTCGACATCGCCACCCTCGCCTACGGCGGTCAGGGAGTCGCGCGCCTCGACGAATTCGTGCTCTTCGTCCGCGGAGCCGTGCCCGGCGACCGCGTGCGCGTCAAGGTCACGCGGCGGAAGAAGAGCCACGCGGAGGCGCGGGTCATCGAGATCCTCACCCCCTCCCCGCGCCGCATCGCCCCCGTCTGCGAGCACGCCGACGACTGCGGCGGCTGCGAATGGCAGACCCTCACTTACGAGGCGCAACTCGAGTTCAAACAGCAGCAAGTCGTGGAGTCGCTGCAGCGTCTCGGCCACCTTGACGGCTTCGAGCTCGAGCCGATTCGAGGTATGCACGATCCCTGGCGCTATCGCAACAAGATGGAGTTCTCGTTCGGGGAGGCCGACGACGGTGAGCTGCAGCTCGGCCTGCACCGCCGCGGCTCGTGGCGCGAGGTGGTCGAGACCACGGATTGCCGCCTGGCCTCGGGGCGTATCAACCGGGCGCGGCAGGCCGTGGCCGACGCCGCGCGCGCCCTCGGTCTGCGCCCGTACGGGCGCGACCACCACCACGGCCTTCTGCGCCATCTCGTGGTCCGCGAGGGCCTTTCGAGCGGCGACCTCCTCCTCAACCTCTTCGTCTCGGCGCGCTTTCCCGAGGAGGCCGAGCTCGTCGCGCGCGTCGCCGCCGACTGCGCCTGCACGTCCTTCGGCGTCACCGTCAACGACACGCCGGCCGACGCGGCCGTGGGCGACGGCCCACACATGCTGCTCGGGCCGCCGCACATCCGCGAGCGCCTCGCCGGCGTCGATCTCCAAGTGCCGGCCGCGGCCTTCCTGCAGACCAACAGCGCCATGTGCGAGACCCTCTATGCCCAGGCTCTGGCCTTCGCCGCCCCCGACCTCACGCAGCCCGCCGTCGATCTGTACTGCGGCATCGGCTCGCTCAGCCTGCCCCTTGCGCGCGGCGCGCGGCAGGTGCAGGCCGTGGAGATCCAGGAGGAGGCCGTCGCGGCGGCCCGCGAGAACGCGGCGCTGAACGGCGTCGCCAACGTCGCGTTCCACGCCCGCGACGTGCGCCCCCTGCTCAAGTTCCCGCCGCACCCGACGCTCGACGCGGGGCGCCACGACGACGCCGAGCGCCCGCTGGTGGTCATGGTCGACCCGCCGCGTGCCGGGCTCGCCCGCAGGGCGTTGCAGCGCGCCGCGGCGCTCGGCGCGGAGCGCTTCGTCTACGTGTCGTGCAACCCCACCACGCTGGCCGGCAACGGCGCCGAGCTCGCGGAGCTGGGCTACAGCCTGCGCCGGGTCGCGGCCGTCGACATGTTCCCGCAGACGCACCACATCGAGACGGTCGCCCTGTTCACGCGCAACGCCTGACGACGCGCGACCGCTCAGGCTGCGCCCGACGCCTCCCCACCGCGCCGCAGCTTCCGCCACAGCAGGTCGCCGTTGACGACGAGGAAAGCCACCGAGAGCAGCGGTAGCGCCGGCAGCGCCGTCCACCACATCGCCGCGGCGATCGTCGCCAGGAACGAGACCACCATGGCCACGGCGCTCCATCCCACGCGCAGCCCGAAGCGCCGCGCCGCTCCCAGATAGAGCGCCAGGAAGATGACGTCGCTGATCCCCAGCCCCGTGAAGGCCTCGCTGTACGCGTAGCCGGCCCACGTGACGACGATCGTGAAATAGCCGACCACCACCGGTCCCTGTTCGAGGATGGCCTTGGTGGGGCCCGCCGCAACACTGACGATATCGACGGCCGCCGAGATCACGGCGACGATCACGATCCAGCTCAGCTTCTCGAGCTCCTCGGCGATCCATATGCCCAGGGCGGCGGCGGCCACGACTTTGGCCACATTGGCCAGCGGCACCCAGCCGAGCCAGACGAAGAGGATGGCCAGCGGCAGAGCCGCCGCCGTCACCAAGAGCAGGCGGCGGCCCAGGGTGTGCAACGGCAGAAGGCCCCATACCAGCACGGCGACGAGCGCGAGCACGAGCGCCGAGGAGAGCATGATGTCGGCCCTGACGGGCAGCGCCGGGAGTCTGCTGCTGAGGGCGCCCCAGAGGACGATCGCCGCGCCCGCGACCACGGCCGGCGCGAGGCGCGTCATGGGGTCAGTACGGCGGGATGTTGTCGTACCACTCGCCGAGCCGGCGAAACGCGCGCCAGAAGGCGGCCTTGAGACGCTGTTCGTCGAGAGAAGCGTCGATGTCGGGGGTCACGAGCACCTCGGTACCCGGCGTGAACTCCCCGATCTCGCCGGGCTCATAGGCGAGCTCGCGGGCCAGCGGAACGTTGGCCGCGCCCAGCGCCTGCACGGTCTCCGCGCCCATGGCCACGATGAGCTTGGGGCTCACGATGGCGAGCTCGCGGCGCAGGTGCTCGAGGCACTTGGCCTCGGGCTTTCCGCCGCGCACCTCCCCGCACTTGACGACGTTGGTACCGTAGAGTTGGAGCGGGTCGATCTTGAGCCGCTGGCAGCTCTTCATGAGAGCCGTGCCGGCGCGCCCGAAGAACGCCACGCCTTCGTGCAGCTCGGACGGGCGCGCCTGGTATTTGAGCATGAAGATGTCGGCCATCGGATGGCCGGAGCCGATGACCGGCATGGTGCGCGCGTGGCTACACCTGGAACACCTGAGGATCTCGCCGGTGAGCTCGTTGATCTCCGAGATCGCCCGGGTCAGGTACTTGTCGTAGATTTCGTTGGGTTGCGCCACGCGGTACCTCGGTTCGGGGTCTCCGCTAGGTAGTTCGCGCCTCTCCGGCCAACTCCTCGCGGGCTTCCCGCAAATCCGGAGCGGGAGACGTCATTCGCATGCTATGCAGGGGAATCATCCTGCCCAGATCCCCGCGGAGGCCCGCCGATGGTGGTCTGGATGAGCTTGAGCGATTGCAGATAGATGCGGCTTCTGGGGCGGCGCACGATGCGGCTCTCGGCGAGGGCCGCGACGAAGTCGCCCGGCCCGGAGAAGTCGTCGATCCCGCACAGCGCCGTGCCGATGCCGGGAAGCACGTGCGAGTCGCTGCCCGCGGCCGCCGGGATGCGATAGCGCTGCGCGAATCGCTCGGCCAGCTCGTTGAACCCGGGAAAGGCGAGGCGCGAATTGAACACCTCCAGCACATCGATGTCGGCGACGTTGGCGCGCAGTACCTGCGGGCCGGGGATCACGTGCAGGCGGTCGAACGGGTGCGGCACGTACACGATCCCGCCCTGCTCCTTGATGGCGGCGATCGACTCGGAGAACGTCATGCCGCCGGGGATCGTGCGCTCCAGGAAGAGGCCGATGACCTCGCCTTCACTGCTCTTGACCTCTTCCCCGACGATGACCCGCACGCCGTACCGGTCGGCGATCTCCCGCGCCTCGAGACCCCCGGCGGCGCTGTCGTGGTCGGTGATGGCGACGACGTCGAGCCCGACCTCGCGAGCCCTCTCGAGGATGGCGGTCACCGGCATGACGCAATCCCTGCTGTGATGCGTGTGGATGTGGAAGTCGGCGAACAGCTCGCGCTGCTGACGGCGGCGGCGAGGCAGCGGCTGCCGCCGCCGCCCGGCCACCTGCTCGTAGACTCCCTCGATCTCGCCGGCCACGCGCTCCCAGCCGTAACGGCGCACGGTGCGCAGCCCCTCGTGCGCCAGGCGGCCGACGAGCGGGGGGTCGTCGAGCAGGCGGCGGAGCGCGGCGGCGAGCGCCCGCGGGCGGCGCGGCGGCACCAGCAGGCCGTCGGCGCCGTCGTAGACGACCTCGTCGTAGCCGGGCAAGCGCGAGGCCACGACGGCCGCGCCGCAGGCCATGGCCTCGAGCAGCGCCACCCCGGCAGTCTCCGGGCCCAGAGACGGCGCGCAGAACACGTCTGCGCGCCGGTACAGATCCGGCATGGCAGCGTCGGGCACGCGCCCGAGAAAGCGCACCCGGCCCGCGAAGGCGGGCGGCACCAGCCGCGCGTAGCGCCGCTCCTGGCGGTCGGCGCCGCATACGTCGAGGCTCAGCTCGGCGGCGCGGTCGTCGAGGTAACGCAGCGCACGCAGCAGCACGCCGAGGCCCTTGCGCCGCGACTCCACGCCGGCGAACAGCACGCGCAGCGGGCCGGGCTCTCTGCCGTCGCCGGCCCGGAACCGCTGCAGATCGACGCCCGGCGGGATGACGCGGTAGGCGCCGGGGAAGGTGAGCGCGGCCGTGTCCCTGGTGGCGCGCGATGAAGCGATGGCGGCGTCAAGCGAGTCGAACAGACGCCGTAGCTGCGGCCGCGTGGCCCAGAAGGGCGCCATGCGCTCAGGGTTCGCGTGAAACGTCGCCACGAGGGGACAGCCGGCGTGACGCAGCGCCGTCCATCCGAGGCCCGGGACGAACGGCTCGTGAAGGTGCAGCACGTCGAGATCCTCGGCCTCGAGCAGCACGTCGATGTTGGCGATGAGATCCGCCGGAGCGGCGATGAGCTTGAGCGAGCGGCTCTCACGCACCGCGTAGGTGGCACCGGCGAAGAAGTAGCGTGGGTAGGGCTCGTCGGGCAGGAAGACCGTCGGCCGCTCGCCGGTGAGCACCGCCTGCACTCGGCGCCGCGCCTCGGCGACCGCGAGCCGGTCGGCGCTGGGGGCGATCACGGTGACGCGATGACCGTGCGCCGTGAGCCGCTCGACCAGTGCTTCCACCTGACGATTGACGCCCGATGGCGTGGTCCAGAGAAACGGCGTGAGGATACCGATCTTGTGGCTCATGAGCCCATGCTACCGCACCCGGACGGGCAGGGAACGAGTGCGGAGCGCGACCGGCCCCGCAGGTGGACAGACGGGCCGGGGCCTTTCGGCCCCGGCCCGTCTGGAAGACCTGGTGCGGCGAACGCCGCGAACGCGGGCGTCAGCCTTGGCAGACGGCCGTGGCGCCGATGCCGTCGCCGGCGATGAATTCCTCGGTCATGCGGCGGCACTGATCGTCGGGGTGCTGCACCGGCGGCGATTTCATGAAGTAGCTGCTGGGGCCCTCGAGCGAACCGGCGAGCCCACGGTCGAGGCCGATCTTGGCGCAGCGCACGGCATCGATGACGATGCCCGCCGAGTTCGGTGAGTCGACGACCTCGAGCTTGAGCTCGATGTTGAGAGGCACGTCGCCGAAGGTGCGTCCCTCCATGCGGATATAGGCCCACTTGCGGTCGTCGAGCCACTTGACGTAGTCGCTGGGGCCGATGTGCACGTTGTCGGCCCCCATGTCGTAGTCGAGCTGGCTGGTGACAGCGTTGGTCTTGCTGATCTTCTTCGACTCGAGGCGCTCGCGCTCGAGCATGTTGAGAAAGTCGGTGTTGCCGCCCACGTTGAGCTGGCTGGTGCGCTCGAGCTTGACGCCGCGCTCGCGCATGAGGCGCGTAAGCACGCGATGCACGATGGTGGCGCCGACCTGGCTCTTGATGTCGTCGCCAATGACGGGCACGCCGGCCTCGACGAAGCGCTTCTGCCAGTAGGGCTCGCGGGCGATGAACACCGGGATGCAGTTGACCAGGGCGCAGCCGGCCGTGAGGATCTGCTCTGTGTACCACTTGGTGGCCTCTTCGCTGCCCACGGGCAGATAGTTGACCACCACGTCGGTCTGAGTCTCTTTGAGGATGCCGACGATGTCGGCGGTGGCGCCGGGAGCCTTCTGGATGATCTGCGAGAGGTACTTGCCGAGGCCGTCGTGGGTCATGCCGCGGGCGACGCTGACGCCCTTCGCGGGCACGTCGCAGAACTTCACCGTGTTGTTGGGTTTGGTGAAGACGGCCTCGCTGAGATCTTTGCCCACCTTGTTCTTGTCGATGTCGATGGCGGCCACGAACTCGATGTCGCGGATGTGGTAGCCGCCGAGCACGGGGTGCATGAGGCCGGGCACGAAATCGGACTTCTTGGCGCTCTTGTAGAACTCCACGCCCTGGACGAACGACGAGGCGCAGTTGCCGACGCCGATGATGGCAACGCGTACCGGATTACCCAAAGTCGGTTTACCTCCACTGACGGCGACCGCGTGCGCGGCCGCCTCGATGCGGACCGCCCGCGGGCGTGCGCAGCGCTCCCCGCGAGCTCAACGATAACGCGCGAGAGTATATCACGCGGTCGCGCGGAGCTTGCGCATCACGTGGACCATGCGGTGGACGACGGTCAACGACGTCAACACCGCGAGCAGATACACCATCCATACGAGGAAGCTCGTGCTGCCGATGCTCCAGCCGGAGAACAGGAAGCCCAGGCCGAGCCCGACGAGGCGCTCGGGGCGTGACATGAAGCCGACCTTGCAGTCGACGCCCAGCGCCTCGGCGCGGGCGCGGGTGTATGAGACCATCTGCGCGGCCCCCATGAACACCAGGACGCCGACCGTGGGCCACCATTGCGCTTCGCGCGCGAAGTAGACGACGAGGGCCCCGGAGACCAGCAGCTCGGAGATCCGGTCGGTCGTCGAATCGAGAAAGGCGCCGGCCTTGGTGGAGCCGGCGCCGGCGCGCGCCACGGCGCCGTCGAGAGCGTCGCAGAAACCCGCGATGATCCCCAGGGGTACGGCCCACACGAAGTGACCCGTGAGGACGAGCGGCACCAGGCCGACGTGCAGCAACAGACCGAAGACGGTGAGCACGTCGGCGGTGACGCCGATCCGGGCAAGCACGACGCCGACCTTGAAAAAGCCGCGGCGCGCTCCGTCGGTGTACCGGGTCTTGAGATTCGCCACGTCAGCCGTCGCGCCCGCGCACCGTCATGGGGCGCGTGCCTGTGACGTCGCTCGTCTGGACACTCGCGGCGAGGACGTAGGCAGCCAGCAGCACGAGCACGCTGCCGGCCGCGTCGACGACGAAGTGGTTGCCGGTGGCGACGATCGCCAGGAGTACCAGCGCAGGGTAGGCGAAGCCGCCCCACCGCAGCCAGGTCTGGCGGGCCAGCATGAAAAGGGCCAGCGCCACGAAGAGCGCATAGGCGAAGTGCAGGCTGGGCATGGCCGCGAACGGGTTGGCAAGGAGACCGTTCTCGAAGATGGCCGGCCGCTTGCCCTGCAGGTAGCTGATGTCGGCGACGCCAGAGGTGAAGATCATGCGCGGCGGCGCCGTGGGCAGCAGAAAGTAGAGCAGGACCGCCATGAAGTTCATGGCGAGGAACCAGTTGCGGAACTTCGTCCAGTGGCTGCGGCGCTGCGTGAAGACCCACACCATGGTTGCCATGATGAGCGGCAGATGGAGGGCGCCATACGACCACACGAGGAAGTCCATGAGGGGTGGGAACGCGCTGACGCGGCCCTGGACCCACGGCTCCCAGAAGATGCCCAAGGCTTTCTCGAGATTCATGAAGAAGAGACCGTTGGCCATGGCGACCGCCTCCCGCCCGACGACGACCGCGCGAGAGACGTCATAGGCCGCGTAGCAGGCGAGCATGATGAGGCCTTGGCGCAAGACGTCCTCGCCGCCGCGGGGGGCGAGCGAGAAGCGGGCATCGTCCAAGAGGCGGCCCACGGCGGGCTTCATGCGGCCGTTCACAGTGTCGGGGCTCCCGTCAGGTGAAGTGCATCACAGCGGCCCATATCCCGAGAACGATAGCAGAGCGGCGCGCGCCTGGGCAACTGTCCTGGGTACGGCGCGCGCTGCCGCGAAAGCGTGGTGGGCCGTGAAGGATTCGAACCTTCGACCTTGGGATTAAGAGCGATGCAAGGTCATTCTATCAGCTCCTGCCCTGTCTGCATTCCGCGCACGTCTGAGGCTGTATCCCCCGCAGTAGCCGTGCGGCCCGCCCTGGCGATGGGCGAGAGTTGGCCTCGACGCTCGGCCAGCCTACCAGGATGCCCGCCTACTGGTCGCCGTCAGCAAAGGGGACGAGCCTCCAGTCCACTTCTATTTGGATGGGCTCCCAAGAGCCATCTGCCTTCTCCCGCATGTACGCCATAGAGGGCTGAACGTTCTTGGGCCTGCAGCCTTCGAAGAATGTGGCGTGAGCCTCCTCCACGACTTCAGACACTTTCGCCAATCCAGACTCCAAGTCACCGAGAAGGTTGGAGGAGTCGTATCCGGCAAGTTAGCGTCCCAGCACGTGGTGTACGAGTGAGTTGAGAGTGGGGTCGCCGGCGCTTGGGGCTGCGAGCCGTAGGCGAGCAGCCCCAAGCGCCGGCGCGGCGGCCCGGTTGGCAGCAAGCGACCACCGGGGTCATCCTCTTCAAGTCCGTCCAAAGACATTGAAGGGAGACACCCGATGGTCGAGGTCACGATGAACGGTCTGGAAGAGATGCGCAAGCTCATCGAAGAGGGCGACGTGGATCTGCTGCGCACGATGGTGAAGCGCATGGCCGAGGCGCTCATGGACGCCGAGGTCGACGCCCTCTGCGGCGCCGCCCACGGCGAACGCCACCCGCAGCGCGTCAACCGCCGCAACGGCTACCGCGAGCGCGCCTGGGACACGCGCACCGGGACGATCGATCTGGCCCTGCCCAAGCTGCGCAGCGGCTCCTACTTCCCCGACTGGCTGCTGGCGCCGCGCAAGCGCTCAGAGCAGGCCCTCGTGGCGGCGATCGCCGACGCCTACCTGGCGGGGGTCAGTACGCGGCGCGTCGACAAGCTGGTGCGCACCCTGGGCATCGAGGGCATCTCCAAGAGCGAGGTCAGCCGCCTCGTCGCTTCGCTCGACGAGGTCGTGGCGGCCTACCGCAGCCGGCCGCTCTCGGGCGCCTACCCGTTCCTTGCCCTCGACGCCCTCGTGGTCAAGGCCAGAGAAGGCGGGCGCATCGCTTCCGTCGCCTGCGTGCACGCCGTGGGCGTCACCGCCGATGGGCGCCGTGAGAGCCTCGGCCTCGAGCTGATCACCAGCGAGGACGGCGCCGGCTGGACGGCCTTCCTGCGCGGCCTCGTGGCGCGCGGCCTCTCGGGGGTCGTGCTCGTGACCAGCGACGCCCATCAGGGCCTCACCGACGCCATCGCCGCGACCCTGCCCGGGACGAGCTGGCAGAGATGCCGCACGCACTTCATGCGCAACCTGCTGACCCGCGTGCCGCGGAGCGCGCAGCCGTTCGTCGCCACCCTGGTGCGCTCGATCTTCGCGCAGCCCGAGGCCGCGCAGGTGCACGAGCAGCACGGACGCGTCGTCGCCCAGCTCGAGGAGCGCTTCGCAGCCGCCGCCGAACTGCTCGAGGAGGCGGGCCCCGACGTGCTCGCCTTCACGGCGGTGCCCAAGGAGGTCTGGCGTCAGGTCTGGAGCAACAACCCCCTGGAGCGCCTGAACCGCGAGATCCGCCGGCGCACGGACGTGGTCGGCATCTTCCCCAACCGCGCCGCGGCCCTGCGCCTCGTGGGCGCCGTGCTGGCCGAGCAGAATGACGAGTGGGCCGACTCAGGAAGGCGCTACATGAGCCTCGAGGCCATCGCCAAGACGCTCACCCCGGGCGCCGCAGAGCCCGTCCTGGAGGTGGCGATGATCGCAGCGTAGAGCGTCACGCAGCGAGGATGACCCTGCGGTCAAACTCGTACACCACTTGACGGGGCGCGGCCTCCGGCAATCTTGAAAGTTGGGTCCTGGGCCACCGCGTCGCGCATCCCATTCCTGTGCAGACGGACGACCACAACAGGACCGTACTCAGCCAGGACGAGGCCCTCCTTCTCCGCGGCGTTTCTCATTTTGACCAGCCACCGCAACTTAGGATCCGCCTGCATTTCCTTCCGCTTCACTTCGTACCAGGCGCGAAAGCCCTTGGTCGTTGACCCCATCTTCTGCAAGGCAAACGTCGCCGAACGGAGGGTGGTGACAAAGCACTCCAGGAACATCAGAGCCGGCGCCTCGCTGGACTTGTGCTCCTGGAGTTGTCGAAGAAGCCACCGCGCGGAGGCCACTTTGCGACGTGGCGGAGAGATTGAGGAGTGGAGGATTGCCACACCCTTCCTCGGCTCCATTGAGAGCGCGGACTCCAGGCCCACGATCTCGAGCGGTGTGCCGACGAAGAATTCTGTCTCATCTGCGCCTGGTGGATTGGCGCCAGTGGGCGGCTTCTCCTCCATGCTTGAAGCCTACTCCAGGTGACTGTCGGCGTCGACGACGCCCGTCGGGGCACCGTCACTATTTGGTGGCACGTTGGCCACGTGCCCTGTTCAGCCTCAATCCTGAGGCCGCGCATGATCGGCAGTCCCAAGCTCGTCCCCCACGTGCTGCGCCTCTGATCGACACCCGCGGGCGGCTCTGGACACAGTCCAGGCAGACGAAAACCCGAGAGGGGCCCGGTTTCTGCCGGGGCCCTCTCGGCAACGCAGGGTCAGGTCTGGATCCTGACGACCCCGCTAGTCGCCCTCGCCTTCTTGGACAGCAGCAGGCTCGATGTTGCGTTCCTCAACTTCAAGGCCGGCGAACGAGATTGTGGGCAGCGTCACGGGCCCCCATGGCCCTCGGCTGGTAACCAGCATCAGGTACTCACGCATAGATGAAAAGAGAATGGAAGCTCCATTCACAGCCACCATTCTCGCCGTGTCCGCGTCTTCGCTGCCATCGGGAACGCGGAAGTGGCCGAATGCCCGCAGCTCAACCCTGTACGGGGGCAGAGGCATGCCCTCGTCGGGCTCGAGACGCACGTCCAGCCGCACTTCCCACTTGTCGGGACCCGCTTCAAGACTGGCAAGGTTAACCTCGACTTCGAGCAGCTCGGGCTTCTCGGACTCGTATTCCTGTCGCTGATAGTCCTTGAGCGCCTCGATCTCTACGCGATCGTAGAAGGATTCCTCAAGCTGCAGTGGAGGTTGCATGAACGTCGCCTTCTGATCCCGCTCCACGTCGGACATCGAATTCCCTTTCGTACTCACGCCCATGAGAGCCGGCGCCAAACGGTTCGCAGACCTGCAGCGTGGGCTGATGGACACTGACCTGGAGCGTCGCACCGGTCACACGCTGCCCTCCCTCCGAGGACCAAGTCCGCAGCGTCGGAGCGTCGTACCAGGTCGTGATGGTCCCAGTCGGGGCCATGTGCGTTCGCAACTCTGCGCCCAGCGCGCTGGCCAGCCGGACCATGGTGGCGAGGGTGAAGTTGGCGTCACCCCGCAGCACGCGAGTGACATAGGCCTTCGAAGTGCCGAGGGTGTCGGCAAGCTGCTTTCGCGTCATGCCGCGGTCGCTCATCATGTGGTGCAGTTCCTCTGTGAACTGCAGCATCGCGCGTTCGTGCCAGTAGGTCTGATGAGCAAGGGGATCGTCCGAATAGCGAGCGATCGCTCGTGTCGACATCACATCTCCTCGTAGTCGACGATTTCCTTCTGTGGGCTGGCTCTGTACGCATCTCTTGCAGCCAGCACTCTTCTCTCTTCTTGTGCGTAGTTCTTCACTTGGCTCTTCATCATTGCGTGGGTGCAGACGACGGTCTTCCCATCCTTGAAGCAGAACACACGCAGGTGCTTGGTCTTGAACTCGTAGGCACCCCGCTTGCGGTGGATGGGCTTGAAGTGCTCCGGGTTGGTGCGAGTGCCGTTTTCCGCCGTCAAGTCGAAACGCGCCCACATCTTCTCTTCCTCGGCTCCATCCACGCCCTGAAGAACCTGCAGCACCGGACACTGGCCACGGTCATCTCTGATGGCGAGGACGGGCCACTCTCCCTGACTGAGTCGGTACAACCGGTAGTTAACTCGAGCGTTAACCAGCCACCATCCTTCCAGACGTCAGCCCCGGTGTCAATCGCCAAGGCAGCCTCGGGGCCTTCGGCGGTCATCGTCCGGATGCTACCACCATGGCAGCTCCCAACTGCTGCTGGATCTTGCCACCCATAGGATGACAGCCAATCATGCGCCGCCCCCGAATCGAGACTGAACGACCGCGGAGCCAACGCGCACCAAACCCGCGATGTCCGCATTCAGCCTTCGGTAAGCATGCCTCGCGTGAGGTTGATCTCGAGTAGGCGGGCAATGACATCGTCATCATCCAGGGGGTACGGCCAGCCGTAGGCAGCGTGGACAGCGCCGTCGAGCCGCTCATGCGCCTGCAAGAGCCAGGTGGGCGGCGAGTTGTAGAGGTTGGTGAGCGTGCGTTTCGCAAGCTCGCCGGGTGACGCTCCGGGCGGATCCTGCCAGCCAACGCGCAGAGCGTTGAGCTGCTGGGCTGCCTCCTCCACCTCGCGAACGGCGTCGGCCGGCGGATCGGCGGGAAACGGGAACGTCTCGAAGGTCGAGGTCGGCGTATAGCGGAAACCGGATTCGACCTCGCGCAACTGGGTGCCGAGGCCCCTCGCCCACAGCTCGTGTGGACGCGAATGCAGCAGCCCGAAGAAGTATTCATCGTCCCGAGCGAAGACGATGATCTGACTATCCGGCAGGGTCGCCAGCGGCAGCCAGGCGAACAATCGGTGCTTGGTGACGCGGGGCGTGCCGACGAACCGGTCGAGGCCAGCGAGGGCCTTGCGCATCTCCGTTCGCGGCTCGACGTGCAGCCACCAGCGCTCCGCGTACGCGGCACGCTTGTTCGTGATCCTGGTCGGCATCACATGTTCGCGCACGTACTCGAAGGGGCCCTCGTAGAGCGCCGCCTCGTGCATCGACATGTCGGTGCCGAAGTCGATGATCCACACGCCGCGCGGACGGCGGGTCACGTCGAGTCCGTTGACCCAGGGACGCACAACGTCGGCGTTGCTGCGCCCGTCCGGGTTGGGCATGGCCAGCAGTTGCTCGGCGATCTCGGCCGAGACGTCGAAGGCGCCGCCCTTCGTATCGCCCATGAAGGCGATGCCGCGGTTCTCGGGCAAGCGCTTGACCACCGTCAGGTCGATGCCGGTCGTGAGGTTGGCGTTGATTGAAGTGACGCGCTCACCGTCGAGATAGCGCTCCCGCTCGGTGCCGTCATCGAAGCCAACGAACGAGATGTGCACGGCGGCACCATCGAGCACCCAGGGCTCATCGGCCCAAGCCAGGAAGATGTCGCCGCTCTTCTTGATCCGTTCGAGGATGCGGCGGTTGGCGCCGCCGCGGATGCCCTGCGTGGCGAGGAGCCCCACCCGTGAGACCTGGCCCGCCTCGACCATGGCGCGCGCCTTCTCGTGCCAGTAGCAGACGAAGTCGGCCTCGCGCGGCACGCGGCCATCATAGACGGCGAACAGCGCCTCGACGTAGTCGTCGCCGAGGTTGGCGCGCAGCAACTTACCGCCGATGAACGGCGGGTTACCGATGATCACGGTCGCACTCGGCCAGAGCGACTCGATGGGTTGCACGGCAGCGCTCAGGTCGAGGAGCGCGTCGCGCTGCTCGATGGTCTCGAGGGGCTTGAGAATGGGGTCACGCTGGTAGGCGAAGCCGTGGGCGAGCATCCACTGGATCTCGCCGATCCAGATGACGACGCGGGCAAGCTCGGCGGCGTAGGCGTTTGTCTCGATGCCGAGCACCGCCTGTGGACCGACCTCAGGGAACTTGATCGGGATCTTCAACGCTGTGGACGCCCAGAGGTTGGCCTCATGCTCGAGGTCCTTGAGCGCCAGCAGCGCCAGGTAGAGGAAGTTGCCCGAGCCGCAGGCGGGGTCAAGCACGCGCACCCCTCGGAGGCGCTCGAGGAATCCGCCATAGACCCCCAGTGGGTTCCTCTCCACAGGCGTACGGACAGTGATCTTCCTATCCTCCGCGAGCAACGTCTCGACTTGTGCCTTGGTCTCCTCGAGGTCGCGGCGCAGGGGCGCGAGCAGCACCGGCTCGATCAGCCGCATGATTGAAGCGCGGTCGGTGTAGTGGGCGCCGAGCTGACTGCGCTTGCTGGGGTCGAGGCCACGCTCGAAGAGGGTGCCGAAGATGGCCGGCTCGACCTGCGACCAGTCGAGCCGCGAGACCCGCTCGACGAGGGCGATCTCGTCGCCGCCGAGCGGCAGTACGGCGCCGCCGTCGAAGAGGCCGCCGTTGAACCAGTCAATATGTTCGAAGCCGAAGCGGCCACCCTGGCCGGACATCGTCGCGAACAGCTCAGCGAGGCCTTCGCTGAACACGGAGGGGTCACTTCGTGCCGCTGCGGCGAGCCGTTCGAGAAGCTCGGCCGGCAGCAGGCCCGCATCCTCGGCAAACATGCAAAAGAGCAGCTTGTTGAGAAAGTGGGCTACCTCGTGGGGCTCGTGCCCGCGGGCCCGCAGGCGCTCGGCGAGAGAGGCGAATTGGTTCGCCGCCTCGGCCGTGAGCTCATCGCGTGTCGTCCCGGGTCTCAACTCCTCAGGATGCTGCATCACGGCGCGCATGAGGCGCAACGGCTCCTCAGGGTCGGAGCGTAGACGTTCGAGGTCGAAGGCGTGGACAATCGCCGGGGTATTCGTGAAGTTCGTGTGGACCTCGAAGCGGTCGAGATCACAGACGACCAGTAGAGGCGGGTTGTCGAGCGCCTCGCGGTACTGCAGCAGCTGTGCGTAGGCGGCCTTCAGGTCCTTGTGCTTGCCCTTGTACTCCCAGGCGAAGTGGCCTCGCTTCCAGACGTCGGCGAAGCCGTCTCTGCCATCGATCTTCTCAGCGCCCTTCTCGAAGGCGTACTCATCGCCGGTGGGGTCGGCTTCGTTGGGAGTCGGCACGCCGAGCATGCGACAGAGGTCGATGAAGTGCTCTTGGGAGGCGGCGCTTTCGCTGCGCGAGTTGCCGTCCCACTTGCCGGCGAACGAGGCGGGCGAGAGTTGGCCGCTCACGGGCCTCAGGGCGCCTCTCGGCGGCTGACGTGGCCTCGGAGGCGCGGGTTCTGTGGGACTGGGTCGACAGACTCGTCAGCAACGTAGCGCCTGAGGATGTCGAGATTCCCGCCGAAGTAGAGGATGGAGGTGGCCACGCGGCGAGGCTATCACCCCGGGCAAGCATAGAGAAGGCGCATGACTCGGTGTGGTGGGCCGTGAAGGATTCGAACCTTCGACCTTGGGATTAAGAGTCCCCTGCTCTACCAACTAAGCTAACGGCCCACGGGTGACGAGGCGATATGGTACCAGCCGTCTGGAGTCTTGCCAAACCAGCCGGAGGCGCCGGTCAGCTGTCGAATACGTGGCGGCCGGCGACCTCGTAGCCTTCGTCCCGGACGGTCGCCTCGATGGTCTCGAGCGTCACGTCGCCGGTCTCGAAATCGATGGCCACGCTCTTGGCGTCCACGTCGACCGCCACCGCGCGCACACCCGTCAAGGCGCCCACTGCGCCTTCGATCGCCATCTTGCAGTGATTGCACGAGATGCTCGGGACGTTGAGCAGTGCATGTGTCTCGCTCATGATCGTTCCTCCCCATCGGCGGGTGCGCCGAGCTCTGCCAGTTTGTAGGTGGCCGTGCGCCCGTCCCCATGGTCGACCGTGACACTGTCGACCGGCGCGAGAAGCTCGACGACCTTGCCTTCGCCGCCGGGCGTCGTGATGATGGCCCCGCGCTTGGGCGCCCGTTTGCGAAACGACACGTAGACCAAGTGCTCGTACTTGAGACAGCACATGAGGCGACCGCAGCAGCCGGAGATCTTGGAGGGGTTGAGCGGCAGGTTCTGGTCCTTGGCCATACGGATGGACACAGGCTCCTGGTCGCCGGCGAAGGTAGCGCAGCAGAGGCTGCGGCCGCAGGGACCATAGCCGCCGACGATGCGCGACTCGTCGCGGGCGCTCACCTGCTTGAGCTCGACGCGCCGCTGCAGGCGCTCGTTGAGCTTGCCGACGAGCTCGCGAAAGTCGACGCGCTCCTCGGAGAAGAAGGTGATCAGCAGCTTGCCGCCCTCGAAAGCCTGGCGCGCCTCGACGACCTTCATGTCGAGGCCGAATTCGGCGACGAGTTGCCGGCAGACGCGCTTGGCCTCGAACTCGTCGTCGCGGTGGGAGGCGACGGCGTCGAGGTCGCCTTGCGTGGCCTTGCGGCGGATGCGCTTGAGGCCGCGAGGCGCCTGCTCGACCGGCACCTCGTCGGGCCCTTTGACAAGCCGTCCGAAATCGGCGCCCCGGGTCGTGTCGACGACAACGCGATCGCCCGGCTCGACCTCGAGAGAGCCGGCGTCGAACTGGTAGACCTTGCCGCCGCCGCGAAACACGACGCTGGCGATTCTAGGCACTTTCTGCGACCTCCTCGAAGCGCGCGAACAACGCCTGCAACGCGAGCCTATGGTCGATGCTGAGATACAGATCCTTGCGCGTCCGGGCCACGACGGCCAGCAGACGCGCGTAATACTCCGGTGTCGCCACGGCCGCCACGGCGAGATCGCCGGCGCGGTCGCAGTTCCAGAGTACATCGGATGCCCCACAGGCGACCACCCAGAGGTCGCGTACCCAGGCGCCGAGGAGGTCCACCGCGTCCTGAGCCGCGATGCGCCGCAGGCGCGCCTGCTCGCGTTTGGCGCGCTCCTCGGCTTGCTTCGCGTACCAGGTGAGATCGCGCTTGTCCTGAAACTGCCGAGTCAGTGCAGCGAGCCGCTCGTCGAGGTCGGCCTGGACTCGAGTAGCGATCTCTGCCTGCTGCTGCTCGAGCACGTTGATGAAGGCCCGCCGCGCGTCGGCGGCCCTCTCGCCACTACCTCCGGCGAGCAGCGCGACGGCCTGCTTGAGGTAACCGGCCCGGCGGTCGGCGCCGCGAGCGTCGGCGGCGAGCCGCGCGGCGCGTTCCACCGAGCCCGTCGCTAGTCGCGCGAGCGCCTCGGCGGCGACGCCGTCGAAGCCGTGGCTCTCGCGCAGGTACCCCGCGACCACCTCGTCGCTGAGTGGCCGAAACTCGACGAGCTGGCAGCGCGACACGATCGTGGGCAGCACACGCTCCAGACGGTCGGTGACCAGCAGGAAGCAGACGAGATCCGGTGGCTCTTCGATGCTCCTGAGCAGCTTGTTGGCCGCCGCCTGGTGAAGGTACTCGACCTCGGGGATGACCCAGACGCGGCGTCCCGCGGCGAACGGCTTGAGGCGCAGATCGGCGATCACGGGCTCTACCTGCGCGACGCGAATGAGGTCGCCCTCGCGTTCGAGCACGTGCAGATCGGGGTGGATGCCGCGGCGCGCACGCTCGCACTCGGGGCAGACGCCGCAGCCGCCGCAGGCGCTTACCAGCGTCACGGCGAGCTCGCGCGCGAAGGCCGTCTTGGCCAGGCCCTCGGGGCCGCTCAGCAGGTAGGCATGGCTGAGAGTCTGTTCGCGCAGGGCACGCGCAAACATCTCTTTGGCTCTCTCCTGGCCGAGGATGCTGCCGAACACGAGGCGCCCTCAGCCGCCGAGCCGCAGACCGGCGTCGGCGATCGCCTCGAGGGCCGCTGCCTCCACGTCGGCGGCGACGAGGCCGACGTCGCGGAAGCCGTCGATCAGGCGCACGCGCTCCGGAAAGCGCCGCGCCAGCACGGCGAAGCCGGCGGCGACACGGTGCTGGAGATCGAGGCCTTCGGCTTCGATGCGATCGGGCGCGCCGCCGGCGCGCGCCAGCCCCACGAGCGGATCGACGTCGATGACGATCGTGACGTCCGGCAGCAGGCCGCGAAGGCCAGGGGCGTTGACGGCCAGCACCGCGTCGACGCCGAGCCCGCGGGCAAAGCCCTGATAGGCGAGAGACGAATCGATGAAGCGGTCGAGGACGAGCACGCGGCCGGCGGCGAGCTGCGGCGACAGCACGCGTTCGACGAGCTCGGCGCGGGCCGCGGCGTAGAGCAAGGCCTCGGTCCAGGGCGCCAGCGCCTGAGGACCGTGAAGCAGCACATCGCGGACGGCCTCGCCGGCCGCCGTGCCGCCGGGTTCGCGGAGCACGGTGCCCGGCGCCGACGCCGGACCGACGGGCAGCCCGCAGGCGGCCAGGCGCTCGCAGAGCAGGGCGGCCTGCGTGCTCTTGCCACAGCCGTCGCAGCCCTCGAGAGTGATCAGCACGCCGCTCCGCTCGCTCACACCGGTCTCCGTGGTCGCGTGCCTGGGGGACCGCTCGCGCTCAGGCATCCTTCTTCCTGGCACCGGCGCGAGCGCGGTACTTCTCTTTGCTCGGGCAGTCGATGTCGACGCACAACACCCACGGGCGCCCGCGGCCGCCGGCGCCCACGACCTTGATCTCTGGCCAGCCACACTCAGCGCACGACTTGCCCGTGGGCGTGATGGTGCCGCGCTGCGGCAGCGGGAAAGTCTGACCGCAGCCACGCCGCGGGCGCTCGCCCTCGGCCGCAGGCTGCGGCGCGTCGCCCTCTTTGCCCACGCAGGCGGCGAAGCGCTTGCCGGTCTTGCCGCGCAGCACACGCAACTGGCCGCCGCAGTTCTTGCACTCGCCCAGCGTGAGATCCTCGCGCACACCACTCTTGATGAGCGCGCGGATGTCGTCGATATGGCCGTCGAGGAGCTTCCAGGCCTGGTCGAGCATCTCCTGGCTCTCGGCCACCACCTGGTCGCGCCGCAGTTCGCCCTCGCTGATGCGGTCCATCTCCTCGTCGAGCTTGGCCGTCATCTGCCACGACGAGATGTCGACGGGCGCCTTCTTCATGGCGGCATCGAACGCCGTGATGAGCGCGACTCCGAGCTCGGTGGGTTCGACGGGATTGTCGCGCACGTAGTTGCGGTCGTACAGGTGCTGGATGATGTCGGCGCGGGTGGCTTTGGTGCCCAGGCTGAGCTCCTCCATCTTCTCGATGAGCGGACCCTGACCGTAGCGCGACGGAGGCTGCGTCTCCTTGCTCTCGCTGCGCAGCTCGCGCACCTCGAGCACGTCGCCGGGCTGCAGCGCGGGTAGCGGCCGTTCGCGCTTGGCGGCGAACTTCTCGTAGACCTCGAGGAAACCCGGCGAGGCCACGCGGCTGCCGCGCGCGAGAAACGGCTCCTGGCCGATACGGATGTCGACGCGCTGGCTTTCGACCACCGCGGCCGGAAGCAGCGTGGCGATGAAGCGGCGCACGACGAGGTCGTAAACCTTGGCCTGGTCGCCGCTGAGCTCCTTCTTGGGAACCCCTACGGGGTAGATGGGCGGGTGATCGGTGGTGCGCTTCTTGCCCCGGGTGGGCGTGTACTTGCCCTGCTTGGCCAGGCGCGCGGCGGTGGTGGCCACCGGCTGCCAGCCGACAAGGGCCTCGAGGCTGCCGCGCAGATCGAGCGACGGCGGGTACACGGTGTTGTCGGTGCGCGGATAACTGATGAGGCCGTCGAGGTACAGCGACTCGGCGGCGCGCATGGCGCGCGCCGGCGACGCGCCGCTGCTCGAGGCGGCGCTCATGAGCGCCGTCGTGTTGAACGGCGCCGGCGGCGCGACCTTGCGCGGCTCGGCCTTGTAGGCGGTGACCTCGGCGGTGTCCGCCTGGGCGCGCCCGAGAGCGGTCTCCATGGCCGTGAGGGAGTCGAAGCGGCCCTTGGCGTGCGCCACTTCGAGGGTGTCGTCGCCGTGCGTCAGAGTAGCCTTGATCTCCCAGTAAGGGACCGGCACGAAGGCGCGCCGCTCGAGCTCGCGATCGACGACCAGGCGCAGCGTGGGCGACTGCACGCGACCGACCGAGAGATAGTCGGAGCCGTAGCGGTACGAAGCCAGCGACATGAAGCGCGTGAGCACGGCCCCCCAGATGAGATCGATGTCCTGGCGCGAATGCGCCGCCTCGGCGAGGTTGAAATCGACGGTGGACGGCTTGGCGAACGCCGCCTCGACCTCCTCGCGGGTGAGCGCCGAGTAGCGCACGCGGATGTGGCGGTCGACGGCGGCGGGCGGCAGCATGGGCTTGACGTGTGGGTCGCCGTTGTCCGGGGGCGGCTGGGGCGGAGGGGCGGCCGCGGCCTTGCCGCGGCCGGCGGCGCCGGCCTTCTTCTTCTCGGGCTTGTCGTGCGGATGGCGCTTGAGCGCATCGCCGCGGAGGATCTCGAGAGCCTCGTGGCCGATGAGCTCACCCTCGCGATCGAAGTCGGTGGCGATCACGACCTCGGTGGCGCCTTTGGCCACGCTGCGCAGCGCCGCGAGCGTGCCGGCGGCGCCGCCGTCGACCACCCACGCCAGGTCGGGGGTCGCGATCATGTCGCCGAGGTACTTGAGGCTCCAGCGCCGGTACGTGTTGGGAAAGACCGTCTCCATGACGTGCCCACGCAGGCCGATGGCGACCGCGTCGTCGTCCTTGTAGCCGAAGTGATACGACCTGACCTTCTGGCGCCCGCGGCCGTGCTCTTTGACCGTGACCTTGCCGCCGAGGATGTCGGCGATCTTACGGGCGGCGGAATCCTTCTCTGTGACGATGAGCCTCACGGACCTACCTCAGACGGAGTGACCGGGCAGCCCCGGACGATGGCAGTTAATACCACCGCGCGGACCGCGGTGTCGAGATTGACGATGGGAGCGCGCTCAGGCCAGCGACTCGAGCGCGGCCTCGCGGGTGGCATGGATCGTGAACACGCGGTCCAGACCGGTGATGGAGAGCACGCGCTCCACGGCACGGTTGGTGACCACAAGAGCCATGGCCCCGCCGCCGGTGCGCACGCGGCGCACGCCGCCGATGAGCACGCCGAGCGCCGTGGAGTCGATGAACGTGACGCCGCTGAGGTCGACGACCAGCCTGTCGACGCCGGCCTCGAGGAGCTCGAGCATGCACTCCTTGAACCGCGGAGCCGTGTAGATATCGACTTCGCCGGACAGCACGACGACACCGAGTCCGTCGCCGGCGCGCTCGGCGGAGACGCTGAACAGCTCGCTCATTGGCTGCCTCCCGCGCTGGATGACGGCGACGGCGTGGGCGTGCCCGAATTGGCGGCGATCCAGTCCTTGACCGCCTGGGCATCGGGCGCGTTTGGGTCAAGCTTGAGGTACTTCGTCCAGGCGAGCAGCGCCGTATTGGTATCGCCGGCGTTCATGGCCACGGTGGCCATTTCGGCGAACGCCTGGGCGTTGTTCGGCGTGAGCGCCGTGATCTGCCCGTAGACGCTGGTCGCCGACTGGTTGTCCTTCAATGACACGTACACGCTCACCAGCTGCTGGAGCGTGTCGAGACGGAGCTGCTTGGCCGCCGCGCCCTTCTGCTTGCTGAGCAGCTTGGCGGCGCGCCCGTAGTACTGCGCCGCGGCACGCAGATCGGCCTGCTCAGCGGCGGAGCCCACCTGCTGGGCGTTGGCGCGCAGCGCATAGTTCTCGGCCAAGCTGCGCCAGGACGCGACGTCTTTGGGGTCGGCCTGGACGGCCGCCTGGTACTTGGCGATGTCCTTGTTGAGCTGTTCGGTGACGGAGGCAGTGCTGCCGCCGCTGCAAGCCTTGAGGTTGGTCAGCGGGATCATGACCAGGAACCCGGCCATGATGAGGGCCATGATCGCAAACACCCACTTCTGCCAGAACTTGACACGTTGGCGGTCGAGCAGCACTTAGGGGGTCCCCTCTCCCGGAGCGGCGGCGGTCTGCCACCAGCCTGATTCGGCGGCGCCCACCTGGACGCCTCCGGCACGAACGCGGTCGCGCAGCTTCGCGCGCACCCCGACGGCGGCGCGCCTGATGGCCTCCGCGTCGAGGCCCGTGCAGCTGCGCTCGTGGAACAACACGTCGCCGCCGACGACCGTGAGCAGCACGTCGTCCTGATTGGCGCCGTAGACGAGCGCCGAATACGGCTCGTCGATGGGCGCGAAGTGCGACGTGGAGATGTCGACGGCAATGAAATCGGCGCACTTTCCAGGTTCGAGACTGCCGATGTCGTCCTGCATACCCAGCGCCTCGGCGCCGCCCAGCGTGGCGATGCGCACGCATTTCGGCGCGTCGAGCACCGCGACGTCGCGCTCGACGGCGCGGTGCAGAAAGAGCATCGTGCGCATCTCGTCGAACATGTCCATGATATTGCTGGAGGCTGGGCTGTCGGTGCCCAGACCGACGCGCACGCCCTCGTGCAACAGGTCGGCCAGGGGCATGACGCCGCAGCCCAGCTTCGCGTTACTCTTGGGGCAGTGAGCGACGGCGACGTCTTTGGCCTTGAGGATGCGGATGTCGTCGCGGCTTACATGCACGCAGTGCACAGCAAGGAAATCCGCGTCAAAGACGTGCCACTGCTGCAGGTACTTGATGGGGCTCACGCCGAAGGGCTGCACGAGCATGCGCTCCCAGCCCATCTTCTCGCGATAGTCGTGGGCGAACTTGCCCGAGCCGGAGCGGATGTACGTGAGCTCCTCTTTGCTCTCCGCGACGTGGCTCATGACCTTGAGGCCGCGCTCGCGGGCCAGCCCCGAGATGGCCTGATAGAGGCGGCTGGAGACGGTGTAGGGCGCGTGGGGCGCCAGCCCGACGTCGAAGCGCGGCGGCGCGGACGCCTGCGCCTCGTCGAGACGCCGCTCGACGTCCGCCATGGTCTCGTCGAGCCGCTTGTCGTCGACCCCGAAGACCTCCAGATACAGGCGGCCGCGCAGGCCGGCCTCGGCGGCCGCCTCGAGCGTGACGGCGCCGTAGCTCGTGTCGGCGATGGTGGTGATGCCCGACGAGATGGCCTCGAGAGCGCCGAGCTTCGCGCTGGCCAGGTACTCCTCGGGGGTCAGCGCTGCCTTCACGTCCACGAGGCTGATGATCCAGTCGCCGAACTCGGAGTCGTCGAGGATGCCGCGGAAAGACGTGTATTCGATATGACTGTGGCAGTTGACGAACCCCGGCATGATCACGGAGCGCCCGAGATCGACCACCTGCGCCTGCGGATGAGCGGCTATGAGGTCGGACGCCGGGCTCACGCCGACGATGCGCTCGCCGCGCACGGCGAGCCCGCCGTCAGCGAGCGCCGGCCCCGCCACGGGCAGCACCCAGTCCGCACTGTAGATGGTGATGTCGTCGCTCGTGATGACCGCCTCGGTCGTCGCTCAGGGCACGCCGGGACACAGGGTCTGGCCCCGTTCGTGCGCAAGGAGTATAGGCGAGCGCCTCGCACGGTGGCAAACAGCGGCGCCCCGTCCACTTCGTGCGGACGGTATACTCGCGCCACAAGCGACGGAAGGGGCGGCGTGCGCGAACGACCCGGGCCCAGCTTCTCGGCCGAAGTCATCACCAGCACCGTGTGGGACGCCATCAAGGGCATCCCCGGCGTGGCGGACCTCTACCGCAACCCTCTGCAGAGCCTGGGCGAGCGCGTGCACATGGAGCGCCACCGCCCGGTGCGCCTCGGCGAGGACGCTGCCGGGCCGGTGCTCGAGGTGCACCTCGTCATCGATCCGGGCGCCGACATCCCGGCCGTCGGCGAGGCCGTGGCGCGCGCCGGCGCG
>JAPLCM010000296.1 GCA_026392275.1 Actinomycetota bacterium | reverse complement strand
AGTTTCGCGGCCAGGGCGATGTTGCCCGCGCGACTTATGTTGCGCTGGTCGAAGTACGTGACGAACTGCGCCCCGAGGGCCGCAAGGCCCATGGTCTCGACGTCGTCGCTGGTCAGCGCGGGCATGGCCGGCTTGAGGGCCACGAAGACGCTGCGCAGGCCGCCGCCGAGGGCAGCATCGTCGAGGTCCTCGAGCAGGACCTTCATGTCGAGGACCTCGCCCGTCTGGCTCGGCGTGACCGTGATGCCACCCTCGGGATATACCTTGATGAGCGCGTTCACGGGCGGGGTCTCGGCCCACGCGAACAGCTCGTGGAGCCGGGCGGCGGCGCGCGCGTTGCGGAAGGTGAGCGGGTAGATGTCGGCGTCTGAGCCCTTGTTGACGCTGAGCATGGCGGCCATCTCTCTCGGGCTCAGCACCACGGTGCGTTCGCGGTAGCGAAGCGTGAGCGGCCGCGCGAGATACATGGCGGCCACGCCGGCGCGCGCCTCGGCGTCGGCCGTGCTCACCTGCGACGGCACGGCCTTCATGGGCACCGGCCCCGCATACGCCGTGCCGGCCACGATGCTCTGCTCGATGGCGCGCTTGAGGGCGACGGCGTCGGTCGTCGTGCCGTCTTTCGACGGCACGACCGTGACGCCGTCGCCGCCGGCGGAGATGTCGAGGCGCGCGTCGCGCGCCGGTACGTCGACGACCGCACGCACGGCCTCGAGACCCCTCTGATAGCCGGCGGCGTCCACGCGGATCACCGGCGCCACGTCTCCCCCGCCGCCGGGCAGCCACACGTCGAGGCCCAGAGGGAGCCGGTGCCGGCCGCTTGCCAGGGCAGCGTCGGCGGTCGCCGTCGTGTCGACGCTCATACCGAGCTGCGCGAGAGTCAGGGCGAGAGGCTCGCCGGACTCCGTCTGGAGCTGCACGGCCGCAACGCGCGGCACGAAGTCGCGGGCGAGCGCCGCCCGGGCGCCTGAGGCGCTCTGACCCTGCAGCTCGAGCCCCGCAACCGTGACCCCGTCGCCGACGCGCTCGCGCACCACGACCTGCAGAGCCACGAATCCCGCCGTGAGGACGAGGATGATCAGAACGGCGGTCGCCGACCAGACGTGGCGCCGGTACCACCCGCCGACGCTTCGCGGCGACCCTGCCCGGCGCCTGCGCGCCGCGACAGGCTCGGCCGGAGGTGCGTCGGGAGCCGGTGTCATGCGTTCATCCATGCCTACTCATTGTACGGCACGGATTCGTGACCGGTGCGCGCCGTCCTGCAGCCGGCGCGCCGCAGCGAGACGCCGTCGCCGTGACGGCGCCGCGGACGTCGCGCCGTCTCTACACGGCGTGGTCGCTGATGACGCCACGCACGACCTCGAGGAAGCTCTCGGCGAGCCGCTCGGAGTCGGCGTGGTCGGCACCCTCTGCGTAGACGTGAAACACGGGCTCGTCGGCATCGGGCAGCAGCTGCACCCAGCCCCCGTCGCGGCGCAGCTGGATGCCGTCGACGAGACTGATCTCGCCGTCACCGTCGTCGTCGAGCTCGCGCTGCAGGCTCTCGGTGGCCGTGCGCATGACCGTGCCCTTGAGCGACCAGGGGCAGGCGACCGTCTTGTGGACGAGCGTGCTGGTGGGGATCCGCGCGATCTGCTCGCTGAGCGGGCCTGCCTGTGTGGCCAGCAACTCCAGCAGCTTGCCGAGGCTCATGACGGCGTCGAAGGCCGGCAGGAACTCGGGGAATATGTAGCCGCCCCCGAGCGAGCCGGCAAAGGCCACGCCATCCTCGGTGGCCGCCTGCGCCAGAGCCGGCAGCGAGACCTTGGCGCGGCGGATCTCGACGCCGCATTCGCCGGCGAGCTGCTCGGCGAGATGCGTCACGGTGAGGGGTAAGACGATCTTTTCGCCCTCGGCGGCGCGCTGGGCCACCAGCTTCACGAACAGCAGCAGCGCTTTCTCCAGCGGTGCCTCTTGGCCGCGCTCGTCGACGATGTACAGGCGCTCCGCCCCGGGGCCGATGATGATGCCCATGTCGGCCTCCATGGTGCGCACCAGGCGCTGCACCTCCTGGATGTTGGCGCCCAGCTCCTCGGCCGCCAGGCTGGCGTGGCGCTGGTCGTTGAAGGCGCGCATGGAGAGCACCTCGGCGCCGAGATCGCCGAGGATGCTGGGCAGGGTTAGAGACGCCGGTGAGTAGGAGTAGTCGATCACGAGGCGGTAGGCGCGGCTGCGTATGAGCTCGGTGTCCCAGGAGTTCAGAAGGCCACGGACGTAGGTCTCCATGGCCCTGTCGGGGAACTCGAGCTCGCCGAACTCGCTATAGAAGGCGCGGCGGAAATCCTGGCGGCCGTAGTACTTCTCGATGTCCTTCTGACGCCGTTCGCCGAGATTGACGCCGGGCGGCTCGAAGACCTGGATCTGGATCATCTCCGGGTCCCAGCTGGAGATGCGCACGTGGAGGCCGCCCTGGGAGCTGCCGTTCTTGACCTCAAAGCGGTTGATGGCGCTGCTCGCCACGCGCAGGTCGCGGACCACGACGCCGGTCGAGCTGAGTCCGCAGATGAGGGCGCGCTTAATGACCCGCGACGCCGGGTGGGCGTCGCGGCTCGTGGTCACGCGCGCCCCTTTCTTGAGCACGGTGCCGTAGGCCATGGCAACGCGCAGCGCCAGCTCGGCGGTGATGTCGACGTTGATGAGACCGACGATACCGTCCTTGCCGAACAGCTGGGAGCTGCCGCGTGACTCCCAGATGATGCTGGAGTTGATCTGCGCGCCCGCCTCGACCGACTTGAACGGGTAGATCTTGACGTCAGGGGCGATGTACGCCTGTTCGCCGATGACGCACTCGTCGCCGATCGCGACGCCCTCGCTGAAGGTGGCGCCTGCCTTGACGTCGCAGTTCTTGCCGAGGATCGCGCCGAGCACCTTGGCCGAGGCGCCGATGTAGGTGTTGGAACCGATGACGCTGTGGCGCGTCTCGGCGTGGTCCTTGACGACCACGTTGTTGCCGAGCACGGAGTACTTGCCGATGTTGGCGGTAGGCGCGATCTTGGCGTAGTTGCCGATGTAGGCCGGCCCGCTGATGTTCTCGATGGAGTCGAGGTTGATGCTCTCGCCGACGAAGATGCGGTGCTGCAGCTCGATGCCGGGGATGCCGGCCGCGACCTTGCCGTCGAGAAGGTCGCAGTTGGCCGTGAGGTACTGTGGCAGGCTGCCGATGTCCTGCCAGTAGCCCTCGGCGACGTAGCCGTAGAGCGGCGCGCCCATCTCGAAGAGCCTGGGGAACAGATCCTGGCTGAAGTCGTACTGGGTGTCGGCCGGGATGTGGTCGAAGACCTCGGGCTCGAGTACGTAGATCCCGGTGTTGACGGTGTCGCTGAACACCTGGCCCCAGGTGGGCTTCTCGAGGAAGCGCTCGATGCGACCTTCGTCGTCGATCACGACGACGCCGAACTCGAGCGGGTTCTCGACGCGCTTGAGGGCGATCGTCACCATGGCTCCGCGCTGCTTGTGAAAGGCGACGATCTCGCTGAGATCGAAGTCGGTGAGGGCGTCGCCGCTGATGACGATGAAGGTGTCGTCGCGGAGATGATCTTCGGCTAGCTTGACGCTGCCGGCGGTGCCCGCCGGCGCCTGCTCGACGGAGTACTGCATGCTCACGCCCAGCGAGGAGCCGTCGCCGAAGTAGTCGCGGATTACCTTGGGCAGGAACATCAGGGTGACCACGGTCTCGTCAATGCCGTGATGCTTGAGGAGTTCGACGATGTACTCCATGCAGGGCTTGCCGCAGAGCGACACCATCGGCTTGGGCTGGTTGCTTGTGAGCGGCCGCAGGCGGGTGCCTTCGCCGCCGGCCATGACGACTGCACGCACGGGCCTCACCTTCGCTTTCGCTCGAATGGCGGGTGCTTGATCGTGCGCCCATCGTACCAGAGCGGGCGTCGGGCGGCGCGAGGATCAGGCGGGTGCGCCGCCACCTTCTCGCGCCTGCCGTAGCCAGTCGATCGCCTTGTAGCCGTACAGCAGGCCGCTGGCCACGTACAGCGTCGCGCCCACGGCGAAGAAGCTCCAGCCGACCACCCGCAGATCGATGATGAACCACTGGATGGCGCAGATGAGGATGAGGTTGCTCGCCTTTCCCCAGCGGCTGATCTGCGGGCCCTCGCGGGAGAAGCGCAGCGACGGCACGATCAACGCGAGGATGATGCCATCGCGGATCAGCAGCGGCAGCACGGCCCACCACGGCAGCGTGCCGAAGTACCAGAGCATGGCCACGAGCGTGAAGAAGAAGAGCCGGTCGACGGTGGGGTCCACCCAGCGGCCGAACTCGCTCTGCACCTGGTACTTACGGGCGATGAGACCGTCGGCGACGTCGCTGAGCGCCGCGAAGAGGACGATCCAGGCGGTCGTCCAGGCGGCCCCAGGGGCGTACAGCGCATAGGTCCAGACGATGAACGGCAGCGCCAGGAGACGTGCGACGGTGAGGATGTTGGGCACGTGGCGCATCAGGCGTTGCATGCCGGCGAGTGTAGCAGACGGGGCGGGCGGGCTCCGCAGCCGCCCCCGCCCCCACGCACCCGAGGCCGCCGCCGCCGAGGCTGTGCTAGAATACCCGTCTGTACAGTCGGCGTGTGGCGCAGTCTGGTTAGCGCACTAGTCTGGGGGACTAGGGGTCGGAGGTTCAAATCCTCTCACGCCGACCATCTCCCCTACTTCTTCTTTCTGGTCAGCGCTGTGCTTTGGTGCCTGAGCCGCTCACGCGCCAAGACCATCGCGCCGGCACGGTCGACGTGCCGTTGCCGGCGCCTCTCAGCCGTCGATCTCTGGGCCCGTCTCCGCGACGAACCGCTGCATGTATGCGTAGTCGGGGGTGAACTCCCCGTGGTGAAGGATGAGCGCGCGGCGAAGCTCCGGGGGGAGGCTCAGCCGGTCGTACGGCACGCTGAAGTCGGCCGCGGCCAACGTGGGCAAGAGCGGGGACAGCGCGGCGCTGAACGCCACCGACGACTCGCGGGAGAGCTCGCAGGGCAGGTTGCCCACGGCGAGTACGACGGGGCCCTTGCCGGCCACGCCGTCGCCGATGCTCCCCGTGTCGGGATCGTAGACGTAGACAGGCTCGTCGATGTGCGTCTCCTTGACCGTGAGCTGGACTGAGCCCTCGATGTCGCAACTCACGTCGCCGATGACCCGCAGGCGCGGCGGGGCGGCGGCGTAGAGGCTGCGCGCCGCCGCCTTGGTCACCAGCCGCGGGTACCGCACGTCCCAGAACACGCAGTTGAGCAGCACGGTGAGGCGTGGCAGCCAGCGCTCGAACGCGCCCTCGTACAGCTCCGGGCGCTCCAGGTACTCGTCGAGCGCGAAGGGCGCCGTGGCGTCGCGCCGCGCGACCATGTCGTGCTCGGCGAACACGACGCTGTGCACGGTGCGGCGCGCGGCGGCGCCCGCGAACAGGCCGTCGAGAGCGTCCGGCACCAGCGTGACGGCGCCCAGAGCGTCGAGGACTTCCTGGGCGCCGAGGGAGACGTTGCCGTAGCCGGTGACACCGACAACGAACGGGCAGAGCTGAGCGGGCAGGCCGTCGCAGGCGATCCTCTGCCCCACCTCGCGGACCGCGGCCAGCGCCGCCGCGAGCGTCGGGTACCTGTAGGTCTGTTTGAGGCCAGCGAAGGGATTGGGGGCGACGCCCTCCCACTCCAGGCGCCGGCCGAGTGCCCACAATGAGTCGATGGCGCCGGCGAGGCCGGCGAACCGCGAGAAGAAGATGAGCCTCCTGCCGCGCTCATCGGTGATGCGCTCGTAGTCGACTAGCTGGCACTCGAGTTCCATCAGGCGCCGCAGCATGTCCATGTTGTAGGGCTGACCCTTGATGGTGTGCGAGAAGAACGCGTAGGTCCTGCAGGGCGCGAAGAGCTCGCGCGGTATCTCCTTGACGGCCAGCACGATGTCGCAGGCGCTCAGGTCATCGTCGAGGCTCGCCCCGGCGCGTACATACTCGTCGCCGCCGAACACGCGTTGCGCGGACGGCTGGACGACGATCTCTGCGGCGCCCGATCTCATGAGACGGGCAGCGTCGTCGGGGACCACGGGGACGCGAGCCTCCCACGGGTCCTTGTCTTCCCGGCGGATGCCGATCCTGCGCATGGTGGGAGACCCCTCTCCTCGGCTGCTACGGACTGCGCCAGTCTATGCGCCCCCCGGGTTCTTGGCCATGGGCGCGCAGACCCCGTACTACGATGCTGGCTGCGCGTCTGTTCGGCTCCCCATCCGAGGCGCGGAGCGACATGAGGCTTAGCGTGCCGGAACGGACCAGAGTGGCGCGGATCCTGCTCATCGTCCACGCCGTGGGCAGCGTGGCCATCGCCGTCCCGTTGCTGTTCACCTTCGGTCACGCCGGCGACCTCGGGGACACCACGTCGGGCAAGATCCTCTCGGCGGCGCTCCTCGCGATGAGCTTTGGCGCTTTGGCTGCCGCCCGCGACCCCTGGCGCGACCGGCTTGTGATCCAGGTGGTGATGGCTTTCACGGCGCTCTCGGCCCTGGCCATCGTGTACCGGCTCGCGTTCGAGGATCACCCCGTCTTCCCCGCGCTGATCCTCTTGCCGTTCGCCGTCGCGGCGCCGGTGTTGCTCGCGCTGTTCTACCCGCGGCGGCCGAGCGACTGAACCCAGCTCCTCACGCCGGGGCCGTACGCGCGACGACCGGCCGGCAGCCGGTCGTCTCACTTCCCACCTACGGTCTGCGGGGGGCTACTCGTCTAGAAGCCGACGGCGGCGGTCTGCGCACGCCCGTTGCCGCCGCCGTTGTGCGGGTGGCTCAGGGACTCGCCGATGTCGTCGGGTACAGGCAGGTTACGGAGCAGGATCGCGTAAAGCTTGTCGGCCAGGGCCGGAGCCTCGTCCAGTACGCCGGCGACCTGACGCAGGCGATATTCCACGAAGAAGTCCGGCTCGACGCACAAAGCCACGGCGAGCACCGCGAGGACCGGGTCGGCAGGCACCGGGCGCGTGCCTTTGGTCAGATGGTTCAGGTAGCCGGCCGAGAGCTTGGTCTTGTACGCGAGCTGGCGATAGCTGAGATGCCGCTCCTCCATCAGGCCCTTGAGGGCCAAGGCAAACCTCTCGTGCGAGAACCTGTTTCTGGCAATGGGAGTTGTGTACATGGCACTCATCACAGTAAGAGGTATCGCCCGGAGTGCCGGATACTTGAGAGGTATCTGTGCCCCCTGTCGCCAAGGCAGACTACGCAGAGAGCTCGGGAACGGCCGCGCGGCAGCCTCGGCCGCGGCCCGCGACGCCGCGCGGGAGTCTCAGCCGCGGCCCAGAAGCTCGCGGAGCGCGGCGGCGAGCTCGGCGACGGGTACGTCGCGCCGCTCGCCCGACGCACGGTCCTTGAGTTCCGCGACGCCCTCGGGCGCTCTCTTGCCCACGACCACCTGCGCCGGGCAGCCGAGCAGGTCGGCGTCCTTGAACTTGATGCCCGGGCTCATGTCGCGGTCGTCGAACAGGACGTCGAGCCCGGCCGCGGCCAGCTCCGCATAGAGCTGCTCCGCCAGCGCGGCCTGCACCTCGTCCGAGGCCCGCACCAGCACGAGGTGCACGTCGAACGGCGCGATGCTCGGCGGCCAGACGATGCCGTTGTCGTCGTGATGCTGCTCGATGGCCGCGGCGGCGATGCGCGCCAGGCCGATGCCGTAGCTGCCCATCACGATGGGCTGCTCCTTGCCGGCTTCGTCGAGGAACATGGCGCCCATGGGCTCGGAGTACTTGGTGCCCAGCTGGAAGATGTTGCCGACCTCGATGACGCGGGCGCCCTCAAGGTCGCCGGCGCACTGCGGGCAGGGGTCGCCGGCGCGCGCCTGGCGGAGATCGCAGAGGGTGGCTTGCGGCACCATCGCGAGGGTGACGCCGGTGCGGTGATGGCCCGCCTGGTTGGCGCCGGCGACGTAGTGGCCCCGGCGCAGCACTTCGTCGGCGTACACCGGCAGCGTGGTCGGTGCGGGGCCCACGTAGCCCGGCGCGATGCCCTGAGCGGCGAACACCTCGTCGGCCGTCGCCAGGCGGAACTCGGCGCCCAGCGCCTTGCGCAACTTGAGCTCGCTGAGCTCGTGGTCGCCGCGCAGGAGCACCATGACCTGGCGCTCCGCGGACGCGCCGGCGCCGCCGTCGCCCGCGGACGCCTCGTCACCCTCCACGGTGACGACGAGCGCCTTCATGAACGCCCGCGCCGGCAGACCGAAGAACCCGGCCACCGCCGCGATCGTCTTGGCGCCCGGCGTGGGCTTGACCTCATCGGCGAGCAAGTCGACCACCGAACCGGCGCCCGCCGCCGCCTGGACCTCACTCACCGGCGGCTCGCGGTCGGCGCCGGCCAGCGCCGTGTCGACGTTGGCGGCGTAGCCGCACTCGCGGCAGAAGACGATCTCGTCCTCGCCGGCGTCGGCGTGGGCCATGTACTCGTGGCTCACCGAGCCGCCCATCATGCCCGAGTCGCCTTCGACCATCATCGCTTCGACGCCGCAGCGAGCGTAGATGCACTCGTAGGCAGTGATGTGCCTGGCGTAGCTCTCCTGCAGCGCCTCCTCACTGACGTCGAGGCTGTAGGAATCCTTCATGATGAACTCGCGGGTGCGCAGCACGCCGCTCTTGGGCCGCGCCTCGTCGCGCTCCTTGGTCTGGATGTGGTACCAGAGCTGCGGCAGCTGCTTGTGGCTGTGCACTTCGCGGGCGGCCAGCCAGGTGACGACCTCTTCGTGGGTCATGGCGAGCGCCATGTCGGCGCCCTTGCGATCCTTGAGGCGGAAGAGCTCGCCGCCGATGGCGTCCCAGCGCCCCGACTGCTGCCAGATCTCGGCCGGGTTGATGACCGGCATGAGCATCTCCTGGCCGCCGATGGCGTCCATCTCCTCGCGGATGATGGCGGCGATCTTCTGCAGCACGCGCCAGCCGGCCGGCAGGTACACGTAGACGCCTGCCGCGAGCTGGCGCACGAGGCCGGCGCGCACCATCAGCTTATGGCTGATGGCTTCGGCGCCGGCCGGATCCTCTTTGACCGTGGGCAGAAGCAGCTGACTGGCGCGCATGTGACCTCGCGATGATGAGTGACTGATGTGAGCTCGGATGACGCCCTATGCTACCAAGCCAGCGGGCCCGGCGCAGGTGACCGCCGCCCCACCCGCGTCGGTTGGGTGCGCGCGCGGGGCACTCAAATCGCGTATGTTTTGTACGTAAGCATCGTTTCATACGCAAATCGAGGAGGACCGAATGACTCCCGCCTGGGATCTGCGCAAGCGCGTCGACGAGGCCGACTTCGGCGACGCGCAATCTGTCAGCGTCAAGGACCTCCGCATAGGCCTCTCCGAGATCATCAACCGGGTGGCCTACGGCGGCGCCCAGATCGTCGTTCGTCGCCACGGCAAGCCCGTGGTCGCGATCGTCCCGACCTACGACCTCCAGGCATGCCAGGCGCTCGAAGCCCACTCAAGTGCAAGAGTCGAGGCGCTCAAGCAGCTGGCGGACAGCGAGCGCGAGGGCGATATGGACGAGAACTGCATGCCTTGGGACGAGGTCACCGAGAAGTACGGGCCCTGGTGAGGGGTCGACCCTGACCAGCGTCACGTGCCGCGTACCCGAGAGACCTTGCGTCAGAGCCGAGGCGCGATCCGCTAACGGATGGTGACAGTCAGCGTGCGGCTCCAGGCCTCGGCGTGGGCGCGGGTGCCCGGCAGATGCGCCCGCAAGCGATACGTCTCGGCTTTCGGCGTTCCGAACGGGCGGCTACTCCAGGTGCGCCCGTCCTTCAGCTTGACCGAGCCCTGAAGGCTGACTGGTCGCCAGCTCCCACCGCGGTCGGTGAGCA
>JAPLCM010000282.1 GCA_026392275.1 Actinomycetota bacterium | reverse complement strand
CCTACGTGGTCGGAGTGTTCTGCTTCTCCGCGATCGGCCTACTGCTGGCTTCTCTGGCGCCCACGGCGCGCGCGGCCCAGTCGGTCGGCCTGATGCTGCGGTTCGTCATGCTCTTCGTGTCGGGTACGTCGGCGCCGCTCGGTCGACTTCCGTCGTGGATGGTGTGGGTCGGCAAGGCGCTCCCGCTGTATCACTCGGTGATCGCGCTGGTGGATCCCTGGATCGGGCGCTGCACCAACTGGATGCAACTCGCCATCGCCGCCGCCGTCGGCATGGTGGCGACCTGGTGAGCCTCCGCGTGTTCCGCTGGGACTGAGGCGCCGCTACAGCTCTTCGAGCACCTCTGCCAGTCGCTTCTTGACCGCCCCCTGGATCCTGGTGAGCGGCAGCTCGCCGTAGAGCCACACCTGGCCTACGGGATCGGCGGTGGCGACCACGCTGCCGCCGCCTTCGGCCGGCAGAACGGCGATCGGCAGCAGGATCGCGGCCGGCGCCAGCGGATCAAGCTCGATCGCTTTGACGGCGGCCACCGGCACCGCCACGTGCAGAAGAACGTACTCCTTGGGGATGGCCTCGCTGATCTTCGGCCCCCTCACCTGCGTGACGATCTTGAAGCCCTTCTGCTCGAGGAGCTCTCGCAGGCGCGCAAGGGCGGCACGGGGAGGGATGGACAGTGCGCCGGCGGCGCGCCAGGCGCCTTTAGCCGCGTGCTCCTCCGCGTCTGCCGGCGCCGGATACGTGGCGCGCAGGTACTCGACGATCTCGCCCGAGTCGGTGAACACCCTGTCGCCGTCCTGCAGCACCGGGACGCTCGATTGGCCGGAGACGGCCACGACCTCGGCGCGCTCATCGGGGTCAGCGGCGACGTTGACCGCGGTGAACGTGAGCCTGAGCTCGGTCATCGTCTGCCGGACCGTGTGGCAGTAGGGGCACCACTCAGACTGATAGAACGTGAGCACCACGCCTCCATGGGTGTTTGCCGCAGACTACCTCATGTCGAGGCCGGTCTACATTCATCACAGCGGCCGGCCGAGCTCTTCAGGATCGGTGACGGGTGCCTGGCAGGTGGCGCCGCGGCAGACGTAGGCGGCCGCGGCGGCGGCTCGTGTGAAGCCCGCCGCGGCCATCCTCTCTGCATCGGCCGCGTCGTCTGGGTCGAGGAACTGCACGGTGCGCAGTGGCCACGGCGCGGCCAGCGCGGCGCCGAGCAGGCGCCGCGCCATGTCATCGCCGCGGCTCCCCACGACGACGATGTGGTCCGGCCGTTCCAGGTAGCGGAGCAGCGCCTGCCCGTACGCCGCCGCCGTGACGCCGGATTCCTCGTAGTGCGTCGCCCACGCCATGAGGATCTCGCGCGCCTGGTCGCGCCAGGCGGCCACGCCCGTGTACGCCTCGAGGCGCAGCAGGACCTCGGCCATGAGTGCGTTCTCGTCGAGCACGGGGAGCGGCCGCGCCAGAAGACCGGCGCTGGCACCGGGCTCGGCAAGGCGGTCGTGCAGGCGGCTGTCGGGGGCGCGCAGGTGCCGGCCGGCCCAGCCGGCGAGCGCCTGCGCGCCCTCCAGCCAACGCCGCTCGGTCGTGACCTCATAGGCGTCCAGCAGGGCGGCCGCCATCGTTGCCTGGTCGACGAGCAGCGGCGCGCCGGACCCGGGCTCGCCGGCCGTCGTGAGGTAGTGCGCCATCGCCGCGCCGCGATGACTGCGCTCCCAGAGGAAGCCGAGCAGCTCGACGGCGCGCTCCGTAAGCTCGGGGCGTTGGAGAACGGGCGCGGCGCGCAGCAGTGCCCGCGCCGCCAGCGCGTTCCAGTCCACGTACACGGTGGGGTCCACGAAGGGCTCCGGCAGCTCGGCGCGGCCGGCGTCATCGAGGCAGTAGTAGTGCTCGTCGGCGTCCTGGCTGCCCCCGAAGGCCGGCGGACCGCCGCGCCACAGCGTGGCGAGGAGGTAGTCGATCGTGCCCGCAGCCGTGTCTGTGTAGAGAGTCACGACGCCGAGGCGCGCGTGAGCAGCTCCGCCGTCGCCGGCCCCGCTTCCGCTGACCCCGCCTCCGTGGGCCAGCACCGCGGCCTCGAGGTACAGGCCCGCCAGGCGCGCGTTGTCCTCGAGCATCTTCTCGTAGTGGGGCACGCTCCAGTCGCGGCGCGTGGCGTAGCGGAAGAAGCCTCCGGCGACGTGATCGTAGAGGCCGCCGGTCGCCATCCTCTGCAGCGTCGTGCGCACGACCTCATGCATGCGCCCCGGCGCCACGAGAGCGCTGGTGTGGGGCGTCGCATGCAGCGGTTCACCGCCGCCGCGCAGCTCCGCAAAAGCGAGCCCGAAAGCGAAGACGTCCGCCTGCGGGAACTTGGGGTCGGAGCCGAGGCCACCATGCACGGGGTCAAAGGCGCGCACGATCTGCAAAGCGATCTCTGCCGGGATGTCGCCGGGCACATCCGGGTCACCGTCGAAGTCCGGCGCGGACAGCGCACCCTTGCGCGGTACTCCGCCGAGATGGGCGAGCGCCGCCTCCCCATCGGCGTCCTGGGCGTGGTCGGTCGCGCCCAGCGTCAGGAGCGCCGTACGGTTGGCGGCGAAGAACTCGCTCACCCTCTCCAGCGCCTGGAGCATCTGCTCCGGCGGCATGTACGTGGCGCCGGTGATCGGGTCGCCGCTGGCCGCCAGGAAGGCGGTGGTCGGCCAGCCACCCATGTTGTAGCGGCGATTCACGTCGGGGTGGCGGTCGTTATCCACGCGGATAGGCACGAAGTGCTCGTTGACGGCCGCGATCACCCGGGGGTCGGAGTAGCTCGTCTCGTCCATGACGTGGCACCAGTGGCACCAGACGGCGGAGAGAGACAGCAGGATCGGGCGCCCGAGCTTGCGGGCCTCGGCGAACGCCGGCTCGCCCCACGGACGCCAGTCGATCTCGTGGGCGCGGTTCGGGCGTGGCGAGAAGCGGAAGTCGACGTCGCTATCCATGGGCTGGACATTCCCAAGGGGAATCCGTCCGAATCGCAGTAGGATGCAGTCGGCATGGATGCGAGGCTTCCCCACATCGAGGCGCAGGGCTCCTACCGCGAGGTCGGCCGGCAGATCGGCGAGGCCGCGCGCGAACTGGTGCTCCGCGAGCTGGACTACTACGGCGAGCAGTTCGTCGCGCTCGCGGGCTCCGGCTTCGCCGAAGCGGTCGAGCGCGCCCGTCCGTACCTGCGGCCGGCCGAACAGGCGGTGCCGCAGATCGTGGATCAGCTGCGCGGCCTCGCCGAGGGCGCCGGCGTACCGTTTGACCACCTCTTCGCGGCCAACTGCAACGAGGAGTTCACCTGCCGGCCCGAGGCCGACGAGCGGCCCGAGCACTGCACGTCGTTCGCGTTCAGGGCCGGCGGCCGTACCGTGGCCGGCCACAACGAAGACTGGTATCCGGGCGACATCGAGTGCCTCACGGTGCGCCACGTCACGCTGGAAGACGGCACGAGCTACCTGAGCGTCGGACCTGCCGGCAACCTGCCCATCACCGGCGTGACCTCACATGGCATCTGCGGGGGCGCCAACACGCTGTACTCCTGGGACATGGGCGTGGGCGTGCCGAACAACCTTCTGCTGGCGTCGCTGTTCGCGTGCCGGAGCCTCGAAGACGTCCGTGCACGCATAGAGGCCACTCCTCGCGCGCGCGGTTCCAACCACCTTCTGGCCGACGCCGCCGGTCGCATCTGGGACATCGAGACCACGGCGACACGTCTTGCCTGGATCGACGGCGACGCCTGCTTCACGCACACGAACCACTACGTGACGCCGGAGCTCTCGCCGCAGGATGCGACCACGTCGGAGGGTACGCACCTGCGGCGGGCCCGCGCGGAGGAGCTTCTCGCCGCGGGCTTCGAGGCCGGCGAAGACCCTGTGAGGCTTGGGCAGACGGTGCTCCGCGATCACGCCAATGCCCCGTTCTCCATCTGCTCGCACTGGGACGACGACGACCCCGACCCGGACCAGAGTGTGACGACCGCGAGCATGGTCTGGGAGCCGGCCGAGCGCCGCGTGCACGTGGCCGTCGGTCAGCCCTGCGAGCACGAGTGCGTCACGTACACGCTCTAGGCTCGGCGCGGGTCAGCCGGCCCATCGCCGGCGCCCGTGGCTTGCACGGCGTTGGCGATCTTCTCGAGACGTGTGCCTCCTGCGGAATCGCTCGGCGGCCGCCCGCCGAGAAGGGTCAGGCCATGTCGTCGGCGAGCCTGTGGCGCAACGGTCTGCGCTCGACGTTCGCCGAGTCGGTCGAGTAGACGTTGAGCTCGAGCAGTGGCGGGGCGTACACGTGCACCGTCACGAGATCCTCACCCGACGTGTTGGCCAACTGGTGGACGCCGCTGCGGTCGACGCCCGTCCAGCCGTCGGTCTGCACGCGTTCCTCGGCGACCAGATCCACCGGGCCGGTACCGACAGGAGAGCCGGCAGCCGGCACGAACAGGCGCGAGGTGAGCTCGCCGCGGTGCACGCGGATGGCGTTGAGCGAACCGGCGTGATCGTGGATCGTGGACTCGTGTCCCGGCTTCCAGCACAGCACGAGGAGCTCGAAGGCGGCGGAGCGGCACACCAGATTGCGCGTGTAGGTGTTCGGGGCGAAGCAGGTGCGGCTCTCGATGAGCTCGGAGGAGATGGCTAAGCGTCGCGTGAGGTCCATGAGCCGCTCCTGCGTGAGCTCGGTCACCGGCGAGCGGCCCATCTCGAGGATGAACTGCTCGAGGTCCAGTCTCATGGCAGCAGTGCTCATGCGCCGGGCGTACCCGGGCTCTTCGGGCGCGAAACGCCGCGCGAGCTGCCTACGGAGCGGCGCCCTGCGCGTCTTCCGACGACGGGGTTCTGGAGCGTGCTCGTGGCGCCCTGACCCGTCCGCTTGGCGCTTGCCGAGGCGGCGGGGCTTGACGTGCGGCGCGACCGCGCCGCGAAGGCTCAGCCTCAGCCGAAGCCGCTGCTGCGCTGCGGGGCGCCGCAAGACGGGTCCGTGAGCGACCCGTTGCGCAGAAAGCTGGCGAAGGTCTGGCGGACGTTCTGCGACTGGCACTCGGGGCAGCGCTTCTGCTTTTCGCGGATCGCGACGCGAGTCAGGACTTCGAAACTGTGGCCGCAGTCCCGGCACACGATGTCTATCTGAGCCATCAGCGCACCCCCACCGGGTCTGCGACCTGCGAGAAAACACGGCAGGCCAGCGTGCAGGCGCAACAGTCAGTGCAGAGCTCGTGGTCGATGCGCGGCGCCGTGTAGACGTCGTCCTGGATGATGGCGCCCTCGGGACAGGAGCGGACCGCGGGGCAGGGGTGGTTCTGAGGGCAGGCTTGGACGTTGACGTCGATCATGCAGGTACTCCCGGTGATGTTACTTTGACGTGTCGAGACCGACCAGCCGGTACAGCAGGCACGAGCCGGTGGCGGCGGTGAAGAGCAGGACGACGCCGATGAGGGCCGCGACGATTCCCAGTGGCTTGGCCGACGTGACGCCGAAGCCGGCGAACGCGGCGACAAGCAGGCCGGCGCCCAAAACGCCGCGGACGACACGGTCGACGGGGCTTTCGTTCTTGGTGAACATGATGAGTCTACCTTTCGTGTACGAGGATGCGCGCGCGCTGGGCGAGCTCGTGACCGAGAATCTCGTCGATGAGCGCGCAGGCCTCCGAGAGCCTAGGGTCGACGACCTCCCAGAGCACGCGACCGTCTTGGCGCGAGCGCTTGACCAGGCCCTCTCGCTGCAGCAGCGCGAGGTGTTGCGATACATTGGGCCTGCTGACGCCGAGCAACTCGGCCAGTTCGCTGCCTGTGCGCGGCTCCTCGCAGAGGTGGTGCATGAGTTCGTGCCGTGTGGGGTTCGCGAGCGCGGCGAACACGGCGGCATGCATGGCGTAGCGTTGGCGGTCGTCGTTCATGCCACCATTATTGCCAAGTTTCGTAATTTTGCAACCTGGCAATCGTTAAACTAGGAATTGCAGCAGTCGCAGAGACTCGATCTCCTGAAAGGGACTACCTATGGATATGCAGATCTACTTCCCGGGCGGCAAGCGCGTGTACGCCGAGTACGGTGGGTTCACCATCGAGACCGACCAGCCGGCGCGCGGTGGCGGCGACGACTCGGCGCCGGCGCCCTTCGACCTCTTTCTGGCCTCCATCGGCACCTGCGCCGGCATCTACGCGCTGGGCTTCATGCAGCAGCGCGGCATCGACCCGGCGGGCTCAAGGATCACGATGCGCACGCACTTTGACCAGGCCGCCGGCCTCATCAGCAAGATCGACCTCGAGCTGAAGCTCCCCGTCGACTTCCCGGAGAAGTACAGAGCCGCCGTCATCAACGCGATGAACCTCTGCACCGTGAAGAAGCACTTGCATCAGCCGCCCGACTTCGAGGTCACGACGGTGACCGGCTGATGGCCGACGCCTTCGATCCGCAGCATGCTCCCCGGTTAGAGGACCCGGCGCGCCTGGAGGCCCTACCTCGGGCGACGGTCGTGGCGCTCCTGCAGCTTGACGGCGCGGAGACCGTGGTCGACTACGGCGCCGGGACCGGCGTGTACACCATAGCGGTCGCCGAGGCGGTGCCGGGGGGCCACGTGATCGCCGTCGAGGCCCTGCCTCGGCTGGCGGAGATGCTGCGCGGCAAGATCACGCCGGAGCTGGCCGAGAGGCTCGAGATCGTGGAGACCGCCGTGAACTCGGTCCCGGCGGCTGACGGCGTGGCCGACCGCGTCCTCATGGTCGATGTGCTGCACCACCTGTACGACCAGCCAGGGGCGCTGGCCGAGGTCGTCCGTCTGCTGCGCCCCGGCGGCCTGTTCGTTGTCGTGGACTGGGGCGACCGCGAGCGGCCGGTGGGCCCGCCGCTCGATCACGTGCTCGGTCTTGCCGCCGTGCGCGACATCATCCGCGAGATGGGCCTCGAAGAGATCGAGGCCCACGAGCTGGGGACGGAGCTGCCGTACCACCTCGCGGTGGTAGCGACGAAGCCGTAGCCGGCCTGCACTCAGTGCTGGCAGGCTCCTTCGAGCCCGACCACGGGTAGGTCGCCCTGGATGTAGGCCGCCACGGCCGACTGCACGTCGGCACCCCTGCCGGCGTGCACCGCGATGCCCACCTGGTTGAAGCCCATGAGCGGCCGGCCGCCGATGCCGTCAACGACGATCGCGTCGACAGTGTTTTCGGCGAGCAGCAGCACCGGGCGCATGCAGCCGCCCTCTTCGTGCGGTGCGTTCTGCACGACCTCGACGCCGGCCGCGGCGCCATCGATGACCTCGACGACGGTGAAGCAGTCGCAGCGCCCGAAGTGCCCTGAGCGTCGCGCCGTGAGACCGCCGGGGGCCTCCGAGGGGATCGCGATCCGTACAGTGGTCCCGTTCGTGTCAGTCATGTGGATCAGACTCCGTTCCTGGCTATTGGATGGATGCTCTGAGAGCGGTGTTCTTGGTGGGCGCCGTCACGGTCTGCTGCCGCCCCGTCCGTGGCCTCGCCACTGGCAGCCGGCGTCGCCCGCGCCGAACCCTTGCCTGCCGCGGCGGCCCCTGTGGCCCATGCCGCAACCCCCTACAGGATCCCAGCAGGTGCCCACGCCGGGCGCTGCGCAGGAGGGGCATTGGGTGGGGGGAAGCGCTTCGGGGTCGGCGGCCCAGACGGCGCCGCATGAGGTGCAGCAGAGTTGCCGTGGCTCGACGCGATACTGACCGCCGCCGATGAGAATGGCCTTGCCGCCGACGAGGGCCTCCGCGACCTTGGCGCGGCCCCGCTCCAGCACGCGACCGACGGTCTGCCGCGACACGCCCATCGCCGCAGCCGCCTGCTCGTGACTGAGGCCCTCGAGGTCCACGAGGCGGATCGCCTCGAGCTCGTCGACGGCCAGTGGCAGCTGCTCGAGATCACGACCGGGCACGCCGGCTGGCTTGAACAGTGTCACATGGGGCACTCCGCCCACAGCACGTTCAATCGGCGGGCGCGCCACGGATCACCTCCAAAGTTATTAGCATATGCTCATTGTAGCTGGGCATGGCAGGGGATTCAACGCGCGGGCGCGTCGCCTTGTGGCGCCGGTCCAGCGGGGCCCGGCGCCGGGGGCAGGGCCCGGGGCGATGAAGAAGTGCCGGTCGTTTCGATGACATCCATCTTCTTCGGCAGCTCCCCCGGGTCCGGAGGATCGAGCCGCAGGTACGCGCTTCCCAGTCGTCGCACTGGTTCGTTGTGGCTCAGGGCCAGACGAAGCGCGGCCCGGCGCAGTAGCGGCCGCGTCAGCCCCTCGGCATCGCGAAGGTCCTGCGCTGCATACGCGCCGACCGCGACCAGGGCGCGCGTCGCGGTGCGCCCGCCCAGGCTGCTCTTGCTGCCCCGGCTGCCATCCTTGCGACGATTGCGTCCCTGTCCGGCGCCGTCACATGCCGGCCCTCCGCGCCGCCTCTGGCGGCCGTACCGGGGCCTTCCCTCTCCGTCCATAGCTGTTCCCTTCCTTCTTCTCAGGCCCAGTGACCGCTCACGGTGGGAGCCTCTACAGCTGTCAGCTCGCCGCGTTTCAGGGCTGCGAGCGCATCGCTGACGCTGATCCCGTTGCCCGCCTGGTAGATGGCGATGTTCGCGGTCGCGAGGACCTTGTGCGCGTTGGGGCCGACGTTGCCGGTGATGACCGCCTCGGCGCCCTGCGACACCACGGTGCTGCCCGCCTGCACGCCGGCGCCGCCGCTGGCGTCCACATTGGTCGCGTTGTCGTGAGCCTGCCACTGGCCAGTCTGTGTGTCGGCGATGATGAACCAACGGGCCCGGCCGAATCTCGGGTCGACCAATGAATCGATATCGCTGCTCTGCGCGCTGATGGCTACCTTCATGATCTCTCCTCTTGTGGATTCTCCGCGGCAGCGGTCGCTACCACGTAGAACGATCGATCCTCGTGTGTTTGCAGATCCAGGGCGCCTTCGGCGACAAGTGCTGTGACCGCCTTGAGCGCTTCGCCGTGGTGGATCCCCAGTCCGGCGGCGATGTCGGCCACAGTACACGGGCGGCGTGAGAGCAGTGCCAGGATGTCTGCGTGAGCCGCGATACGGTCACCGCCGGCAGGTGCTGCGTCGGCGATGACGTCGGCGTGGGGCGTGAACAGACCGGCGAACGCCTGCAGGGAGTCGTACGCGACCGGGGCCACGAATGACTCCGCTGGTGGGCGCACCGCCGTATTCAGCTGGATGCGGTCGGGGGCGATGCGCGCCGCCAACTCCGCGAGCCGCTCCACTTCGGCAGCGATTCCCGTGACGCCGGCGAGGAGCATGACCTCGAGCCATACCTGCCCGCGATAGCTCTTGCGGAACGCGGTCATCCCGTCGACTACATCGTCGAAACGAAGCGCCCTGTGGGGACGGTTGACGAGCTGGAACAGGCTGTCGTCGGGAGCGTCGAGCGACGGCAGCACGATGTCGGCGTCGGCCAGCCCGCGGCGTACGGCCGGGCGGCTGAGCAGCGATCCGTTGGTGATGACCGCCACCGGCACGTCCGTGAGCCGCTTGATGCCGGCGATCACGTCCCCTATCCCCGCATGCAGAGTCGGTTCGCCCGACCCGGCGAGGGCGATGACGTCGGGCTCGGACTCGAGCCTGGCGCGCACCTGAGCTACAACGTCCGACGGGTCAACCCAGCGCTGCCGGCGCACAGTCTTGCGCGTAGTCCGACCGAGCTGGCAGTAGACACAGTCGTAGGTACACGTCTTCAACGCTTGCGGCCCTCAAGCATCGAGCATCTCTCGCTCCGGGGACGGCGAGAGCGAGGTGCTCACGGCTTCCCACAGCTTCGTGATCTCGGCCGCGGCGCGGCCGCCATAGGCGATGACGTCGGTGCCTGCCACCTGGGCGTGCGGCACGGCGGGGTCGTAGTCGACGGTGACGACGAATGCCGCACCGGCGGCGGTCGCCTCGGCGGCAATCCGCGCTCCAAGTTCCGGGTTGAGATCCGCCTTATTGATACACACGGCGAACCGCAGGCGGAACTGCCTCACGACCTGCAGTACGCGATCGAGGTCGTGACGCCCCGAGACGGTCGGTTCGGTGACCGCGAGCACCAGATCGGCGCCGGCAAGCGAGGCGATTACAGGGCAGCCGATTCCTGGTGAGCCGTCGACGATGACGAGGGGGAATCCTTGCTCCCCCGCTACCCGGCGGGCCTCGTTGCGTACCAGCGTCACGAGCTTGCCCGAGTTGTCTTCGGCGACCCCGAGTCGCGCGTGCACCAGCGGTCCGAAGCGCGTCTCGGAGACCACCCAGGCGCCGTTGACGACCGGCTTCATGTGGATGGCGTCGGCAGGGCACACCCGGCGGCAGAGCTCGCAGCCTCCGCAGGCGATGGAATCGATCGAGTAGTCGTCGTCGGCAACGCCAAGCACGGCCGCGAAGCGGCAGACCTCGGCGCAGCGCCCGCAGGCGGTGCACGCCGCGGCATCGATGATCGCCTGCCGGCGACCGCTGAACTCGTGCTCGCTCCCCAGCTTGGGGTCGAGTACCAGGTGCAGATCAGCGGCGTCGACGTCGCAGTCGGCGAGCACGACGCCGCCGGCCAGAGCCGCGAAGGCGGCTACCACGCTGGTCTTGCCGGTGCCACCCTTGCCGCTGGCGATGGCGATACGCATCGTCTCATGCCTCCGCAAGCGCAAGCGCGCCATACGAGCAGTCGTTGACACACAGGCCGCAGCCGTTACAGAGCTGCGGGTCGATCACCGCCGTGTCTTCAAGGGTGATCGC
>JAPLCM010000020.1 GCA_026392275.1 Actinomycetota bacterium | reverse complement strand
TCGCCCGAAGGTCTCGTCGTCGCCGAGGCGCACGACGGGGGCGAGGGCACAGGCGCCCACGCAGTTCACGGTCTGGAGCGTGAAGAGGCCGTCGGGAGTGGTGGCTCCCACCGGGATCTCGAGCTCCTGGCTGAGCGCCTCCACGACCAGCGGCGCCCCGGCCACGTGGCAGGCGGTGCCCATGCACACGCTGATGACATGCTTGCCGACCGGCAGAAGCCGGAACTGGGCGTAGAAGCTGGCCACGCCGAACACCCGCGAGAACGGCAGCTGCATCTCGCCGGCGATCTCCTCGAGGGCTGCGCGCGGCAACCAGCCGAAGGAATCCTGGGTGGTGTGCAGCGCCTCTACGAGGCCTGAGCCGGAGCGCAGGCCGGCGATCACGGGGTCGAAGAGCTTCATGTCGATCTCGGGCATGAAGCCGGACGGCTTCTCGCCCATGACGCACGCCGCCCCGGCTCCGCAGCTCTCGCCGGGCAGCGTGGCCAGTGCGGCGGCGCGCTCGGCGGCGATGTCGAACGGGAGCTCTTCGAACTCCGGGCAGTAGTCGATCTCGATGCAGTCCACCGGGCAGACACGCTCGCAGAGCGTGCACGAGTAGCAGCGGTAGCTGCCGTCCTTGGCCTTCACGAGGTCGAAGAGGCCGACCCCTTTGCTTTTGTCGATCAGCTCACGGCGCTCGAAGTCGATGCCCTTGAGCACTTCGTAGAGGGCGGAGCCCTGGCGCTGCGCCACGCGCCCGCCGTTGCCTGAGTCGTTTCTCGCCATGCCGGTCACCTCAGTCATCGCGCAGGTTGAGGTAGCGGCGCTCTGTGGACGTCCGCTTCTTGCTCTGCGCAGCTTTCTGGAGCACGGCGAACGCCTGCTCGATGTTGTCGGGGAAGATGTCGCGCCCGCCGAGCCCGTAGATGAACGGCAGGATCTGCGGCCGCGGGTCGCTGTCGTACAGGGCCGCGCGGACCTCGAGAAACACGGGGCCGCCCTGCGCACCGAACGAATCGGCACGGTCCATGACGCCCACGACCTTGACGTGCTCGAGCGCCTTGGCGTAGGCCGCGTGCGGGAAGGGCCGGAAAGCGCGCACGCGCACCATGCCGGCCTTGACGCCTTGTGAGCGCAGCTTGTCGACGGTCATACGCGTGGTGCCGGCCGTCGAGCCGACCACGACGATGGCCACTTCGGCGTCGTCGAGACAGTACTCCTCGAGCAGGCCGTAGTGACGGCCGCTGATCTCGGCGTATTCGTCGGCGACGTCCTGGATCACGGTGAGCGCCCGGTCCATGGCGCGGTTCTGCGACACCTTGTGCTCGAAGTACCAGCCGTGCAGGCCGTCGAACGGGCCCACCGTGACGGGGTGCTTGGTGTCGAGCATGGGGTTGACCGCGTGGTACGGGCCGATGAACGTCTGCACCTGCTCTTTGGTGAGCATCTGCAGCGGCCCGATGGCGCCGCTGATAACGTAGCCGTCGTACATCTGCATGGCGGGCAGGCGGATATCCATGTGCTCGGCGATGCGCACCGCCTGGATGCAGTTGTCGTAGGCCTCCTGGTGGTTCTCGCCGTACAGCTGGATCCAGCCGGTGTCGCGGCCGCCCATGGTGTCGCTGTGGTCGCAGTGGATGTTGATGGGGCCCGAGAGGGCGCGGTTCACGGTGGTCATGACGATAGGCAGCCGGTAGCTCGCGGCGACATAGAGGACCTCCCACATGAGGGCGAAGCCCTGGGAGGAGGTCGCGGTCATGGTCCGCGCGCCGCCGGCCGCCGAGCCGATCACGGCGCTCATGGCGGAATGCTCGCTCTCGACGGTGACGAACTCGCTGCTCACCTTGCCGTCGGCGACCATCTGCGCGTAGAGCTGCACGACCTCGGTTTGCGGCGTGATGGGGTAGGCGCACACCACGTCCGGGTCGATCTGACCCATCGCTTCGGCGACCGCTTCGTTGCCGGTGACCGCCAGGATCTCACTTTCAGTGGTGGCCACGTTCACTCCTTCTCATCGATCTTCATGACGATTGCGTGGGTGGGGCACTCCTTGGCGCAGATACCGCAGCCCTTGCAGTGCTCGAGGTCGATGCCCACGGCCTTGCCGTTGTCGATGATGATGGAGGCGTCGGGGCAGTAGAAGTAGCAGAGCATGCAGCCGTCGCACTTCTCGCTGTCGATCAGCGGCACTTCGCTGCGCCAGCCGCCGGTCTCGTTGAAGACCGAGTTGCCGGCCTCGATGATGGTCGCGCCGAGCTGGTGCCTGTCGGGACCCCAGTCGTCGACATCGCTGATGTCCCACGTGGGTTTCTTTTTCGCGGCCACCTTGGTGGCGCGCGGCTTCTTGAGAGGTACCGGTTTCTTGGCCACAGCCTTCTTCTCGACGGTCATTCGCCCTTGACCTCCTCGTAACTGCGCGTGATGGCGTTGATGTTGCCCTCCACGACCTTGGGCGGGAATTTCTTGCCGAAGTCGGCGCGCAGGAAGGCGACCACTTCGTCGATGGGGAAGAGCCCGGTGATGCGCGTGAGCGCCCCCACCATGGGCGTATTGGGGATCGCCCTCTTGATCGTCTCGACGGCGATGCGCGTGGCGGCGATGGTGTAATAGTGGAAGCCCTCGAGGTGGTAGTGCTTGCGCAGCTCGGCCGGGGTCATCTCGCTGTTGACCAGCACGATGGCGTCGGCCGGCGCACCCTTGGTCACGTCCACGATGCTGAGAAGCGACGGGTCGAGCACGACCACGATCTGCGGGTGCTCGATGCCGGCGTAGATCTGGATGGGCTCGTTGCTGACCCGCGTGAAGGCCACGATGGGAGCCCCCGAGCGCTCGGGCCCGTACTCGGGAAACGCCTGAAAGTACTTCTTCTGGCCGAGCGCCAGCTCGGCGACCATCTTGGCCGCGGTCACCGCGCCTTGGCCGCCGCGGCCGTGCCAGCGTATCTCCGTCAGGCCGTTCGCCGACTTCTTCCTGGTGCCGGTCGTTGTCGCCATGGTCACTCCTCTCCGCGCCGCAGGCTGCGACGCCCCGTCAGGGCGCGGCCCAGCGTGAGCTCGTCCGCATATTCAAGGTCGCCGCCCACCGGCAGGCCGCTGGCCAGACGGGTGACGCGCACCCGCGACGGTAGCATATCGGCGACGTACATCGCCGTCGCCTCACCGGTCATCGTGGGGTTGGTCGCCAGGATGACCTCGTCAACGTCGCCGTCGACCCGCGACAGCAACTCGGCGATGTGCAGGTCGTCGGGTTCCACGCCGTCGAGTGGGCTCAAGGCCCCGCCGAGGACGTGGTAGAGGCCGCGGAACTCCCGCGTGCGCTCGATGGTCACGATGTCGAAGGGCTGCTCGACGACGCAGAGCAGGTGTGGGTCGCGGCGCGTGTCGGCGCACACCGTGCACAGCTCGCCCTCGGCGAGGTTGAAGCAGCGGCTGCAGAAGCCGATCTTCTCTTTGACGTCGGTGATGGCCGCGGCCAGCGGCAGGATTTCGTCCGGCCTGAGCTTGAGCATGTGAAAGGTGAGCCGCTGAGCGGTGCGTGGGCCGATCCCGGGTAGCTTGGCAAGCTCAGTGATCAGCCGCTCGACGGCTGGTGAATACACGTACACACTCCTCTGCGGCCGCGCGTAGGTACAAACGCTCGTCTATCTCTGGAGTCGCCCGGTGCCATAACGCTCTGCGGACGCAGTGCGTGATTCTATCAGTTCGAGGGGTGGCTCGCCAACGCGCCGGGTGACAAAGCCCCGCGCCGGCATGGTGCACACGCGCGCCGGGAAGGCGCGCTCGGAGCAGGCGCTCAGAACATCCCGGGGATCCCCGGCAGGTCGAGGCCGCCGGTGGCGCCGCCGAGCTTGGTGGACGCCAGGTCCTGGGCGGCGCGCAGCGCCTCGTTGGTGGCCGCGACGACGAGGTCCTGCAACATCTCGACGTCGTCGGGATCGACGGCTTCGGGCTTGATGCGCACTTCTTTGACCTCCAGCGAGCCGGTGACCACGACCGTGATCATGCCGCCACCGGCGCTGGCCTCGACGGTCTCGACGGCGAGCTCCTCCTGAGCCTGCGCCATCTTGCGTTGCATCTCCTGGACCTGCTTCATCATCTTGTTGTACTGAGGGTTCGCCACGGGTGGTTCTCCTTACGAGTCGTCGGGCATCTCTTCGGCGTCGAAGGTGCCCTTCGCCTGCTTGATGAGAGCGGTGAAGTCGATGATCTGCGGGGCGGCGGAGGCCTCGCCCGCGGGCGCCGGCCCGGCCGGGGCACCGGTGGCCGGCACGAACTCGGCCTGCAGCGGCTGGCCCAGGGCGGCCGCGATGGCGCCGGCCAGCAGCTCGGCGTTGCCGGCGTCGCGGGCACGCGTCAGGGCGAAGTCGGACTGCATGGTCACGGTGAGCCGCCCGTCGTCGAGCGCGCTGGGGCGGGAGTCGCGCAGCATGGCGTAGAGGCTCACGCTGCTCGCCTGCACGCGCTGCAGGATGAGCTCCCAGGCGCGCTTCACGCGCTCCAGAGTGAGCTCTGCCTCCGGGGGCTCGGCGGCGGCCGACGCGGTCGCTGCCTCGCCGAAGCCGACGGCGCCAGCTGGGGCCTCGACCGCGGCCACGGGGGCCGCCGCCGGCCTGGCCGCGGGCGCGCCGGCCGGCGGCGCGGCCGTGCCCGCCTCGAGGCGGCGCAGGCGCTCCTCGAGGGCGGCCGCCGAATGGTCGAGCTGCGGCCGGGTGACCTTGACCAGCGCCAGTTCGAGTTGCAGCCGCGGATCGAGGCCGTCGCGGATCTCGCGCTGAGCCTCGCCCAACATCTCAATGAAGTGGACGACCTCGCGGGCGGGCATGTTGTTGGCTTGGGGCAGCAGGCGACTCAGCAACTGGTCGTCCAGCTCGACGGTCTGACCGAGGGCGCGCAGGGAAACGTCGTCGCGCGCCGACTCTTCGAGGTGCTGCAGCAGGAAGAGCTGCCGCAGGTGGCGCAGAAGGTCGCGGAGGAACTGCGAGTAGTCGGTGCCGTCGTTGGCCAGGCGCTGCACGAACTGCAGGGCCTCGGCCGCACGCCGCTCGGTGACGATGTCGGTGATCTCGAAGAGCAGGTCGGCGTCGGTGACCCCGAGCGCGTCGAGCACGTCGGAGGGCTTGATGACGCCGTCGGAGTACGTGATGAGCTTGTCGAGCGTGCCGATGGCATCGCGAAACCCGCCCTGCGAGTGACGCGCGATCTCCTCGAGTGCGGCCTCCTGGATGTCGATGCGTGGCCCGCCACGCTCGTCGTCCGGGCGCGCGTTCTCGCGTTCCACGATGGTGGCCAGCAGCCACGCGATGTCGCGCACGTGCGGGCGCCGGAAGTCGAAGCGCTGACAGCGCGAGATGATGGTCTCGGGGATCTTGTGGGGTTCGGTGGTGGCGAGCACGAAGATCACGTTTGCGGGCGGCTCCTCGAGGGTCTTGAGCAGCGCGTTGAAGGCCGAGTTCGACAGCATGTGGACCTCATCCACGATGTAGACCTTGAAGCGGCCGTCGACTGGCGCGAAGGCGATCTTGTCGCGCAGATCGCGGATGTCGTCGACGCCGTTATGGGAGGCGGCGTCCATCTCGATGACGTCCAGGGACGTGCCGGCGGCGATGGCCACGCAGTGGCGGCAGACGCCGCAGGGCGTGGCCGTCGGGCGCTCGACCGGCGCCTCGTCGGGGCCCACGCAGTCGAGGGCCTTGGCGAGGATGCGCGCGGTGCTTGTCTTGCCGGTGCCGCGCGGCCCGGCGAACACGTAGGCGTGAGCCACCGCATCGGTCTCCACGGCGTTGCGCAAGGTGCGCGCCACGTGGTCCTGACCGACCAGTTCGGCGAAGGTCTGCGGGCGGTACTCGCGGTAAAGGGAGCGTTTCATCGGATGGCTAGTGTACCCCGCCGAAAAGAGGGAAAGAAGCGGCCGCGCACCCGCCGTCGAAGCGCGTTCTCCGAGCGTCCCCGCCGTGCGCAAGCTCGGGCCAGGCGACCCTGCGGCACATGGAATGGCCTGCTTACCGCTGCTTCCTCCCGGACCTGACGGGGTTCGCAGGTTTCCATTGCGTAGGACCCGACCTTCAACGCCGCGACACGGCTGACAGCCTCGCGGAACGGCCCCTCGGGCGGGGATTCAGCCCCGCTGTAGCGGATTGCGGGTACAGGGCACCGCTGGCTCCCCGCCTAGCGCGACCGCCGTGGATGGTACGCCGGGGCGGCGAGAGAAGCAAACGGCCGGGAGGCCGGCGCCCGGCCTCCCGCCGCCGCGTCAGACGCCGCCGAGATCGGCGGCGCGGTCCACGGCGGCCAGCACAGCGTCCGGGTCTGTGAACTGCGGCATGTGGCCGCTGCCGGGCAGGCGCACGATCTCCGCGCGCGGCAGCAGCGCCTGCAACTTCTCGGACGTGCTCGGCGGCACGATACGATCCTGCTCGCCCACGACGACGACCACGGGCGCATCGAGGCGCGCGTAGCGCGGCCTCAAGGCCCGAAGCCCCGCCTCCGCGCTCTCGCGGTCGTCACGGTCACTCACGAGGCGCGCCTCGTCGAGAGCGAGCGCCGGCGCGATGCGTGCGTAGTCCTCCGGCGGCCGGCCGGGGAAGAAGGCGCGCCGCAAGGCGCCGTCGACGAGCGGGCGTCCCAGACCAGAGCGGCCCAGCCGGCCCACGGCGCGCAGGGTCGTGCGCGAGCGCATCAGCGCGAGCACCCACGGCGGCGGGCCTCCGAGGGGCAGTACGTAGCCGCTGAGCGTGACGACCGCGGCCACCTCGCCCGGCGCGTCGAGAGCCCAGGCGAGCGCCACGGCGGCGCCGAACGAATGCCCGACGAGGAGCGGCCGTTCGAGGCCGAGTGCGGCGGCTGCGGCTCTCAAGACGGCGGCCTGCGTCTGCGGCGACCCGCCGTCCTGAGTCGCCCGGCCGCTGAACCCCGAGCCGGGGCGGTCGCAGGCGACCGCTGTGTACCGCAGCGCCAGGCGGCCGCCGATCGACAGCAGGAAGTCGTAGACCGAGCCCTTGGCCCCGTGGATGTACACGACCGGGGGTCCGGCGCCCCACCGGACGTAGTGGATGGGGACGCCCACCGCGGTCACGAACTGCCCCGGCGGCGCCTCGACGCCGGTGAGAGCCACGGCGGTGTCGTAGCGGTTGGTCATGGGTGGAGTGTGCGCCGCCGCGGGGAGTTGCAAACGGCGGCGCTGCGGCTACGCTGACACTGTGGCAGCCAAGGACTCCCTGCTCGCCGCGCTCGTCGTGGCCGTCGTCGCGGCGCTGGTCGTGGTGGGCGTCACGCCGCTCGGCGTGTCGCCGCCGGCGCCCGAGCGCAGCGCGGCCGGCGGCTTCTCAGCCGGTCGCGCCATGGTGCTTCTCCGCGCGATCGCCGCAGCGCCCAGGCCCATGGGCTCGGAGGGCGCCGCGCAGGCGCGCGACGCCATCGTCGCGGAGCTCAAGGCACTGCACCTGGCGTCGCATGTGCAGACCGCGTCCGCCGTGGCGGCGCAGAGCGGCCGCGTGGCGGGCACGGTGAGCAACGTGGTCGCTCGCCTGCCGGGCAGCGACCCTTCGCGCGCCGTCCTGCTCGTCGCCCACTATGATTCGGTGCCCGTGGCCGCCGGCGCCGCCGACGACGGCGGCGGCGTCGTCACGTTGCTCGAGACGGCCCGCGCCATGGCCTCGGGGCCGCGGCCGCGCAACGACATCATCTTCCTGTTCACCGACGGAGAGGAACGCGGCCTGCTCGGCGCGCGCGCGTTCCTGCGCGAGGAGCCGTGGGCCTACGGCGTCGGTGTCGTGCTGAACTTCGACAGCCCGGGCTCGTCGTCGCCGGTGCTCATGTACGAGACGAGCGCGGGCAACGGCCTCCTCGTGCGCGAGTTCGTGGCCGCCGCGCCGCGCCCGCACACCTCGTCGCTGATGTTCGAGGTCTCACGGCGGCTGCCGATTGCCAGCGACTTCCGGCCCTTCGTGGCCGCCGGAGTGCCGGGGATGAGCTTCGGCGCCCTCGATGGGCCGGCCTTCGACCACACCGCCTACGACTCCCTGGAGAGCTTTCACGCGCGCAGCCTGCAGCACGAGGGCGACACCGCCCTGGCCTTGGCCCGGCACTTCGGCGGTCTCG
>JAPLCM010000013.1 GCA_026392275.1 Actinomycetota bacterium | reverse complement strand
CCCGGTGATGAGCTACCTCTGCTCCACCTGCTACGCGATCAACAAGAAGGCGCGCAACATCCTCGACGTACCCGAGTACCGCGACGAGACCAACGAGGTGCTCGGCAAGATCGGCCGCGAATACGACGACCGCGTCGCCGGTACGGTCCAGCACAAGCACACCCTCGAGATCCTCTGGGGCGTGCACGACAGCGTCCCCGCGCTCGTCCGCCGCCGCCTCGACGGCATCAAGGTCGCGACGCACCCCGCCTGCCACTACTGCAAGGTCTTCCCCGACGAGACCCTGGGCAACAACGAGAACTTCATGGTGCCCGAGGAGATGCTGATCCCCGCCGGCGTGGTCTGCACCGGCGCCTACAACGAGAAGCAGACACATTGCGGGGCCGGCTTTCGCAATCGCTTCGTCAACCCGTCGATCTCGGTCGGGGTGACGCACAAGAAGCTCCGCCGGCTGGCCGAAGAGAACGTGGACGTCCTCGTGCACATGTGCCCCAACTGCCATGTGCAGTTCGACCGCTATCACGACATCATCTCGGCGAGCGCCGGCGAGGACTACCCGTTCGTGCACCTGCACGTGCAGCAACTCCTGGCGCTGGCGCTGGGCGCCGACCCCGAGAAGGTGGTCGGCATCCAGTCGCATTCCCAGGACGTCGAGCCGTTCCTCGAGCGCATCGGCGCCCGCCAGACGCCCGCCGCGACCGCGGGGGGTGCGCGATGAGGGCCGGTGTCTTTCTCTGCGAGTGCGGCGGCAACATCAGCGGGGTCGTGGACCTCGAGCCGCTAGCCGAACACGTGCGCTCCCTCGACGGGGTCGTCGAGGTGAACATCAACCAGTTCATGTGCGGCACCGAAGGCCGCGCGCTGATCGAGAAGGCCGTCGAGGAGCGCGGCCTCGACCACTTCGTGATCGCCTCGTGCTCGCCGCGCTTCCAGGGCCCCACCTTCGAGCGCATCGCGCGTGAGCTGCGCCTCGGCGAGAACGCCGTCGCCTTCGGCAACATCCGCGAGGGCTGCTCCTACGTGCACGCGCAGGAGCCGGAGCGCGCCCAGGTGAAGGCCAGGAAGATCGTCGAGGGCGCCGTGGCCCGCCTGCACCACATGAGCGACCTGCCACGGCAGCGCACCTTCCTCAACCGCTCGGTGCTGGTGGTCGGCGGCGGCATCGCCGGCATCTCCGCCGCGGAGGAGCTCGCCGCCGCCGGCATCGAGGTCCACCTCGTGGAGCGTCAGCAGAGCATCGGCGGCTACATGGCCCGGCTCAGCAAGACCTTCCCCACCGAGGATTGCGCCATGTGCTCGCTGGCGCCGCGCCTCACCGGCACGGCCACGAGCAGCCGCATCCACTTGCACGCGCTTTCGGACGTGACCGCGATCACCGGCCCACCCGGCGAGTTCAACGTGACCGTGCGGCACCGCCCGCGCTACGTGAACGAGAAGTGCGTCGGCTGCGGCGAGTGCGCGGCCGTGTGCCCCGTGACGTACCCCAACGACTTCGACTTCGGGGTCAGCGAGCGCACAGCCGTCCACCGGCCCTTCGCCAATGCCGTCCCGGCGACCTTCGCCATCGAACGCAGGGGCTGGAGCCCGTGCAAGACGGCCTGCCCGGTGCACACGTCCGCCCACGGCTACGTGGCGCTGGTCGCCAAGGGCCGCTACGAGGAGGCCTGGCGAGTCGCCAGCGAGCCGAACCCGTTCCCGAGCGTCTGCGGCCGCATTTGCACCCACGTGTGCGAGACCGAGTGCACGCGCGGCAACGTGGACGACCCCATCGCCATCGCCGGCATCAAGCGCTTCGTCGCCGACCACGGCGCGCCGGCGGAGCTGTCCGTGCCGCTGCCCGTCTTCTACGACGAGCCCGTCGCCATAGTCGGCGGCGGCCCCGCGGGCCTCACCGCCGCCCGCGAGCTGGCGCAGTTCGGCTACAAGGCCACCGTGTTCGAGGCTTTACCGGTGGCCGGCGGCATGCTGCGCGTCGGCATCCCCGAGTACCGCCTGCCGCGCGCCGCGCTGCAGGGCGAGGTGGACCGCATCGCCGCCCTCGGTATCGAGCTCCGGACCGGGCAGCGCTGCGGCACGGACTTCACCGTCGACTCGCTGTTCGCCGACGGCTACAAGGCCGTCTTCCTCGCCACCGGTCTGCACCAGAGCAAGGACCTGCCGATCCCGGGTCTCGGCCAGAAGGGCGTGCTGCGCGCCGTCGAGTTCCTGCGCGCGCAGGCGCTGGGCGAGACCGTCACCACCGGCAAGCGCGTAGTGGTCGTAGGCGGCGGCGACGTGGCCTACGACGCCGGGCGCACCGCCTTCCGCTGCGGCGCCGACAAGGTCACTCTCGCCTGTATCGAGGACGAGCGCACGGCGCCGGCCTCGTCCGAGGAGATCGAAGAAGGCAAAGAAGAGCAGGTCCACGTCGAGTACTCCCTGGTCCCCGTCGAGATCCTCGGCGGCAATGGCACTGCCACCGGCGTCAAGTTCCAGCGCTGCACGCTAGGCGAGCCCAACGAGCGTGGCTGGCGCCCGCCGGTGCCTGTCGAAGGCGAGTACGTGGAGCTCTCGGGCGATACCGTGATCTTCGCCGTCGGCCAGGCGATCGTCGATGACTTCACGGCCGGCGCCGACGGCGTGGCCGTGGAGCGCGGCCAGATCGCCGTCGACCCCGACACGATGATGACCGGCCGCAGCGGCGTGTTCGCCGGCGGCGACGCCGCCGCGATGGGCCCCTGGACGGCGATCGAGGCGATCGCCGCCGGCCGTCGCGGCGCCCGCGCCATCCACAACTTCATCCGCGGCGAGCAACTCATCCCGGTGTGGGACTCCGAGGCCGACAAGGTCAAGATCCCGCACTCCGAGCTCGAGCCCTTCGAGCCGCAGGCCAGGCGCATCATGAAGACCCTCGACGGCGTCGCGCGCCGTACCACCTGGGACGAGGTCCGCCTTGGCTTCAGCGAGGAGGACGTGCGCGCCGAAGCCGAACGCTGCCTGGACTGCGCCGTCTGCTCCGACTGCAAGTCGTGCGTCACGGCGTGCCCAGCCGACGCCATCGACTTCGAGCAGAAGGCCTGGGACGAGGACATCACCGTCGGCGCCGTGATCCTGGCCACCGGCCATCAGGAGTTCGACGCGACGCGCAAGCTGCCGCTGGGCTACGGACGCTTCCAGAACGTGCTCACGCAGAGCCAGCTCGCCCGGCTGCTGTCGGCCTCCGGGCCGACCGCGGGCGAGCTCAAGCGGCCCAGCGACGGCGCGGTGCCGAAGCGCATCTTCATGCTGCAGTGCGTGGGCTCGCGCGACTGCACCAGTAGCGGCAACGAGCACTGCTCGGCGATCTGCTGCCTGTTCGCGACGCTGCACAGCTCGCTGATCAAGCAGCACCACCCCGAGGCCGAGATCACCATCGGCTACACCGACATGCGTACGCCGGGCAAGGCGCACGAGGAGTACTACCGCCTCGTGCAGGAGCGCGGCGTGCGCTACGTGCGCGGCCGCGTCGGGGAGATCCTCGAGGAGCTCGACGGCACGCTGACCGTGCGCATGGAGAACACGATGACCGGCGCCAAGAGCGAGGAGCCCTACGACCTCGTCGTACTCTCCGCCGGCCTCGAAGGCTCGAAGGGGACGCAGGACATCGCCCGCGTCGCCGGCGTCCAGACCGCGGCGGCCGGCTTCATCCGCGAGTTCCATCCCAAGCTCGCCCCCGTGGACACGCAGCGCACCGGCATGTTCCTCTGCGGCACGGCCCAGGGCCCCAAGAGCATCCCCGACTCGATCGCCCAGGCCAAGGCCGCGGCGGCGCGCGCGATGAGCATGCTCAGTACCGGTTTCGCGATGACCCCCGCTCAGGTGGCCGCCAGCGACACCGAGGTCTGCATCGGCTGCGGCGTCTGCGAGACGTCGTGCCCGCAGACGGCGATCACGCTCACCCTGGGCGCCGGCGCTCACTCCGTGGTCGACCCCAACATCTGCCGCGGCTGCGGCATCTGTGCCGCCGAATGCCCCACAGGGGCAATCCAGCTCGGCGGTTTCAGCGACGACGAAGTGCTGGCCGAGGCGACGGTCTGATGGCCGGCGCCACGAGCACGGCGGCGGCCGACGCACCTCTCGCCGCCACGGCCGACCGCAAGATCGTCGCCTTCTGCTGCCGCGAGTGCGCCTATGCGGCGGCCGACGCGAGCGCCAATGCGCGCACCCCGCTGCCGCCGAGCGTGCGCCTCGTGCTCGTGCCCTGCACCGGCCGCGTCAGCCCGCTGCACCTGCTCAGCGCCCTGGCCGAAGGTGCCGACGGCGTGATGGTCGCCGGCTGCCTTCTCGGCCAATGCCACTATCGCGAGGGCAACTTCAACGCCGTCGACCGGGTCGCGTTCGTGCAGCGGCTGCTCAAGAGCGTCGGCGTCGAGCCCGAGCGGTGCCGGATGTTCACGATGAGCGCCGGCGAGCCGCCCAAGTTCGTCGCCGCCGTGCGCGAGATGGACCGCGTGATCGTCGGCCTGCCGCCGCTGCCGCGGTCCGCGGCCGGCGAGACCCGTCGAGCCTCGCTCGCCGGCTCCGCAGCGCCGGGCGCCTCCGGCGAGCCGCTCGTTGCCCAAAGGGGGGCCGCCTGATGCCGCTCACCCATCGCGGCCGCGAGATCCTGAGCCGCGTGCCCGGCGGCACTCTGCAGAGCACCGTGGGCGTAGGCTGCGAGATCGTCCGCCACGAAGAGCTCTGCGTGGGCTGCGGCAAGTGCGCCACGAACTGCCCCTCGGGCGCCTCCGAGCGCGGCGCCTTCTTCGACGTCAACCAGTTGCTGGACGCGCCGGCGGACAGCCGCCGAGGCGCCCTCGGCGGCGCGCTCCGGCGCCTCATGCGGCACGAGCCCGACGGCCCGGTCGAGGTCCCGGAGCGGGTCACCGTGTATCGCACGATCATCTACGACGACGAAAAGTGCCTGGGCTGCGGCACCTGCGCCCGCGGCTGCCCGGCCGAGGCTATCGAGGCGCGGCCGCCGCAGGCGGACACCGCGCCGAGCGGCTCGGCCGACCCGGCCACCGCGCGCCCGCCGGCCCCCGCCGAGGTGCGCGCATGACCTCCCCGAACGGTAACGGCCTGGAGCGCCCGCTGGTGCTCCTCTGCGAATGCGCCGGCACCCTCAAGAACATCGACTTTGAACGCCTCGAGCAGCACGCCGGCCTGCACGCCGACGTCATGCGCGGCGACCACTGGTGCAGCCGCGTGGGCCAGGCCCAGATGCTCGAGCTGCTGGAAGCCGGCGACGGGCGACAGCTCGTCTTCGCCGGCTGCTCGCCCGACTTCGCCGCGCGGCGCTTCCAGAAGCTCGTGGCGCGCGGCCTCCACCTCGAGATCGCCGATATCCGCGAAGGCTGCAGCTGGGTGCACGGCGAGGACGCCGTCGCCGTCACCGACAAGGCGGCGCGCATCATCGACTCGTCGATCGCCTACCCCGACGCGCCCGCCGACACGGTGAGCTGCGCGGAGCGCCACGACACGGTCGTCGTGATCGGCGGCGGCGTGGCCGGCACGCAGGCCGCCGCCGAGCTCGCCCAGATGGGCCATCACGTCGAGCTCGTCGAGCGGCGGCCCTTCCTCGGCGGCCGCGCCGCCCGCATCGGCACCGTGTTCCCCACCAACGACTGCGGCCAGTGCCTGCCGACCACCGACGCACAAGCGGGCACGCGCAAGTGCTTCCACCGCAACGTCGCCATCGACCATCCCGACCTCACGATCCGACGCCGCTCCACGGTCGAGGCCGTGACCGGCCACCCCGGTGACTTCCAGGTCAGCATCCGCACGCTGCCGAACATGGTCACCGACGCCTGCATCAACTGCGGCACGTGCGAGACCGTGTGCGAAGTCGATTCCTCGGAGCCCGGCAAGAAGGCCATCTTCACGGAGTTCTACGACGGTCGCGTGATCCGCACCATCGACCTCGAGACCTGCACCTTCTGCGGCAGGTGCGCCGAGGAGTGCCCCGTGGAGGCCATCGATTTCAGCCAGTCGCCGCAGCGCACGACCGTGCACGCCGGCGCTATCCTCACCGCCACCGGCTGTGAGCCGGCGCCGGACGAGCTCTTCTCCGACCTTGGCTACGGTCGCGACGGCGTGGTCACGCAGGTGGAGCTCGCCGAGATGCTCGACGACTGGGCCGCCCAGGCCTCCCTGGGCCGCATGCCGGTGAAGGAGCTTGTGATGGTGCAGTGCGCCGGCTCGCGCGACAAGCGCCACCTGCCGTACTGCTCGCGCCTCTGTTGCATGATCGCGCTCAAGCACGCTCTGCGTCTCAAGACGCTGTTCCCCGAGATGAAGGTCACGATCTGCTACCTGGAGATGAGGACCGCCGGCGTGGGCTACGAGAACTGGTTCCTGGCCGCGCGCCAGGCCGGCGTGGAGTTTCTGCGAGGCACGCCGCCCGAGGTGCAGGTCGACGCCGGCGGACGGCCGGTCATCGAGGTCGAGGACGTGACGGCAGCGCGCAAGCGCGTGCTGCGCCCCGATCTGGTCGTGCTCAGCACCGGCATGGTGCCGGCCGACGAGACCGAGCTCATCGCCCGCACTCTGGGCATCGAGCGCGATACCGACGGCTTCATCGAGATCCTCGACCGCAAGAACCGGGCCACCGAGACCAGCGGGGAAGGCATCTTCGTGTGCGGCTCCGCCGCCGGCCCCAAAGCCCTGATCGAATGCAACACCGAGGCCTCAGCGGTGGCCAGTGAGATCCACAACTTCCTCACGTCGGCGGGGCGGTGCGGCACGCCTGCTTCGCAGGTCGACGCCACGCAGTGCGTAGGCTGCGACACCTGCGTGACCATGTGCCCGTTCGGCGCCATCACGCTCGTGGATCGGCCGGAGGGCGCACCGCGGCCGGCCGAGGTCAAGGACGACGGCAAGCTGGCGGTGATCGACCCCGACACCTGCCGGGCCTGCGGCATCTGCGCCGCCAACTGCCCCGAGGTCGCCATCGCCCACAATCTCAGCGACGACGCGCTCTTCGGGCGCATCGCGATGATGACGCACGGCGTGGAGAAGCCGATCGTGGGCTTCTACTGCAAGGAATGCGCCGGTGCCGCCATCGGCCTCAGCGGCCAGCACCGCGACCACTACCCCGAGTCGGTGCGGCTCATCGAGCTGCCCTGCCTGGGGCGGGTGAGCGCGCTGCACATCGTGGAGGCGGCCCGCCTGGGCGCCGCCGGCGCGTTTCTCGCCGGCTGCGCGGAAGGCCGCTGCCAGTACCGCAGCGGCGCCACCAGCGCGCTCGAGCAGATGCAGATCGCCGGGGAGGTGCTGGCCGAGAGCGGCACACCGTTGCCGCTCGAGCTGTGGAACCTCTGCGCCGTGGACCGGCTGAGCGTGGGGCGGCGCATCCGCATGTTCCACGCCAAGGCCGTCGGCGACGAGCTCTCAGCTGCGCTCCTCGAGCAGGAGATGGAACTGATCGGCGCCGGAGCCGGCGCCTTGGCGGGCGCCCCGACCGGCACCGCCGGCGGAGGAGGTGAGGTCTGTGGCTGTGGTCGCTGACACCGGTTCTTACCCGCCCGCCGTCATCGACGAGTTCAAACGCCTGGCCGAGGAGTGCAGCATCTGCTACCAGTGCGGCACCTGCACCTCGAGCTGCCCGAGCGGCCGCGAGCTGTACCGCGGGCCGCGGCGTCTGGTGCGGCTCATCCTGGCCGGCGAGATCGAGGCCGCACTCAAGAGCGACGACCTCTGGCGCTGCACCGAATGCGGCACCTGCACCGAGGTGTGCCGCATGGAGATCGACGTGGCGTCGGTCCTCAGCCGCCTCCGTCAGCTCGAGCGCGAGCACGGCGGCGCCATCCGCTGCCCCGAGCGCACGGCCGCGGACGTCGCCGCCGTGCGTCTGCGCAAGCGCCCGCGCATCGACAACATGCA
>JAPLCM010000233.1 GCA_026392275.1 Actinomycetota bacterium | reverse complement strand
GACAGCTTCGCCGCGCGGTTCGAGAGCCAGCTGGCCACCGGCACCGTGCCGACGTTCAACTACGTGTGCATGACCAGCGACCACACGCGCGGCACCCAACCCGGCTTCCCCATCCCGAGCGCCATGGTGGCCGATGGCGACCTGGCGCTGGGTCAGCTGGTGGACATGATCTCGCACTCCAGCATCTGGTCGTCCTCGGTCATCTTCGTCGTCGAGGACGACTCCCAGGACGGCGCCGACCACGTCAATGCTCACCGCATCCCCGTGGCGGTCATTAGCCCGTACGCGCGCAGAGGCGCGATCATCCACCGGCGCTACGACCTGCTCTCGGTGGTGCGCTCCATGGAGCTCATCATGGGCATGAAGGCGTTGTCGCTGAACGACGCTCTGGCCTCCCCGATGTACGCCGCGTTCACCGCCGAGCCGCTCAATGCCGATCCGGTGGACGTGATCACCCCAGGCGTCGACCTCCTGGAGCGCAACACGCAGGCCGCCCCGTGGGCAGCGTTCTCGAGCCGGCTGCCGCTGGGGAGGATCGACGCGGTGCCGCAGTGGCAGATAGACGCCATCCTCTGGAGATCGGTGTACGGCGCGAACAGCACGCCGCCACCCCCAGGGCCCGGCGCCGAGTACTACGAGTAGGGCTTCTGCCGGCCGCCGGGCGTCGCTGTTTCGCCGCCGCCGCCCTGTGCCTCGGCGGCCCGCGTGATGAGCGCTTCGATCACCTCGGTCTTGGCCTCGGTGTAGTGCTGCATGGTGGGCCAGCGCCGGGCTGCGAGGCGCCGCTTCGTTTCAGCGTAGAGCTCGCGCTCGGCGGCGTTGCGGCGCAGCCAGTCGCGCAGCAGCACGAGCCGCCCGACCTCCGGTGCATCCGGTGAGAAGACGTGCAGGTGGACGTCCCTCGCCGGCGTGCGCAGCATGCGGTGCTCGTAGAACTCCGGCTCGCGGACGCGCAGCACGTAGCCGGCCGCCTCCAGAGCAGGCAGATAGGAGCCTTCGTCGGCGGAGTCGTTGACGACGAGCAGCACGTCGACGATCGGCTTGGCGGCGAGGCCGGGTACCGCGGTGGACCCGACGTGTTCGATCAGCTGCTCGCGGCCACCGAGCGCTTCATGGATCACCGCGGCTTCCCGCGTGAACCTCTGCGCCCACGCGGGGTCATGGTCGACCACCTCGATGACCGGGCTCTCGAGCCCGCCGATGAGGACCTGACGCAGGTACTCCTCGAGCTCTTCGTCTGACCGCCGAGTTCCCATCGCGCCACTGTACCGGCGCGGCCGCGGGAGCTCTACTACGCTGCGGCGGCCTCCACGTTGAAGCGCCGCGCGGCGGAGTCGCCCTCGTCGAACTGCACGATCACGCAGGGCTCGTCGCCGACGACCCAGGCGTCGTGCCCCGCCGGTATGACGAACACGCTCCCGGGACCGGCCTCGATCCGCGTCCCGTCACCGAGTTCCGCGATCAGTCGCCCAGACACGGTGTAGCCGACGTGCGTGTCAAAGCACTGCGGCGCTCCCATGTGCGTCGAGAACTTCCATCCCGACGGGTAGGTCGCGCGCTTCACCTTCATGTCGCCGACCTGCAGGACATCGATCTCAACGCCACCCTTGGCGACGTGCTCGTCCGGCTTGTCGAATGACTTCATGGTCCCGCTGATGGGGGTAGCCATGAGAGCCTCCTCGTATGCGGTAGTAAGCCGCGTTGGTGCGGGTCTCCGGGACCCGATGCTT
>JAPLCM010000145.1 GCA_026392275.1 Actinomycetota bacterium | reverse complement strand
CCATGGGTCCGGCGGCGGCATGCTCGGGGTCGCGAAGGCCCACGAGGTGACAGAGCGTGCCGGTGTCGGTGAAGTAGACCTTGGGGGTCTTGACCAGGCGCTTGTTCAGATTGGCATGATAGGGGCGCAGGGTTAAGACCTGATAGCTCGCCTCAAGGATCGAGAGCCAGCGTTTGGCCGTATTGACGGCGATGCCGAGCTCGCGCGCCAGACCGCTGAGGCTGAGGAGCTGGCCCGAGCGCGCCGCAAGAGCGCGCACGAACAGCTGGAACTGCAGAAGGTCACCCACCTGGGTCATGCCGCGCACGTCACGCTCCAGGTACGTGCCGAGATAGCTGTCGTGCCAGAGGCTCGCATCGAGTCCTGGCTCGGCCGCAAGTTGCGGGAACAGGCCACGGACGAACGTGGGCCAGTAGTCTCGCGATTGCCTCGAGAGATCAGCCTCGAGCGGAGGCCGCAGCGGCTGCTCCCACGGCAGCGGCCTGCCGGGATCACGGGCCAGCTCGCGCAGCGACAGCGGCAGCAGCCGCAGCAGAGCGACGCGGCCGGCGAGCGACTCCGTCACGCCGGCCGCCAGCAGGAGGTTCTGCGAGCCGCTGAGCACCCACTGGCCACGGGCCCCGCGGTCTGCGTCGATCCGTTCCTTGATGTAGGAGAGCAGCGCCGGAGCATTCTGGACCTCGTCCAGGATCACCGGCGCCGGGTAGGCGGCAAGGAAGCCGCGCGGGTCGGTGACCGCGGCTTCCCGCGTGTCGGGCGCATCGAGCGACACGTACCGGTGCGTGCTCGCCAGCGCGTGGCGCAGGAGCGTCGTCTTGCCTGCCTGCCGCGGCCCGGTGAGCATGACCGCGGGGAACTGCTCAAGGGCGCGCAGAAGGGTCGCCTCAAGGGTGCGCGGAATGTAGTGGGTGTCGTTCATTACCTTGTAATTATGCTATTGAAAAGTACAATTGCAAGGTTTCGCGACACCGCCGGCAGGCGCGCCGCCGTAGGCTCGCGCGCTCCTCACCGGCCGGCCTCACGTCTACAGGTACGACTGCAGCGTCCCCCGGCGGCGAATGTCCACGCTGGCGCAGTGAAAGCCACCGCCGATGGTCTCGAAGTCGTAGAACGGGCACTCGATGGGCGCAAAACCCCACTTCTTGAAGGCGGCGATAAGGCGCTCCTCGCCCTTCGAGACGATCACGCGCTCTTCGTCCAGCATCACCACGTTCATGCTGATCCAGCGCGAGCAGTTGTACATCGGGTGCGTGAGCGGCATATCGGGCTCGGGGCACACGAGGATGTCCCAGCCGGCCTTCTCGAACACCTCCGGGACTTTGGCGCAGCGCTCCGGGTGGACCAGCAGCTTGCCGGGGGCCAGCGGTGAGAAGGTGGCGTCGATGTGCATGGGGTGGGTGTCGTAGACCTCGACCTCATGGACGCGGAAGTCCGGTGCCAGATGGCGGCGCAGCCACTCGATGCCGAAGCTGTTGCAGCAACTCGACTGGGCGATGAAGAGGTCGCGGCCGCACTTGATGGCGTCGGCCGCGTCGAACAGGGGCTCGTACTCGGTGAGGATGGTGCGCTGAGGCTCGCCCTCTTCCATCGCCACGAAATCCGGCTCGTACGAGGCGTTCGAGAGCTCGGGGCGCGGAGCGGAGATCCAGCGCGCCCCGCCGCGGAAGTACTCTTTGCAGAGGCTCTTGTAGGCGTGGTGCTCGAAGTGGCGGCTGCGCCAGCCCATGGGCGCCTCGATGATCTGGTCGCCGATCACCAGCAGCACGTCACGCGGCATGAGCGCGTAGCACGAGCTGGGCAGGGACCAGCCAGGTGCTGCGATGGGCTGGTCCCAGGCAAAGCGCTCGGGCCGGCGCACGGTGACACCCTCGGCCTCGAGGATATGCACGAAGGCCTCGATGTCGGCCTCGGCCTTCCTCAGCATCTCGGCCGGCCAGCGCCGGCCGCCTTCGGTCTTGAAGAACGGCCACTGCGTCTTGTCGTGCACCACCGCCGGCGTGATCGCCTCCCACGGTGGGATCAGGGCGTCCTCGACGACGCCGACGATGATCTCCTCGAGGGGGTCCCACTCGGTGAAGGTGCTGACGGGGGAGGCCGGGGCGGAGGCCGAACCATCCGCGGACAGGGATTCGCTGGGGGTCACTGGGGCTCACTCCTTCGCGCTCGCGGGGAGTCTGGGACTACCGATGGCATGACGGATAAGGCTGAGCGCAGTCTACCGGACGCGCGGAAGTGCCGGCGACGGGGACCTCAGCGTCGTGTGGCGACACCCGCCTGCCGACCGTATGCTCATGCCTGCCTCAGGGCGCTGGCGACGAACGGCCTTCCCGCATCATGGCGAGCAGACCCTGCATCGTGGAGGTGAAGGCAGCCGCTACAGTGACCGCCAAGGACTTCCGGGGGCTGCGGCGCCTGCAAGACGCGGCAGGTCCGCGCTTCGTCAGCGGCGTCGTGCTCTACGACGGCGAGACGCGAGCCTCGTTCGCGAACATCTCCGCGCCATGCCGTTGCACGCCCTGTGGGAGTATCCTGACTTATCCGCTTGATCCTCGGCCGCGGGACCGACACCACAATCGAGAATGACGCGCTTGAACCTGTCGACCCTGGCGAGCAGTCTACTCGCCGGCGAACGCGTCACGAATGCCGACAGCAGGTCTCTCGGGGGCCGGCGGGCGCGGCCGCCCCGGCCTTTCAGCCCGCCGGCACGATCAGCAGCGGGCACGGCGCCGTGTCGAGAAGCTTCTTCACCACGGCGCCGTGACCCTCGGCGAAGCTGCCCTTCCACGACAGCACGATGAGCTCGGCGCCGTTCGTCTGAGCCTCCTTGACGATGGTCGCCGCGGGGGCGCCGACGCGCATGCACACGCGGTGGCGGCCGCCCTCGGGGCACTGCGAGAAACGCATGCAGAACTCGTCCTGCCAGGCGGCCCACTCGTAGTGCTCCTGGTCGACGATGCGCGGCGCCGGGAAGCTGCCACGCTCGTCGGGCGTGGACTTGGTGACCACGTGCAGCATCACGATCTCGCGGCCGCGCTTGCAGAGGGCATCGTCGGCGTGACGCATGGCCGACGATGCCGAGGGGCTGCCTTCGAGGGGGACGAGGAGGCGCCGCAGGGTGGTGAGCGGGCGCATGCCCGGCCTCACCAGCAGCAACGGCGCCGAGGGACGTTGGAGCAGCGCCTCGGTGACGTGCCCGATCCCGGGCTCCGCAGACGTGCGCAGGCCCACGGCGATGGCGTCGATGTCGGCCCTGCCGACGAGCCCGGCGAGTCCGTCGGCGGCGTCGCCTTCCAGATCGACGATCTCAAGGTCCCCGGCGCCTGCGCTCGTCAGCTCGGGGCCGCCGGCCTCGCGCACGTGCACAGCACGTGCGTCCCAGCCGGCGGCCTCCGCCAGACAGCGAGCGCTGACCACAAGTTCGCGGTCGGCTACGGTGTCGGAGACAGCGATGAGCAGCGTCATCGGGTGACCTCCTGCCAGGGTTGGCCGTCGGCGCGCCGCAGGCGGTGCTTGCCGGGGGGCAGCTCGCGCTCCACCCCGTCGAGGACCACCCTCAGCGCGGCGCGCTCTACCGTTATACCCACCTCGACGCCGGCCTTGCGGCGCCGCAGCTCGAACTGGGCCCGCGCGCCGCGGAAGTGGAGGGGCACCGACACCTTCTTCCAGGTGGGCGGCAGATGCGGGTCGATGAGCAGCGCCTCGTGGCGGCGCTGCAAACCGGCGAAGCCCATCACCGCGGCCTGCCAGAGGCCACCCATGGTGGCCATATGCAGGCCGCGGGCGGCGTTGCCCATGTTGTCGGCGAGGTCGATGGCGGCCGCCATCTTGAAGTCCTCGACGGCGGTAGGCACGTCCCCGAGCCGCGCCGCCACGGCGGCGTGGATGCCCGGGCTCAGGGAACTGCCGTGGCAGGTGATGGGCTCGTAGTAGTCGTAGTTGGCGCGCGCCACGTCGTCACCGTATTCGTCGGAGAGGATGTGGCAGAGCATCACCACGTCGGCCTGCTTGACCACCTTGGCGCGTAGCGTGACCTCGCGCCCGAGCATCAGGTCCGCGGCCATCGGCCGCGGGCGCAGCTTTTCGATGGGCACGTCGTCCATCTCGTAGAAGCCGGCGAACTGCTCGAAAAGCTTGCTCCTGGGGTCGAAACCGTCCTCGAGATTCGACATGACGCCCAGCCACTGCTCGATCTCGGGGTCGCTGAGGTCGAGCCGGTGGCGCAGTTCGCCGGCATACCCGGTATCGACGTGCTCGAGCCAGCGCAGGGCTTCGACTGCCTTGCCGATGTTCCAGCGCGCCAGCACGTTGGTGTAGGCGTTGTCGTCCACGCCCTCGTGGTACTCGTCGGGGCCGACGACCAGGCGGATGTGGTGCCTGCCGTCGTCGCCGAGCGACGCCCGTGAGGCCCAGAAGCGCGCCGTCTCGAGCATGATCTCCACGCCCATGGATGCCATGAACGCATCGTCCGCGGTCGCCTTCCAGTATTCCCACACGCCCCAGGCGACGTCGGCGGAGATGTGATGCTCCATGAGGCCGCTGAGGATGGGCACTATCTCGCCGTCGGGGCCCACGCCGTAGGGCGGCGTGGTTTCGACACCCTTGTCGGCGGACTCCCACGGGTACAGGGCGCCGCGGTGCCCCATGTGGCGCGCCTTCTGGCGGGCCCCGTCGAGGTTGCGGTAGCGATAGGCCAGCAGCGTGCGCGCCGTCTGCGGGTGCGAGTAGATGAAGAACGGCAGCACGAAGATCTCGGTGTCCCAGAAGACGTGCAGGAAGTACGACATGCCGCCCAGGCCGCGGGCGCCCACCGACACCGTGTCTTTGGTGGGATGGGCGGTGCTGATCATGTGGTAGATGCTGAAGCGCAAGGCCTCCTGGTCGACGGCATCGCCGGCGACGACCAGGTCGGAATCGCGCCAGCGTGCGTCCCACGCCGCGCGATGACGGCGCAGAAGCTCATCGAAGCCGAGATCCTCCGCCCGCGCCAGCGCGCGACGCGCCGCGTCCGCGGACGGCACCCTGGTGCGCGCCGAGACCAGCGCCGCCAGCCGGTCCACGGTGGCCGGGTCGCCCGGTTCGAGGCGCCCGCCGATCACGTCGCGGGCCTGCTCCATGTGGCGCACGACGGGCGATCCGGGCGCCGGGCGCGTGGTCACCGCGAGCACGTGGCCGCCGCCGTTGTGGCCCTTCGTGCGAGCGATGAAGCCGGGCGCGTCGAGCTTCTCGAACTCCGTCTCCTTCGTCGGTCCACCGGCGTGAGTCACGCCCAGCGAACCGGCCCATACGATGCGACCCGGCGCATCCTCAGGCGTCGCCTCGGCGCGCACCGCCATGATCTGGCGGTCGGCCAGGGACGCGAAGCGCGCCGTGCGCACGCGCAACGTGTGCCCGCTGCGCAGGCGCTGGCGCCAGTACCGGTACACGATGCCGTGGCGCATGTCGAGGACGCGCTCGTGCTCGAGCAGCTCCCCGTTCGAGAGACTGACGACGCTGCCCCAGGCCCTCAGGCGAAGGCCGGTCCAGTCGGGCGCCGGGACCGGCTGCCGGAAGGGCGGCTCGTCGGTGCCGTCGCCGAAGACGCCGGCCACGAACGTGGCCGGCGTGGACACCGCGGAACCCTCTTCGAGCGCCCCGCGCGTGCCGCTCTCACCGTTGGCCACGGTCAGCCACGTCTCGACCTCGCGCTCGCGATATGGGTCGAAGCCCTTGACCTCGAAACGCCAGCCCGGATCGCGGATCGGCGCGGGGAAGCTGGCGTGCGCCACGCCCTCCCGGTAGGCCAGCTGGTCGTGAAGGATGCGCAGAAACGCGTCCGGGCCGCCGCCGATGTGCAGCACGCGCGGCGGCGCCCCGTCGGGCTCGACGCCCACGCTGACGAAGGTGGAGCGTCGCAGCTCCGGGATCAGCGTGAGGTAGTCGCTGCCCTCGCGGGAGCGGAGGGGGCCAAATTCGTCGCCGAGGACGATCAGGTCCTGCGGGCGCCGGCCGCGAGCGTCGATCAGGGCCTTCAGCACGTGCCGCATGCTGTCGCTCTTGTCGGTGAGACCGATCGCGACGTGCCCAGCGCCGCCGGCGACATCCGGATGGGCGAGGCCCGCCGCGCGCGCGAGGGAGCGCGCCAGCTCGACCACCTCGCCGACCCCGGCGATGCCGGCTCGCGTCAGCCTTGCGTCGACGCGCTCCCGGAGCGTGCCGATCTGCGCCTGGGGAGCGTCCGCCCATGCGGGGATGAGGTCGATCGTCCGCCGGTTGAGACGATGGCGGACGACCCCCACCTCCAGTCCGGCGCCCGCGAGCCTCTCGCGCAACGCCTCGGCGGCCGCCGTGAGCTGTGCCTCTTCCACCTCAGTGGCGCGCCGGCGCTCCAGAAGGCGCGGCCCGTTGGGCCCCACCACGTAGACCTCGGAGCCGGACGAGAGAAACAGGAAGAGGCGGCCCTCCACGTCGGGGCGCGCGTGCAGCTGCCCGTCGATGGTGACGACGTCGGCGCCGCTCACGATGGCGATGTCGACGCCCAGGGCGCAGAGGCGTTCGACGCGACTGCGCACGGCCATGGGGTCGACCTCGCGGTCGGCCACCACGGTCCCGTTCCAGCTGAAGCAGAGGACCGCGAACTCGCGGCCCAGCGCCTTACTCGTGTCGTCGCCAAAGAACATGTCGCGCCAATCCTGCCTCATCGGCCGACGTCATGCACGACGCCGCGATAGACTGGCCTGAGCCGGCCGCGGCCGGCGCCCTGGTACAGGCCCGGCCCGAGGGGAGCCCATGAGCCACTACGACGTCGCCTACGTGCGCAGCCAGTTCCCCGCCCTCAAGCGGACCATCGGCGGACGCCCGGCCGCCTACCTCGACGGGCCGGGCGGCACGCAGACCCCGCAGCGCGTGCTCGACGCAGTGCTCGCGTATCTGGTCGACCACAACGCCAACTACGGCGGCCGCTTCGCCACCAGCGAGGAGACCGACGCGACGATCGCGAGGGCCCACGAGGCCGGCGCCGACTTTCTCGGCTGCGAGCCGGCCGAGGTCAGCTTCGGCGCCAACATGACCACCCTCACCTACTTCCTCGCGGAGGCGCTCGGGCGCCGCCTGAGTCCGGGCGACGAGGTCGTCGTCACGGCGCTCGACCACGAGGCCAACCGCAGCCCCTGGCTGCAGCTCGCGGAGCGTGGCGCCGTCGTCCGCGAAGTCCCCGTGGACCTCGCCACCTGCACCCTCGACTGGACAGCCTTCGAGGCACTCGTCCGGCCGGGACGCACCAAGGTCATAGCCCTCGGCTACGCGTCGAACGCCGTCGGCACCGTCAACGACGTCGCGCGGGCGGCGCAGCTGGCCCGCGCGGCCGGTGCGTGGAGCGTCGTGGACGCCGTGCACTACGCCCTGCACGGCCCCATCGACGTGCGCGCCGTGGGCTGCGACTTCCTGCTCTGCTCGGCGTACAAGTTCTTCGGCCCTCACGTCGGCCTTCTGTATGCGCGCCGCGAAGCCACGGCGCAGGTCGAGCCGCTGCACCTGGCCACGCAGTACTCCGAACCACCGTACGTCTGGGAGACAGGGACGCTCAACTTCGAGGGCCTGGCGGGGACCACCGCCGCCATCGACTTCATCGCCGATCTCGGAGAGCGACACGTAGCCATGGTGGAGGACCGCCTGCCTGCCGGCCTGAAGGGCCGGCGCCGAGCAATCGTCGCCGGCATGCTGGCCGGCGAGGCCTACGAACAGCCGCTTGCGACGCGGCTGCGCGAGCAGCTCGCCGGCATCCCCGGCGTGACGCTCTACGGGCCGCCCGAGGGCAGCCCGCGCACGTCCACCGTCTCGTTCACGCTCGACGGCGTTCTCGCCGGCGAGGCCGCGCGCACGCTAGGCGAGCGCGGCCTGTTCGTCTGGGACGGCGATTTCTACGCCGCGCGACTCGTCGAGCTGCTGGGCCTGACCGAACGCGGCGGTCTGATCCGCGTGGGGCTCGCCCCGTACACCACGCAGGACGAACTGGATCGCCTCGTGACGGCCGTCGGCGACCTCGAAGGGTCGAGGCGATGAGCACGGCCGGGCAGCCTTCGGCCGCCGGCCCCGCACCGCGCCCCCGGACCACCGGCCCCTTGCCGCGGGCCGCAGCCGGCGACTCCGGCCTGCGCACCATCCGCCTGTGCCTGCTCGGCTTCGGCAGTGTGGCGCGCGCCTTCTGCGCCCTGCTGGCACAGCAGGAACGTGTGCTGGCCGAGCGTCACGGCCTGCGCGTGCTGGTGACCGCCGCCGGCACCCGTCAGGGCAGTCTGCTGGAGCCGCAGGGCATGACGCCGGCGGCCGTGCTGGCGGCCGTCGGCGAGCGGCCGGCCCCGCCGCTGGCGGCCCGGCCGGCCGGCGAGCTCCTCTCGGCCTCCAGGGCCGATGTCCTCGTGGAGCTCACGGTCATGGAGGAGGACTTCGCCCCCGTCGCCACGGGCCATATCGAGACGGCGTTCGGCATGGGCATGGACGTGGTCACGGCCAACAAGGGGCCCATCGCCTGGAACTGGCGGCGCGTGTCGGCGGCGGCGACGGTTGCAGGCCGCCGTATCCGTTTCGAGAGCACCGTGATGGATGGCCTGCCCGTCTTCAGCCTGCTCGAGCTCACCCTGCCGGACTGCCGCCTGCTCGGCTTCGAGGCCGTCTTCAACGCCACCACCAACTACATCATCGACGCGATGGGCATCGGTCGCTCCTTCGACGAGGCCCTGGCGCACGTGCAGGCCGAAGGCTACGCCGAAGCCGACCCGGTGCACGACATCGACGGCTGGGACGCGGCGTGCAAGGCGGCCGCCCTGGCCAACGTCGCCATGGACGCCGGCATCACTCCGGCCGACATCTCCAGGCAAAGCCTTCGCGACGTGCCGCTCCAGCGCATCGCGCGCGCGCGCTCCAACGGCAACCGGCTGCGCCTTGTGACGACCGTCTGGCGCGAGGAGTCCGGCCGCGTCCGCGGCCGCGTGCGCGCCAAGGAGCTCGACATAGACCACCCGCTGGCTCCGGTGGGCAGCGAGTCGCTGGGCGCCATCCTCCATACCGACCTCATGGGGGACGTCTTCGTCTGCGAGATCGCCGGTCTCGTGCCGCAGACCGCCTACGGCGTCTACGCCGACCTGCTGCATCTGTGCCGGGCCCGCTGACAGGCACCGGCAACGGGCCGGCCTCGCCCGCCGGCGACACGCCGGTGGGCGACGGCACACCGACGTCGGCCGACGGGGGCAGTAGCCCTAGCCCTGCGGCAGCAGTGCCTCCTGTGGCCGCGCCACTCACCTCAGCCGGCAGCACCAGGCCGCACGTATCGGAGGCGCGCGCGCTGCTCCTTTCCGCGCTCGTGCTGCTTGCCGGCATCGCCCTGGGCGCCGCCGGCTTCTTCGTCGAGCGCGGCATGTCCACGTGGCGCCCCGAGATCACCCGCACAGCGAGCGGATGGCTCGTCGTCCAGACGCAGCGCACCCCGCTCGGCGCCCTGGCGCTCGGCGGCGACTCCCTGGTGTGGGCCAACGGCCCCTTGATCGTCCGCATGGACCTGCGCTCCGGCCGGCTGAAGCTTCTGGGTCCGGGCCCCCTGGCCCGGTCAACATGGGACCCGGCCGTCTCGCAGCGCTACGTGGTGTGGTTCGAAGCGGGCGCCGCGAGCGCCGGCGAGGCTTCGGCGTGGGTCTACGATTCGGCCACGAGGCGGCGCCGTCAACTCGCCACCCTGGGCGATGTCCTGTCGCTGCCCTCGGCCTCGGGAAGACGTGCAGCGTGGTGCACCACGCTGAGTGACGGTGCTCCCGGCATCGTCGCCGTGGACATCCCGACCGGCGAGCAGACCTCCGTGGCGCCCGAATACGGGATCCCCGTCATCGACGGCGATCTCGTGACATGGCCGACGCGGACGGGTTCCGCGGGCATGCCGGCGGCATGGGCACTCGTCGATGTCAGTGGAGGCCGCCGCTGGTCCATCGTGCCTGCCGCGACGCTGCCCAACGCCCGCCTTCTCGGCTACGACCTCTCGGGCCGTACTCTCGTATGGGCAGAGACCGACCCGGCGAGCGGGCGCGGCCGGGTCGTCGCTGAGAACGTGGACGACGGCGCCGCCGACGTCGTCGCCGAGGTGAATGACGGCTCGTCGCTCACCGCGGCCCCGTCGATCGACGGCGATCTCGTGGTCTGGGCCGAAGAGCGCGCGGCGGCCACCGGCAGTCGAGTCATGGGCCGCCGCCTCGGTGGCGGCCCCTCATTCATCGTGCGCGACGTCGCCGGTCGCGTGCTCTCCACGGCGGCCGGCGGTAACACGGTCGCCTGGCTCATGCAGCGCGGGCAGACCAGCACGATCGAGACGGCGCAGGCGCCCCGGTGACCGCCTGGAGGCACCGCCGGACGCCCCTGCTCGGCCCGCTGGGGATGAGGGTGCTTCTCTGGCTCCTCGTGGAACTGTGTGTCCTCAACGTCGCCGACCTGCTGCTCACGCGGTATTCTCTGTGGCTGGGGTTCGCCAGGGAGTCAAACGGAGTGATGGACTACTTCTTCCGCTCCGGGACGGTGCCGACGGTGGCCTTCAAGATCGGCATCGTGACCGTCGGCGCCCTGCTCCTCTGGCGCCTGCGCCACTACAGCACGGCGCTCATCGCGGCGGCGTTGCTGGCCGGGGTCTTCTCCGCTGTGGTCGCCTACCAGGCACTCTGGGTGCTCAGCTTCTGACGGCGGGCGGCGCTTTGCCGCCCCGCGCTCGCGACGCGGGACGGGGACGGCTCGGCCCACCCCGCGTGCTCATTGTCACCTTGCCAATCGCGCTCCATACCATCATACTGGTATCCATGCCATCATAATGACCAAGGAGTCCGTCGTGGTCCGCATGCAGATCCAGTTCACGGAGGCAGGCGCCGAGGCGCTGAGGCGCGAAGCCGCGCAGCGCCACATGTCCATATCCGCCGTCGTGCGAGATGCGGTGGATGAGCGCCTCGAACACCGGCGACCGGAGCCTTCACTCGAGGAGCGCAAGGCGAGGGCCAAGGCCGCCTGCGGCCGCTTTCATTCAGGCCTCGGCGATGTCTCCGCCCGACACGACGAGTACTTCGCCGATTCCATCCTCGATTGACCGTCTTCGTCGACACGTCCGCTCTGTTCGCTCTGCTCGACGCCGAGGACGCCGAGCACGACCTGGCGTTCTCTGCCTGGAGCAGCGGGATCGACGACTGCGCGGGGTTCGTGACCACCAACTATGTCGTCGTCGAGACCATCGCCCTGGTCCAACGCCGACTGGGCATCGACGCCGTGCGCACCCTCATCGACGAGATGCTTCCGATGATCGACACGATATGGGTGACCGAAGCGGACCACACCACCGGCCTGTCCCTGGTGCTGATGGCTGCGCGGCGTCACCTCAGCCTGGTCGACTGCGTCAGCTTCACGGTCATGCGGCGCATGGGCATCCGCAAGTACCTGGGGCTCGATCCCCACTTCGAGGAGCAGGGCTTCACGAGGTACGCCGCGGGCTGAGCGCCGCGGGCAGACGCGGACGCGGGACCCTTCGGCCTCCCGCGCCCGGCGCCTGCGGCTCGCTGCCGGCGTCAGACGCCGGCGGGCAGCGTGCTCAGCCGGTCTCTCACGATCTTCGTCGCCGTGGCGATCACTTCGAGGCTGCGGTCGACCTCAGTCTGGGTGTGCGCGGTGCAGGCGAAGAAACGCTCGAAGTTGCAGTTGTGGAAATACACGCCGCGTGACTGGCACTCGGTCTGCAGCATGCCGAAGAACCGGGTGTCGCTGGCCCGGGCCTGACGGTAACGGGTGACCGGGCCCTCGTGCCCGAAGAACACTTGCCACATGGGCCCGACCTGGCTGATGTACGCGGGCACGCCGTTCTCGGCGAAGATGCCGCGCATGCCCTGCACCATCGCGTTGGCGATGGTGTTGAGGTGGCCGTACACGCGCTCGCGGTCGTTGATGAGGATGTCGAGGGTGGCGTTCATGCCGGCGAGCGTCATGGGGTTGCCGCTGTAGGTGCCGCCGTGCAGCACCACGCCCTGGCCCTCGAGCTCCATGATCTCCTTCTTGCCGCCGAAGGCCGCCGAGCCCGGGGTGCCGCCGCCGAGCGCCTTGGCCACGCACGTGATGTCGGGGATGACGTCGTAGAGCTCCTGGGCGCCGCCCAGCGACACGCGGAAGCCGGTGATGATCTCGTCGAAGATGAGCAGCACGCCGTTGTCGTTGCAGATGCGGCGCAGGCCCTCGAGAAAGCCGGGCTCGGGAGGGATGATGCCGGCGTCGGCGAGGATGGGTTCGCTGAGCACCGCCGCCAGCTGATCGCGGTTGCGCTTGATGATCGTCTCGGCGCTGTCGAGGTCGTTGAAGCAGCCGATGATAATGGTCTCTTCGACGGCTTTGGGGATGCCGGCCCCAGACGGCAGGGTGCGCGGAAAGCGCTCCGTGCCCGCCGCCTCGAGCGCCGGCACGTGGGAGAACGCGTGGCAGTCGAGGAAACCGCTGTTGCTCCCCTCCCACTTGAGGATCCTGTCTTTGCCCGTGTAAGCGCGGGCCAGACGCATGGCCGCCTGCGTGGCCTCGCTGCCGGAGTTGGCAAAGCGCACCTGATCGATGCCGGGCACGGCCTGGACGATCTTGCGCCCCACCTCGTACTCGAGCTCGTGCGGGAACGTGTACAGCATGCCGCCCTGCGTGATCTGCGCGACGATCGCATCGAGGATGGGCTTGGGCCGATGGCCGAAGATCATCGGCCCGTAGCCGATGCACCAGTCGATGTAGCGGTTGCCGTCAACGTCGTAGAAGTGGGCGCCGTCGCCGTGCGACATGACGATGGGCCGCGTGCCGATGAGGCGCGCGTAGCTCGACTCGCCGCCGGCGATCACCTCCTGGCACTTGGCGAACCACTCTGCCGTCTTGGGAAGGTGGGCGTTGTCGATGAGATGCTTCGTCATGTCGTGCGGCTCCTTCTCGGACCTCTGGCTGCGGCGCGATCACCCGAGGGTGCGGCCGCATGACTCCGGCGCTGGCTAGCTGCGGCTGGGCGACACCTCCGCGCCCACCGTCGTGCCCCAATGCCCAGCCTGACTTGCGACGGTGATTCTGACAGACTT
>JAPLCM010000324.1 GCA_026392275.1 Actinomycetota bacterium | reverse complement strand
TTGCCGAGCCCGAGATGACGGAGGACGGCGCAGCCGCAGAGCCTGTGGTCGCCGAAGCGGCGACGTCCGAGGATCTGCGGGAGCGCATCGACGAGACTCGGGCCGCCATTGAGGCGGACATCGCTCACCCCTTCGCGCCGCCGGTCACCGAGGCAGTCGTCGAGGAGCCTGCGGCCGAGGAACCCGCTGCCGAGGAGCCTGCGGTCGAGGAACCCGCGGCCGAGGAACCCATCCTCGAGGAGCCTGTCGTCGAGGAACCGATGGCCGAGGAACCAATCGTGGAGGAGCCCGTCGTCGAGGAGCCCGTCGTCGAGGAGCCCGTCGTCGAGGAGCCCGTGGTCGCGGAACCCGCGGCCGAGGAACCCATCCTGGAGGAGCCCGTCGTCGAGGAACCGATGGCCGAGGAACCCGCGGTCGAGGAACCCGCGGCCGAGGAGCCCATCCTGGAGGAGCCCGTCGTCGAGGAACCGATGGCCGAGGAACCCGCGGCCGAGGAGCCCGCGGCAGAGGAACCGGTGGTCGAGGAGCCCGCGGCAGAGGAACCGGTGGTCGCGGAACCGGTGGTCGCGGAACCGGTGGTCGCGGAACCGGTGGTCGCGGAACCGGTGGTCGCGGAGCGCGCCGCCGAAGACGATTCCGCGGCGCGCGAGGACGGCACCATCAATCAAGCCGAGATGCGGCGCCGCATCGAAGAGACGCGCGCCCGTCTCAAGGCCAAGGCGTTCGACGCCATGATGAGCGGCGAGTCGGCCCTTCTCTCACGCGACAGCGGGGAGAAGCCGGTGCCCAAGGGCCACGACGTAGAGCTGGACGGCGAGCTCGAGAGCACCATCGACGAATCGCTGTCTCAGGAAGAGTACTGAGCGCTCCGCGCGGCTCCGCGCGAACCCGCTGACCTTGACGGGGGCGGGCGCCGCAGGCGCCCGCCCCCGTCGTTCGTACGGATCAGCGCCTGGCCGGCCGCCGCGGCGGCCGCTTGCGTTGCCGGCTTGCTCGGCGCCGCCGGCGTGGCGACTCCAGCCCGAGACCGGCGGCCCACTCCTCGTCGCTCATGCGGTTCGGGCTCCGCCGGTCGATGGCCGGCCAGGTGAGCGCGCCCGGGGACAGGCCGCGCTCATGCATGGTGTGCGCCAGGATGCCGGCGGTGGAAAGGAACAGCACGCCCAGCAGAACCGCCGCTGCGGGAATGGTGCGATTCTCGAGCAGCAGGAAGAAGTACCACCAGACCTTCCATCCGATCCCCAGCAGCGTCGCGTAGTAGACGAGCACGATCGGGATCATGATCAGCCCCACGTAAGCCGGCAGGATCGAGCGCGCCCAGCCGCCGGGTTTCGTCAGGGGCCAGATGATGGCGGCGGGCAGCACCAGCAGCACGGTGTAGGGGTTGATCAGCAGCGCCACGACGGCGACCAGCACGAGGAACACGTGGGCGCTGAAGATCGTGGCCCGGGGGTCGGTGGCCATGCGCCGCCCGAGACGCCGGGCGACGGCTACCGCATAGCCGTAGGCCAGGACGAGCAAGGCGACGAGGATCACCACCCGCAGGTAGCGGGGGTTGTCGACGACGTAAGACCACGGCGGGATGACGGCGCCCGGGCTGTGCGGCAGTTGGCCCAGCAGATTGGCCAGATAGATGATTGCGAGCAGCACCAGCCAAGGCAACAGATGCAGTACCGAGCGCATCACGGCGGGGCGGACCTTGATGCGCGCGCGCCGGCAATGCGCGAACAGGTCGACGGTCACGCCGGCCAGGGGCAGGAGAAATGCCGCCAGGATCAGCGCCAGAGAGCCGCCGGGCAAGGTGCGGCTGCGGGTGAGGAAGATCGTGCCTCCGCTGCGCGCCCCCGGGCTTGTCGTGCCGTCGATCGCCATGATCATCGCCTGCACCGTGCTGCCGACCTTGGTGAGCGTCTCCGTGGAAACGTTGTCGAGGGTGTCGCGTTGCGGCGGCGTTGCGGGACCCGCTGCCGAGACGGTAATACCGGGTATGCCGCGCGCGACGAAGGGCCCCTGGCTGCCCGAGCTCGTGGGCACCGCGAGGCGCAGCACCTGGGCCGGCACTGTGGGCAGCAGTACCTGCAGGTTGGCGTTCACGCGGGCGGCCGGCGCCGTGAGCAGCCACAGCCAGGGCGGTGCCACCTTGGGCGCAGGGCTCCAGCCGTCGAGGCCGATGCCCGCGGTGTCACGCGTCGCCACCTCGCGAAGCGCGATCACGGCGTACAGGTCGTCGATCTCGTGATCCTCCGCGAAGCGCCGCGCCCCCAGGGCGCCATAGGCGTCGCCGCTCGTGCACAGGAAGACGATGGAGTGGTCGTGCGCGGTCACCGTGAACGACCGCGCCACTTCGAGCAGCGCAGCGACCCCGGAGGCGTTGTCGTTGGCGCCCTGCGTGGCAAGGGGAGGCGCGTCGCGATTGGCGATCACGAGGATCGTGCCCGCGGAATCGCCGCTGGAGAGCGCCCAGATGTTCTGCAGGGCGACGTCCTCGCCGTTGATCGTTGCCGCGAAGCCGTCGATGTGTGTCTCGAGGCCGGCCCGCTTGAACTGCTGCAAGACCCACAGCGCCATCTGGTTGTCGGGGTCGGTGCCGGCGACGCGCTGGGGGTAGTCGGTGACAATGGTGCGCAGATCCGCGGCTGCCTGCTCGCCGTCGAACGACACGGGCTCGAGGCTGAGCTTCGGGGTGTCGGGTCTGCCCAACGTGAACAGTGAGATCACGACGAGGATGAGTGCCACGACCCAGGCGGCTCGATACACCTTGAGGTTGGGCAGGGTGATCCTCCTTCGGCGTGCCGTGCATCCTATCAGACAGCGGGTAAGATGGACCCATGAGTACCCCCACCCGCATCCTCGTGGTCGAGGACGAGGCGCGTATCGCCGAGGTGGTGCAAAGCTATCTGGAGCGCGAAGGGCACATGGTCGTGCGGGCGGAGACGGGCGAGGACGCTCTGGCCGACTTCGCCCGCCGCCGCCCCGATCTCGTGGTGCTCGATCTGGGGCTTCCCGGCATGGCCGGGGAAGACGTGTGCCGTCGCATCCGCGCCACGTCCGACGTGCCCATCATCATGCTGACCGCGAAGGACGGTGAGGAAGACCTGGTCACAGGACTGCAACTCGGCGCCGACGACTACCTCACCAAGCCCTTCAGCCCGCGCGTGCTCACGGCGCGCGTGCGCGCCCTGCTGCGCCGGGCGCGCAGCGACGAGCGGCCCCAGGCCGACGTGCTGGAGCGCGCCGGCGGGCGGCTCGTCGTCGACAGCGCCCGCCGGCGCGCCACCCTGGACGGAGCGCCCGTCGACCTCACCGAATCGGAGTTCCGACTGCTGCAGACCCTGGCCCGTTTTCCGGGGCGCGTGTACACGCGCTTTGAGCTCGTCGACAAGGTGCAGGGCTACCAGTACGAGGCGTACGAGCGCACCATCGACGCGCACGTCAAGAACCTCCGCCACAAGCTGGGCGAGGACGCGCGCGATCCACGCCTGATACTCACCGTGTACGGGCGCGGCTATGCGTTCGCCGAGGAGCAGAAGTGAGGCGCGGCCTGCGGCTGCGCCTGGCGCTCACGCATGCGCTCGTGGCGTTGCTGGCGATCGTCGTTGTGGCCGTGATCGTCTTCGTGTCGGGCGGCCGTCGCTTCGATACCTACCTGAGCGAGGTGCAGCGCTCCCGCAACGAGGCGGTCGTGAAGGCTCTCACACAGACCTACAAGCCCCCCGACGGCTGGGACGCCGCGTCGGTCTACGCGCTCAGCCAGATCGCCCTCCTCAACAACGTCGACGTTGCCGTGTACTCGCCCCAGGGGCAGCTCCTCTTCACGGTGCAGGGCCGGCACATGGGCAGAGGCATGATGGGCGGCGGCATGATGGGGAGCGGCAATGGGATGATGGGCGGCGGGGCCGGCGCCTCCGGCGCCACGCCCGCCCCGCAGACCACAACGCTGAGCCGCGACGAGTTCGAGGTGCAGAGCTACCCTCTGGAGGTCGACGGTCAGGATGTCGGCACCGCCGAGATCTATGCGCCGCGCAACGCGCGGGCCGTCGCCGAGTCGGCGTACCAGAGCGCGCTCACCCGCAACCTCGTGATCGCCGGGCTCGTGGCGGCTGCGCTCGCCTTCCTCATCAGTCTGTTCGTCAGCCGCCGCATCACCGGGCCGCTCGAAGAGCTCACCGACGCGGCCGAGGACGTCGCCGGCGGCAACCTCGCGGTGCGCGTGTCGCCGCGCGCCGACGACGAGGTGGGCGCGCTGGCTACGGCCTTCAACGCCATGGCCGACCGGCTGGCGCGCGACGAGCAGTGGCGCCGCGACATGACGGCTGACCTTTCGCACGAGCTGCGCACGCCGCTGGCCACCATCCAGTCGCGCATCGAGGCCCTTGAAGACGGCGTGCTGCCGGCCACGCCCGAGAACCTGCGCGTGATCGGCGCCGAGGTCGAGCGCTTGGGGCGCCTGCTCGGCGCGCTTCGCAGCCTCAACGAGCTGGAGAGCGAAGACGTGAGCGTGGAGCACGAGAAGCTCGATCTGGCCGAGGTGGGGCGCGATGCCATCGCGCACGCCGAGACGGCGTATGTCTCGAAGGGCGTGGCGCTCGACGGCGACCTGGCCGCAGCCGTGGTCAAGGGCGACCGCGACCGGCTGCTTCAGGTCGCCGCCAACCTGCTTGACAACGCGCTCAAGTTCACGCCGCAGGGCGGGCGCGTGGTGCTGGCCGTCGACTCCGGCCGCTCCGCGGCCACTCTGACGGTCGCCGACAGCGGCCCCGGCATCGACCCCGTCGACCTGCCCTTCATCTTCGAGCGCTTCTACCGCTCGCAGGCGGCGCGTGGCACGCATGGCGTCGGCTTGGGCCTCGCCATCGCCCGCGGGCTCGTGGAGGCCCAGGGCGGCAGCATCGAGGCCGCCGACGGCCCCGAGGGCGGGGCCGTGTTCACGGTGCGGCTACCGGCGGCCGGCTGACACATGCGTGAGATCCTGCACGAGGCGCTGAGTCTGTTGGAGGCCGGCCGGCCCTTCGCCCTCGTCACGCTCGTCGTGCAGCAGGGCTCCACGCCGCGGGCCGCTGGGGCGCAGATGCTCGTCCGCCCGGACGGCACCATCGCCGGCACCATCGGCGGAGGGCTGCTCGAAGCGACCATGATGCGGGCGGCGGCGGAGGCCATCGCCGCGGGGCGCTCGCTCGTGAGCGCCGTGGAGCTCACGGGCCAGTCGGTCTCGGGGCCGACCATGATCTGCGGGGGGCACGCGGCCGTGCTTATCGCCCTCGTGCCGGCTGGCGACAGCGATCTGCGCACGCTGCTGGGCGCCGCTGCGCAGGCGCGCGCAGACGGCCGCGCGGCGTGGCTCTGCACGTTCTTCGCCGCGGAACCGGGCTCCACCGCGGTGAGCTACTGCCTGCTCCAGGAGGGCGCCGAGCCCTTGGGTGAGCTGCCCTGCGCGCCGGCGGAGCTGCGCGCGCTGGCCGGCAAGAGCGCCGTCCACGGATCGGCCGCGGTTCCGGACGGCAGGTCGGTGTGCGTCGAGGCGTTGCTGCCGCCGACGACTGTCGTGATCTGCGGCGCCGGGCACGTCGCCCAGGCGCTGGCGCCGGTGGCCGCCGCCGTGGGCTTCGACGTGGTGGTCCTCGACGATCGACCCGAGTTCGCTGCCCCGGAGCGCTTTCCGGCTGCCTCCCGCGTGGTCCGGCTCGAGACCTTCGATGCGGCCTTCGCGGGGCTGACCATCACCACTCGCAGCTTCGTGGTCATCGTCACGCGCGGGCATGCCCACGACTTCTCGGTGCTGGAGCAGGCGCTGCGCACGGAGGCGAGCTACATCGGCCTCATGGGCAGCGCCTCCAAGCGCGAGAAGATCTTCAGGGCGCTCACGGAGGACGGTTTCTCCGCCGCCGATCTGGCGCGGGTCTTCTCGCCGATCGGCGTCGCCATTGCGGCGGAGACCCCGGCGGAGTTGGCCGTAAGCATCGCCGCCGAGCTCATCCGCGTGCGGGCGGCGATCGCGGATTGAACGCCGCCGCCCTTGCCGGGGTCATCCTGGCGGCGGGGCTCTCGTCACGCATGCGGGAGCTCAAGCCGCTGCTCCCGCTGGACGGCGTTGCCGCGGTGCTCTGGGTCGCTGGCTCCTACCGCGACGCGGGCCTCGAGGCCATCGTCGTGCTCGGCTTCGGCGCCGAGCGCGTCGCGCCCCTCCTGGACGCGCACGGCGTGCACCACGTGGTCAACCGTGGCTTCGAGGACGGCATGTACTCGTCGGTCCGCTGCGGGGTGCGCGCGCTGCCTGCGGACGTGCGCGCCTTCTTCGTGCACCCGGTGGACTGCGCGCTGGTCCGTAGCGAGACGCTGGGGCTGCTGGCCCGCTCCGTGCGTCGCGTACCCCGCCCACGATGCTGTGCGGGGGCACCCTCCTCTGGTGCCCGTCGCGCTGCGCGCCGCGATCCTCGCGGAGGAGCCTGAGGGCGGCCTCCAGGAGCTGCTCGCGCGCGCAGGGACAGGGGCTCGCGACGTACCGGTCGACGATCCCAATGTGCTCCTCGATATGGACGACGCGGCGGCGCACGACCGCCTTTCGATACTGGCCGCTCGGGAGCGCATCCCCGGCCCGGAAGCATGCCGCGAGCTGCTTGCGCGCCTGGGGACGCCGGCGCCGGTGATCGCCCACTCGGAGGTGGTCGCGGACGTCGCGCGCCGTCTTGGGGCGGCGCTGCGGACCTCCGGCGCGTGCCTCGACCTGCGACTGCTCGAGGCGTCCGCTCTCCTCCACGACGTCGCCCGCGCGGCTCCCGCGCACGCCGAGGCGGGCGCGGCCGTGCTCGACGCCGAGGGCTACCCGCGGGTCGCCGCTGTCGTCCGCCACCACATGCGGCTGCCCGGACCGCCTTCCGACCTGCCCGGCGAGCGCGAGGTGCTGTATCTCGCCGACAAGCTGACGGTCGGCAGCCAGACCACCGACCTCGACGGCAAGGACGAGCGCGCCGCGGCCCGCTTCGCGGGCGATCCCGACGCGCTCGCCGCTGCCCGGACACGGCTCGCGGCCGCACGACTCATCGCCGCGCGCATCGAGTCAATTGCGGGCCGGTCGCTGGCCGCAATCCTCGCCGGCGGCGCGCCGGCGGAGGCCGCGGGCACGCCCGGCTTGGCGCGATGAGCGCTCCGCCTGCGGTACGGGCGCTCCTGGCCTGCGACCTCGACGGCACCCTGCTGACCGCCGCCGGCGTACCGGCGCTCGGGATCGCCGAGGCGCTCGAGGACCTCGGCGCGCGCGGCGCACGGCTGGTGGTCTGCACCGGGCGTCCTCTTCACGGGGCCGCGAAAGCGGTCGCAGCCCTTCGCGCCGACCCCGTCGCCTACGTGTGTTTCCACGGGGCGCTGGTCGTCGACGCGGCCACGGGCGAGTGGCTCAGGCACCTGACGATCCCCGGCCACGTCGTCTCCGGTATCGTCCGCGACGCTCCGAGCCTCGGCCTCTCGGTCACGCTGTACGTCGGCGACGTGCGCTGCGAGCTCGCGCCGGCCGCCTCCGGCGTGGCGCTCGAACTCGCGGCCCCAGCCGGCATCACCCGTCTCGTGCTGTCCGGCGATCCGGCCCGTTGCGCGGCCGCCCTCCCCGCCCTCGCCGCCTCCCGGGGTCCCAGCATCCGCCTGGAGCGCGCCGGCGGCGGGACCGTCGCCATCGTGCCCGCCTCCGCGGACAAGGGCGAAGGACTAAGACTGGTCGCGACGCACCTCGGCGTGCCCCTCGCGCGAGTCGTGGCCTGCGGCGATTCCGCCGCCGATGACAGCCTGCTGCGGACCGCCGGGGTGTCCATCGCCGTGGGCGACGT
>JAPLCM010000117.1 GCA_026392275.1 Actinomycetota bacterium | reverse complement strand
GCACCGAGCGTCATCGACCTCAAGACCGGCGGGTACACCGGCGGCTCGCCCGAGGACTACCTGCTCGCCGCCGCCAGCACCCAGCTGGCGCACTACTACGGCCTTCCAATGGCGATGGGCACCATGGCAACCGGCGCCAAGGAGCCTGACTGGCAGGCCGCCATCGACGACTCCCTCAGCACCTTCGCCAGCGTGATGAGCAGCGCCGACCTGATGAACGGCGCCGGCCTGCTCAACGGATCCAAGATCCTCAGCTACCCGCACATGGTGATGGAGAGCGAGATCTACTCCATCGTGCAGAAGGTGGCCGGAGGAATCGAGGTCACCGACGAGACCCTGGCCCTGGACGTGATCAAGAAGGTCGGCCCCAACGGCACGTACCTCGCCGAGAAGCACACCCGGGCACACATGAAGGAGATCTGGCGCCCCAACGTGTGGGATCGCACCCCCTTCGACACCTGGCTGCGCGAGGGCAAGAAGGGGGCTCTGCACAAGGCCACCGCGATTGCCGACGACATCCTCGAGAATCACGCTCCTGAACCGCTGCCCGAGGACGTGGTCCTGGAGCTGCGCGCGATCGTCGATCGCGCCGACAAGGAGCTGGCGGGCGCCTGATGCCGGCCCGCCGGCGGACAAACCCCGGGCGCCCGCGCGACGCCGCGACGGCGAGGCCCTGACGTGCCCGCCGCCCGCCTCATCGTCTGGGACGACGCCGCCTGCTGGCGGGTGCACGAGGCCACCCTCGCGCTACTCGAAGAGACGGGCGTGGAGGTGCGTCACGAGGGCGCCCGCGAACTGCTGGCGGGCGCGGGCGCGCGCCTCGACGGCACGCGCGCCCGCATCCCGGCGGCGCTCGTCGACAAGGCCCTTGAGACCGCGCCGCGCCGCTTCGCCCTGAAGGCGCGCGCCGCCGACGGCGGTGGTCACGGCCACGCCCGCCGCGGGGAGCCCGGCGGGCTGGAGCTGGCCGACGGCAACAGCTTCTTCGGCACCGGGTCGGATTGCGTCTACGTCACCGACCCGGATTCGGGGGAGCGGCGGCAGACCACGAAGGTCGACGTCGAAGGCATGGCCGCCCTCGCCGAGAAGCTGCCCAACATCGACTTCGTGATGAGCATGGGCCTGCCCAGCGACGTTCCCGCGCAGGCCGGCGACCTGGCGCAGTTCGCCGCCATGCTTACCGGCACCGGCAAGCCGCTGCTCACCACGGCGCACGACGCCGTCAGCCTGCGCCGTATGCGTGACATGGCCGCCCTGTGCGGCGAGGCCCGCAGCTTCGCCTGCTACGCCATGCCCAACCCGCCGCTTGTGCACTCGGCGGAGGCGCTGGACAAGGTCCAGGCCTGCGCCGAGCTCGACATCCCGCTCGTCTACGCGCCGGCGCCGGCCGCAGGCACCACGGCGCCGGCCTCCATCGCCGCGACCATCGCCGTGGGCAACGCCGAGACGCTGAGCGGCCTCGTCGTGCACCAGCTCACAAGGAGCGGCGCGCCGTTCGTCTACGGAGTCGGCTGCGGCGCCTTCGACATGCGCACCGCCGTGGATGTCTACGCCGCCCCCGAGCACTTTCTCGGCAACGCCGCGGCCACCGATCTGGCGCGCTTCTACGGCCTTCCCAGCTTCGCCTACGCCGGGGTCGCCGACGCCAAGTGCTTCGACGAGCAGTGGGCTGCCGAAGCCGGTATCACGGCCGTGCTCGGCGCGTTGAGCCGCGCCACCCTGCTCCACGACGTCGGCTACCTCGAGAGCGGCATGCAGAGCAGCTACCAGACGATCGTCCTCGGCGACGAGCTTGTGGGGTACGCCCGCGCCCTGCTCGTCGAGGTGGGTGTCGACGACGAGGCGCTGGCGCTCAACGAGATCGACGCCGTGGGCCCCGGCGGCAGCCACCTGGGGCGCGACTACACGCGCCGTCATCATCGTGCTTTCTGGCAGCCGTCGTTGCTGGACCGCAACGCCTACGAACGCTGGCGGACGGCTGGGGCCACGACGCTCAAGGAGCGCGTGCAGATCCAAACGGCGGCGCTCCGCGAGGCTCCGCGCGGGTTCGCCCTGGAGGATTCGATACGCCAGCGCCTCGAGGCTGTACTCACGCAGGCCGGAGAGAGCCCCCGATGACGGCACTCTGCCCGATCACGACGTCGCCCACGAGGCTGGCGCTCGGGATCCTCGGCGGCGACGACCTGCGTCGCGTGCACGCAGCCGCGCTGGAGCTGCTCGGCGTCGAGGGCGCCGCCGCCGAAAAGGCGGCGCGGCTGGCCCCCGGCACCATCGTCCTCGGAGGCCGCGCGTTCGAACACCACACGGTGCTCGGAGCAGCGCACTGCTGGCTGGGCACCGGCGGTCCTGCCAGGCTCGTGCGTCCGCGCGGCGGCGACGACCCGCGCCCGGCGGTCGCCGCCGACCTCGACGAAGCTTGTCGGCTCGCCGACGCGTTGCCCGAGGTGGCCGTCGTCTACGGCCCGCCCGTGCTCGCCGTCGGCGAGACGCTCCTCTCCGACCTGGCGCGCTGCTTTGCGGCGACCAGCAAGCACGTGCAGCTCACGACGCTGCGGTCCGCCGACGAGGCGCGCACCGTGTTGCGTATGGCGATCGCCGTGGCAGGCTCCGAGGTGGAGCTTCGCGGCCGGCCTCCGGTCAGCCTGTGCGGCGGCGCCGACGCGCTGGGCGCCGCCGCGGTGTTCGCCCGCGCCGGCCTGCCGGTGGGCATCGTCGCCGTGCCCGGCGCCGGCCCGGCAGACCCAGCCGATCTGGCCGCGGCGCTGGTGCGTCATCATGCCGGCGTGCTGGCCGCCTGCGCCGCCGTCCAGGCGACGGTCGCCGGCGCGCCCTTCTTCTACGTCGCCGACCCGGCGATCGCCGGCCTGGCGGCAGGCAGCCTCGAGGCCGCCATGTTCCAGATCGCCGCGACGCAGCTGGCCGCGCACATCGGGCTACCCGTGAGCGCCGTCGGCATGACCACCGGCAGCCACGAGCCCGACTGGCAGGCGTGCACGCAGAATGCCTTCGCTGCGCTCAGCACCATGGCCGCCGGCGCCGATCTCACGGCGGGCGCCGGCACGCTTGGCGGCGGCAGCGTCTTCAGTGCCCAGCAGCTCATCATGGACTCGGAGATCTTTTCGTGGAACGCGCGCATCGTCGCCGGGGTCATGGTGGACGAGGAGACCATCGCCATGGACGCGATCAAACAGGTCGGCAGCGGCGGCAACTTCCTGGGGCAGCGCCACACCCGCCGGCACATGAAGGACGTCTGGCGACCGCGGCTGCTCGACCGCAGCATGTGGGACGCCTGGGTCGAGTCGGGCAAGGAAGGCGCCTACGAGACGGCGTCGCAGCTGGCCGACACGCATCTTGCCGAGCACCAGGTGCTCCCGCTCGGCGACGCAGTCACGGAGACGCTGGCTCGTATCATCGCCGCGGCGCCGCAGTGAGGGGCCGGCTGAGAAGGGCCTGCGGCGTCGGTCCTGGCGCCGCCCCGGACATCTGATGCGCCGACGCCGGAGCGGCCACGCCGCCGGCGCCCAGCCGCCGTGATCACAGGGAACGTGAGCGACTCAGGGGCCTCACGAGAAGGAGACAGACGATGACCAGGAGCTACAAGGACATACCGCTCTTCAAGGACGTCAGCGACGAGGAGTGGAGCGACTACCGCTGGCAGATGCGCAATCGCCTCACGACTACTGCCGACTTCGAGCAGGTGCTCAACCTCACCGACCAGCAGCGCGCCGGCCTCGACGCCTGCATGGGCAAGTTCCGCGTCAGCGTGACTCCCTACTATGCTTCGCTGATGGACCCCGACGATCCGCGCTGCCCGGTGCGTATGCAGGCCGCGCCCTCGCCGGCGGAACTGGTCATCCATCACGAGGACCTCAAGGACGCCGTGAGCGAGGACTTCGACTCACCGACGCCGCGCATCACGCACCGCTACCCGGACCGCGTACTCTTCCTGGTCACGGAGATGTGCAGCATGTACTGCCGGCACTGCACGCGCCGGCGCCTGGTGGGTGGCTCGGAGGGCATCGTCGCCAAGACCGAGATCGACAACGCGATCAAGTACATCGAGCGCGCCACCGAGGTCCGCGACGTGCTCATCAGCGGCGGTGACCCGCTGGTGCTCGGCGACGATCGACTCGAGGACATCATCCGTCGCGTGCGCGCGATCCCGCACGTCGAGATCATCCGCATCGGGAGCCGCATGCCGGTCGTCTGCCCGCAGCGCATCACGCCCGAACTGGTCGCCATGCTGAGCAGGTACCACCCGCTCTACTTCAACACCCACTTCAACCACCCCAAGGAGTTCACCCCCGAGAGCAAGCTCGCCTGCGACCGGCTGAACGATGCCGGCATTCCTATGGGCAACCAGACCGTGTTGCTGCGCGGCGTCAACGACTGCGCCAACGTGATGAAGAAGCTCTCGCACAGGCTGCTCGAGTATCGCGTCAAGCCCTACTACTACTACCAGTGCGATCTCGCCGAAGGCACGGCTCACTTCCGCACCAGCGTGGCCAAGGGCATCGAGATCTACGAGAGCCTGCGCGGTCACACGACCGGCTTCGGCGTGCCGACCTACATCATCGACGCTATCGGCGGCGGCGGGAAGACACCGGTGTTCCCCAACTACGTCATCAGCCAGGCCCCGCACCAGATCATCCTGCGCAACTACGAAGGCGTGATCAGCAAGTACACCGAGCCCAAGGATTACGTGGAGGGTGAGTGCCACTGCGAGGGCTGCGAGAACGAGAAGCAGCGGCTCGGCGTAGCCGGCCTCTTTGACACCGTCGAGCCGACCATCCAGGACGTGTGGGCGGCGCGCATGCAGAAGGTCGTCGACCGCAAGAACCGCATGGCCGACGTGTTCGGCCCGGCCAAGGTCTGAGGCGGCCGGCATGCCGAGAGTCTTCGTCGAGCCCATCGGGCTGACCCTACGGGTCGCCGAGCAGGAGACGCTGCTCGAGGGTCTCATGCGCGCGGCCGTCGAGATCCCCACCGACTGCGCGGGGCGCGGCACCTGCGGCAAGTGCCTGGTCCGTCTCGGCTCCGGCGAGCTCACGGCGCCCACCGAGCGCGAGCTCAAGCGCATCTCCGAGAAACTGCGCGCCGAGGGCTGGCGCCTGGCCTGCCAGGCGTACCCCCGCTCGGCGCGCGTCAGCATCGAGGTGCGCGGCACCGCCGGCCAGCGCCGCATCCTCACCACCTCCAAGCTGCGTCACGGGGACGCGCATCCTGCGGTGGTGACCCGGGTGGTCGAGCTGACGCCGCCGACGCTCGCTGACGCGCGCTCCGACCTGGAGCGCTTCGACGAGGCCCTCGGCGGCGTCGAGATGCCGCTGAAGGTGCTCACGTGCCTCCCCAAGACGCTCCGCGATGGGCGCTGGCGTGTCGTCGCCACGGTGTACGGCAGGCGCGTGATCGACGTGCGCGCCGCCGACGATCACGCGCCCGAGCTCTACGGAGCCGCGGTCGACGTCGGCACCTCCAAGGTCATCGTCTACCTGTTCGACCTCACGCGCGGCGTCCTCATCGACCAGGAGGCCGTTGAGAACCCACAGATGCGCTACGGCGAGGACGTCATCTCGCGCATCGCGCACGCGGCTCAGCACGACGAGACGGCGGCGCTGGCCCAGGCTGTGCGCGAGGGCATCAACGTCGACCTGAAGCTGCTGTACGAGCGCCAGGGCATCCGTGCAGACCGCGTCTGCGACATGACCGTGGTCGGCAACACCGCCATGCATCACCTGGCGCTCGGCCTCTCGCCGGTCGGTCTGGGGCAGGCGCCGTTCGCGCCCGCCGCAGCCGAGCCGCTCACGCTGCGCGCGAGTGAGCTCGGCCTCGACATGAACCCGGACGGCGGCGTGCACTTCCCGCCGCCCATCGCCGGCTTCGTCGGCTCGGATGCGCTGGCCGTCATCGCCGCCACGCGGCTGGCCGGCAAGAAGCGCCCGTGCATGGCCATCGACATCGGCACCAACACCGAGATCGCGCTCTCCCGCGAGGGCCGCGTGACGGTCACCAGCTGTGCCTCCGGCCCCGCCTTCGAGGGCTACCAGATCCGCCAAGGTATGAAGGCCGTCGCCGGCGCCATCGAGCGCGTGCGCATCACCCGGCACGGTGACGCCACCCACATCAAGACGATCGCCGGCGCCGAGCCGATCGGCATCTGCGGCTCCGGCGTGGTCGACCTGCTCGCCGGGCTCGTGCACGCCGGCGTCGTCGACAAGAGCGGCCGCATGCAGGAGCACCCTCGTGTGCGTGCCGGCGAGGAGGGCCGCGAGTACCTCGTCACCGCCGGTCCGCACGGCGACATCGTCTTCACGCAGCACGACGTACGCAGCCTGCAGCTCGCCAAGGGCGCCATCCACAGCGGCTGGGAACTGCTGCTCGACACCCTCGGCGTTGCCGTCGAGGAGCTCGACCGCGTGTACATCGCCGGCGCCTTCGGCAACTACCTCGACCTCGACGCCGCACAGTCCCTCGGCCTGTTCCCCCCCGTGGCCAAAGGCCGCGTTGCCTTCGTTGGCAACGCGGCTGGGGTGGGCGCCCAGATGGCTCTCATCGACGTCAGGGCGCGCCGGAGCATGGCCCGCCTGCGCGACCGCATCGAGTTCCTCGACCTGGCCACCGACAAGCGGTTCCTGGATGTCTTCGCCGGTCGCCTCGGCTTCGCCGGCGATTGACCGACGAAGTGCAGTCGGCGAGGGGGGCACCGTAGGCCCACCCCTCACTGACCACCGCCTCCGCGGTTACGCCGAGATCGGCGTCGCGTCGCTCATCCTGGGCACGTCCGCGACGCTCGTCCAAGTATCGACGATGCCGGCCAGCCTGCTGGTCGTGCTGCGCATGGCGCTGGCCGGCATCGTCCTCGGGGTGCTCTTTCTGAAGACCGGCGGCATCGCTGAGGTGCGCCGCTCCGGGTACTTCCGCCGCATGATCGTCGTCGGTTTCGTGGTGGCCCTCGAGCTGATGTTCTACTTCGCCTCGATCCGCCTGGCCAACGTCACGGTGGGCATCTCGCTCGAGTACATGGCGCCGGTCTTCGTCGCGCTGCTTGCTCCTTCGGTACTCCACACGCGGCGCCAGGCGATCGACATGGTGGCCGTGGCGGTCGCCGCCGGCGGCATGACGCTGCTCGTGCTGCCGGGCCTCATGCTGGGTGAGGGGCGGACCAGCATCCTCGGCATCATCTTCGGCCTCCTCGCGGGGCTCATGTTCGCCGCGGCGATGATGCTCATCAAGAGCATGGGCCAAGGCGTACGGGGTTCCACCTTCGCGCTCTTCTTCTGCCTCGGCAGCGTCGTGCTGCTCACGCCGCTGGCCGTGTGGCAGACGGTCAACAGCCACTACCAGCTCACCTGGACCGACAC
>JAPLCM010000043.1 GCA_026392275.1 Actinomycetota bacterium | reverse complement strand
CGGCGGCGGAGCGGCTGCTGGCGCAGATCGCCGCCGCCGGCTACGGCGTCTCCGCGGAGCCGACGGTCGCCTGAGACCCTCGGCCCCGGTGGTCGCCGCCGCCCTTCAGACCAGATGGTCCTCGATGAAGTGCGTGTTCACGTCGCCGGCGATGAACAGCGGGTGCTCGAGGACGAGACGGTGGAACGGGATCACCGTCTTCACACCGTCGACGAGGAACTGCTCCAGGGCCCAGCGCGAGCGCGCGAGGCACTCCTCGCGGTCGCGCCCCCAGACGACGAGCTTGCCCAGCAGGCTGTCGTAGAACGGCGGCACCACGTAGCCCTGGTACACGTGACTGTCGAAGCGCACCCACGGCCCTCCCGGCGGCACCCACTTGGTGACGAGGCCCGGTGACGGCATGAACTCCGCCTCCGAGTCCTCGGCGTTGATACGGAACTCGATGGCGTGGCCCCGCACCCTGACCTCTTCCTGGGTGATGAGCAGCCCCTCGCCGGCAGCGATGCGGATGCCGGTCTTCACGATGTCGATGCCGGTGACCATCTCGGTGACGCAGTGCTCGACCTGCACGCGCGTGTTCATCTCCATGAAGTAGAAGCTGCCGTCGCTGTCGAGAAGGAACTCCACGGTGCCGGCGCCCTCATAGTGAGCCGCCACGGCAGCGGCCACGGCGGCGGCGCCCATCTGCCGCCGCAGCTCCGGCGTGACGGCCGGCGAGGGCGCCTCTTCGATGAGCTTCTGATGGCGCCGCTGGATGCTGCAGTCGCGCTCGCCGAGATGGATGCCGTGGCCCTTGCCGTCAGCCAGCACCTGGATCTCGATGTGCCGCGGTGCACCGATGTACTTCTCGACGTACACGGCGCCGTTGCCGAACGCCGCCTCGGCCTCGCCTTGAGCCTGACGCACCGCGGCGGCCAGCTCGGAGGCGTCCTTGACGATGCGGATGCCCTTGCCGCCGCCGCCGGCCGACGCCTTGACCATCACCGGCAGACCGATGCGGCACGCCACCGCCTCCGCCTCAGCGATATCCTCGACGATGCCGTCGGAGCCGGGGGTGACGGGCACGCCGGCGGCGGTCATCGTCGTGCGCGCCGCCGCCTTGTCGCCCATGAGGTCGATCGACTCCGGGCTGGGCCCAATGAACTTGATGCCCTGCTCGCGGCAGAGAGCGCTGAACTCGGCACGCTCGGCGAGGAACCCGTAGCCGGGGTGGATGGCCTCGGCCCCGGTCTGCAGAGCTGCCTGGATGAGGGCCGCCATCACGAGGTAGCTCTGCGCCGCCGGCGGCGGGCCGATGCACACCCTCTCGTCGGCGAAGCGCACGTGAAGGCAGTCCGCGTCGGCCTCCGAGTAGACCGCGACCGTACTCACGCCGAGTTCCTTGCAGGCACGGATGACGCGGATCGCGATCTCGCCGCGGTTGGCGATGAGGACCTTGCTGAACATGCCCGCTCCTTGCCGAGGGTCGCGAGATTATAGCAACAGGCGGGTCGCGCGGACGCGGCGGCGAGCCGTGCCTCAACCGCCACGCGAACGTTCGTCGAGTGACGCTCCGCGACGCCGCTTGACAAGCCACAAGAAGAGTCGAACCGCAGCGTAGACCGCTACGACGGCAAGCAGCACCCGCAGCGCAGTGGTGTAGCCACCGAACACCCGCTCGGCCTCGACGCCGAAGAAATAGCCGAGCGGTACGAGGACGGCGAGCCAGAGGACAGCGCTCAGGAGATCGTAGAGCGTGAACTCCCGGTAGGCCATCGCACTGACCCCCGCGGCGAACGTCACTTCGGTGCGCACGGCGGCGAGGAAGCGGGCCATGAGGAGCGCTTTCGGGCCGTGTCGCGCGAAGAACCGCTCGCCGGCGGCGAGGGCGCTCGCCATCCAGGGGCGCTCCATGAACCGCCCCAAGACGCCGCGCGCGCCCCGGCGCCCGATCCAGTACAGCGTGTGGTCGCTCGCCACGGCAGCCGCAAGAGCCACGACGACGACCGCCCACACGTCGAGGTCGCCGCGTTGCGCGAGCGAAGCGGCCAGGACGACGACGACGTCTCCGGAGCTTGGCAGGCCGAAGTTGTCGAGGAACACGCCGAGCAGCACCACGACGTACCCGTACGTGACGAACAGCGCAAGGAGTCTGTCGGCAGTCGCGTCCATGCGGTGCATGTACCCAGGCGGCACCTAGATGATTGATGTGGGTTGTCCGCTTGGGCAGGAGGCGGTCATCGACGTACGAAGAGGGTCTCCAGCTCGGCAACCCCCTCGTGATTGGAGCACGAGATGGACGCTTCCCTGGAGACCCTCGTCATCGCAGCGTCTGTGTTCGCATCTGCGCCGTCGTCCCCTCGCTGCGGGCCGCAGGGCAAGGCCAGCGATCAGGAGCTCATCGCCCTGGCGGTCGCGCAGGCGGTCAGCGGCCTGGCCTCCGACCGCCAGTTCCTTGGCACCATCGGGCGCCTGCTGCCGGGCTGCTTGCCGGATCTTCCCGGCCAATCGCAGTACAACCGCCGGCTGCGGCGCCTGACGCCGCAGATCACGCGCGTGCAGCTGGGCGTCGCCGAGCTGGTTGCCCGCGGCCGCGTGCGCCTGCAGCTTCTCAGCGACCGCCACGGTACGCCGCTCGGCTGCGACCTGCGGCCGGCGGGCGAGAACGAACGTGAGGGCGTCTTCCAGCTTGCCTGTGCACACCCCGGCAGCCTGCTCTTTGCCGACGCCGGTCACCGCGGCCGTGAGCATCATGAGAGCCTCCATCTGGTCGGCGTCGAGCTCATCGTGCCCGACAAGCACAGGCTCGGTGAGCGTCCGCCCGCGGAGGTCACGAAGGCGCGCACCCGCCTCGTGATCGAGTCGGTGTTCGCGACCCTCAAGCGCCAGATGCGCATGGAGGATCATCTCACCAGAACCCTTCCGGAGCTCGCCCAGCGGATCGCGCAGCGACTGCTGGCGTTGACCATCGGCATGTTCCTCACTACCCTCCTTGGGCGCCCACCATGCGCCCTCGCGGCTTACGACGGGCGCTGAACCCGCATCAAGCCTCTGACTAGGGAAGACCGCGGGAGAAGGCGTTGTCTGCGCACCGAACGCTTTCGCCCTTCGGCCGCTCAACAATGGCCGCGCCCTGCCGATACCCGTGGGGAGATCGGAAAGGACTACTCACCGGGCTACGGTCCGGCATCTCATCCTCTCTCTCAGCCGGGCCGGTCTCCTTCGTTAGATACGCGGACAGCCCGCATCCGCGTGAAGGCCCCCGCCGGCCCGGCACTTTTCTCCCTTTCCGTCGAACGTCCACCCCGCGTGCGTCAACGTCCACCTCGCCGCAGCGCGCCTTTGCGCTACACTAGCGATGGGACCACGCGGGAGGTCACTGTGCCGGGCGCTGCCAAGAACGCCGTGGTGATCGTCGAGGACGACACCGATCTGCGCGACCAGCTCGCGCGCCACTTCGCCGGCTCCTATGCCGTGGCGGTCAGCCTCGGCGACCCGGGCACGCTCAAAGTGCTCCGCGAGCGGCCGCCGGCCGCCATCATCCTCGACCTCGACCTCACGACCTTCGACGGGTTCGAGCTGCTGCGGCTCGTGAGCAGCGACGCTCAGCTGAGCGGCATCCCGGTCGTCGCGCTCAGCTCCAATGGCGGTTTCGACACCTTCGAGAGGGCGCACCGGCTGGGCGCCTCCGAGTTCGTCACCAAGCCCTTCTCCCCCGACGAGCTCGGCGCCAAGGTCGACAACCTTGTGAGCGGGCGTAAGCAGCGCTCCGCCGGGCGTCTCAAGCTGGGAGCGCTTCTCGTGGCCAGTGGCCTCGTGACGCAGAGTCAGCTCGACGGCGCCCTCAAGCGCCAGCGCAACGACGGCGGTCGCCTCGGCGAAGTCCTCGTCAATGACGGCCTCGTGAACGAACAGGACATCGTCAGAGCGGTCGCGGGTCAGCTGCGCATCGGCGTGGTCGATCTCTCCGAGACGGCGCCGCAGGCAAACGCCATCGGCCTGCTGCCGCGCGACTTCATCATCCGCCACCGCCTCATGCCGCTCAGCCTCGACGACACCGGCAACCTCATCCTGGCGATGACCAACCCCCTCGATGTGATCACGGTCGATGAGGTCGGTATGCGCACGAAGAAGCGCGTCGTCCCGGTCATGTGCACCGAGTCTGGCTTCGACGACGCGATCTCCATCTATTTCAGCTCGCGCGGCAAGCTCAAGGACGCGCGCGAGGGCGGCGACATCGGCGACGAGGTCTCCGCCGCCGGCGCCGCAGACATCGACGCAGACATCGTCGAGATCGTCGACAGCCTGCTCACCGACGCGGCCAGCATGGACGCCTCCGACATCCACCTGGAACCGCAGGAGGACTCCTTGCACGTGCGCTGCCGCATCGACGGCGTGCTGCACGACCTGCGCGAGTTCCCCAAGGAGCTGCAGGCCGGCATCCTCAGCCGTCTCAAGATCATGGGCAACCTCAACATCGCCGAGCGGCGCCTGCCGCAGGACGGGCGCACCACGTTCGAGCTGTCCACCGGCGAAGCCGTCGACCTGCGTCTGGCCTCCATCCCCAGCCTCTACGGCGAGAACATCACCATCCGCATTCTCGAGGTGTCGCCGCTGCCCCCCACGCTTGCCTCGCTGGGGCTGGTCGGCGAGAACCTTGCGCGCTTCGAGGCCGTGCTCAAGGCTCCCGAGGGCGGTATCGTCATCGTGGGCCCCACGGGCTCGGGCAAGTCCACGACGCTCTACACCACCCTTGAGCTCATCAGGACCCCCGAGCGCAAGGTGTACACCGTCGAAGACCCGATCGAGCGCAAGATCACCGGCATCATCCAGACCGAGGTCAGGCCCACCATCGGCCTCACGTTCGCGCAGGCGCTGCGGTCGCTGGTGCGCGCCGACCCGGACGTCATCATGGTCGGTGAGATCCGCGACCTCGAGACCGCCAAGATGGCGGCCGACTCCGCCGTCACCGGCCACCAGGTGTTCAGCACACTGCACACCAACGACGCCTCTTCGGCGGTCAACCGCCTCGTCGAGATGGGCGTGCCGCGCTACCTCGTGGCCGCGGCCTGGCGCTGCTTCGTCGCGCAGCGCCTCGTGCGGCGCCTCTGCCCCCACTGCCGCCAGACCGAGAACCTCAGCGACATGCGCTGGCAGGAGCTTGGCCTGGGGCCGGCGCCCACGAAGCGCGTGCGCGTGTACAAGCCCGTGGGCTGCACGAAGTGCTTCGGCACCGGCTACCGCGGGCGCATCGGCCTGTACGAGGTACTGGTCGTCGACGACGACCTGCGCGACCTCATCGCCACCGGCGGCACGGTCCTCGAGATCCAGACGACCGTTCTATCCTGCCGCCGCCGCCCAGCCCCGATAGTAGAGGCAGGAGACCGAGATGGTGTGAGGAGAGGATTCTCGCAGACGGTTTCACCGTTGACCGGCGGTACGAAGCGGGGGCTCGTATCGCCGGTCGTTCTCCGTACGCACCCCAGGGCCCGAGGCGCGGTACTCGGGGAGGCCGGCCTCAGCCGGGCCGTTCGTCGACTACCCGCTTGGCCTTGCCCGCGGTGCGCTCGAGCGAGCCCGGCTCGACCAGCCTGACCTTGGGGCGCACGAGCAGGGCGGAGCGCAGCTGCTCGGTGACCCGCTTCTCAAAGGCCCTCAGGTCGTCCATCCAGCCGTTGAAGAGCGCCTCGGTGACTTCAACGTGGACCTCAAAGGTGTCCAAGGAGCCTTGGCGCCCGAGCACGATCCGGTAGTAGGGCTCCACGCCCTCGATCTCGAACAGCACCTTCTCGACGGCCGAGGGGAAGATGTTGACGCCGCTGATGATGAACATGTCGTCGGTACGGCCCACGACCTTGCCCATGCGCACGAGCGTACGCCCACAGGGGCAGGGCGCGTGCGTGAGCGTCGTGAGGTCGCGGGTGCGGTAGCGCAGCATCGGCGAGCACTCGCGCGTGACCGAGCTGAACACGAGCTCGCCGACCTCGCCGTCGGCGACCGGCGCGCCGCTTTCCGGGTCGAGGCACTCGACGACGAAGTGGTCCTCGGCGATGTGCATGCCGTGGCGGCATTCGCACTCCCCGGAGATGCCCGGGCCCAGGACCTCGGTGAGGCCATAGTTATCGGTGGCCGTGATGGGCAGACGGGCTTCGATCTGGGCGCGCATCTGCTCGCTGCAGGCCTCGGCGCCGAACAACCCCAGGCGCAGCTTGAGGCTTTCAGGCGGGATACCTTGCTTCCGGATGACCTCACCGAGGTAGAGCACGTAGGACGGCGTGGCGATGAGCACGGTGGTGCCGAAGTCCTGCATGAACTGGAGCTGGCGGACCGTGTTGCCGGCGCTCATGGGCAGCACGGCGGCGCCGGCGCGCTGCAGGCCGTAGTGCAGCCCGAACCCGCCGGTGAACATGCCGTAGCCGAAGGCCACCTGGGCGACATCGTCCCGCCGCACCCCGGCGGCCACCGCGACGCGGCAGACGAGCTCGGCCCAGATGTCGAGGTCGGCCTTGGTGAAGCCGCACACCACAGGTTTGCCCGTGGTCCCCGACGAAGAGTGGATCTCGATGACCTCGTCCATGGCTACCGCAAACAACCCGCACGGGTAGTTGTCGCGAAAGTCGGTCTTCTCGGTAAAGGGCAGCGCGCGCAGGTCGTCGAGGGTCTTGAGGTCGCCGGGCGCGAAGCCGGCGTCGCCGAGCTTCGCGCGGTAGTGGGGGACGCGCTCGTAGAGCCTCGCGACCATGCCCTGAAGGCGCTTCAGCTGCAGCGCCTCCAGCTCCTCACGGTCGATGGACTCGTGCTGCTCGTCCCAGATGGCCATCCTGCCGTCCTCCTGCCTGGCGCGTGCCGCGTGCAATCATACCGGGGGACGGTGGGCGGCGCGAGGCGAGGCGCACGCGTACTCATACCTGTGGGGGGTATAGTCGCACTATGAGCGACAAGCCGACGACCGTAGAGCTCCCTATCACCGGCATGACCTGTGCAAGTTGCGTCGCGCGCAACGAGAAGGTGCTGCGCAAGCTCGACGGCGTCGACGGCGCCACGGTGAATTTCGCCACCGAGAAGGCCACGATCGCCTTCGACCCCGACGTGGTGTCCGCGGACCAGCTGGTGCACGCCGTGGAGGCCGCAGGATACGGCGTCGTGACCGCGCAGGAGACGCTGCCGATCCTCGGCATGACCTGCGCGAGCTGCGTCAGCCGCGTGGAGCGCGCCCTGCGCAAGCCGCCTGGCGTGCTCAAGGCCGACGTCAACCTGGCCACCGAGAAGGCAACGGTCACCTACATCCCCGGGCAAGCCAGCCGCGACGACCTCGTGGCCGCGGTCAAGGCGGCCGGCTACGACGTCGTCGACGTGCCGGCGGAAGGCGCGGCGGGCGCGGCGGCCTCCGCCGTCGACGCCGGCGAGGCGGCGCGCGCCGCGGCCTACCGCGCTCTCAAGATCAAGGTCGTCGTCGGCTTCGCCCTGAGCATCGTCATCTTCGTGGGTACGATGCAGCCCGACTGGTTCCCGTTCCTCCCCGCGTGGCTGCACAACGGCTACGTGCTCTGGGCGCTGGCCACACCCGTGCAGTTCTGGGTCGGGGGGCAGTTCTACACCACCGCCTGGGCGGCACTGCGCCACGGCACCACGACGATGAACACGCTGATCGCCATGGGCTCCTCGGCGGCGTACTTCTACAGCGTCCTCGGCGTCCTCTTCCCCGGGTTTTTCGAGCACCAGGGCCTGAGCATGCCGATGTACTTCGACTCGGCCGCCCTCATCATCACCCTCATCCTGTTCGGGCGCCTGCTCGAGGCGCGTGCCAAGGGCCAGACAGGCGCCGCCATCAAGGCGCTCATCGGGCTCCAGCCGAAGACGGCCCGCGTGCAGCGCAGTGGCGCCGAGGTCGACGTGCCCGTGGCCGACGTCGTGGCCGGCGACCTCGTGGTCGTGCGCCCCGGCGAGAAAGTGCCGGTCGACGGCGTGGTCGTCAGCGGCACGTCGGCGGTCGACGAAGCGATGCTCACCGGCGAGCCCATGCCGGTGCTGAAGAGCAGCGGCGCCGAGGTGATCGGCGCCACCATGAACACCACCGGCTCTTTCACCTTCCGTGCCACAAAGGTAGGCGCCGAGACAGCCCTGGCGCAGATCATCCGTCTCGTGGAACAGGCGCAAGGTTCAAAGCCGCCCATCGCCCGCCTCGCCGACGTCATCGCCGCATACTTCGTGCCGGTGGTCATCGGCATCGCGTCGCTGACCTTCGTGGTCTGGCTCCTCCTCGGCCCCTCGCCGTCGCTCAATTACGCGCTCCTCAACTTCGTCGCCGTGCTCGTCATCGCGTGCCCCTGCGCCCTGGGCCTCGCCACCCCGACCGCCATCATGGTCGGCACCGGCAAGGGCGCCGAGAACGGCGTGCTCATCCGCGACGGCGGCGCCCTCGAAACGGCGCACAAGCTCAGCGCGGTGGTGCTCGACAAGACGGGGACCATCACGGAGGGCAAGCCGCGCGTCACCGACGTGGTGCTGTTCGGCGGCGGGCACGGCCTCGACAACAACGGCCTGCTGCGGCTGGTCGCGGCCGCGGAGCGCGGCAGCGAGCATCCGCTCGCCGCCGCGGTGCTGGCGGCCGCCGCCGAACGCGGCCTTCAGGTGCCGGCGGCCGAGAGCTTCGAGGCGGTCGCCGGTCACGGCATAAGGGCCGTCGTCGAGGCTCATTCAGTCGTGGCCGGCAACGAACGCCTCGCCGGCCCGGCGGCACGGCACGCGTCAGAGGAGCTCACCGCCGAGGGCAAGACGGTGATCACCGTCGCAATCGACGGCGAGCCGGCCGGCGCCATCGCCGTGGCCGACACCGTCAAGACGGGCTCGGCCGCGGCCGTGCGCCGGCTCCGCGAGATGGGCCTCGAGGTGGTCATGCTCACCGGCGACAGCCGGCGCACCGCCGAGACCATCGCCGCCCAGGTGGGCATCGACCGCGTGGTGGCGGAGGTGCTGCCCGGACAGAAGGCGGCGCAGGTCGAGGCCCTCCAGGCGGAGGGCAAGCGCGTGGCCATGGTGGGCGACGGCATCAACGACGCCCCGGCGCTCGCTCAGGCCGATATCGGTATCGCCATCGGCACGGGCACCGACGTCGCCATGGAGGCCAGCGACATCACCCTCATGTCTGGCGAGCTCGGGGGCGTGGCCACCGCCATCTCACTGTCGCGCGCCACGATCCGCATCGTCAAGCAGAACCTCTTCTGGGCGTTCGCCTACAACGTCGCCTTGATCCCGCTGGCGGCCGGCGTCTTCTACCCCGCCTTCGGCGTGCTCCTGAACCCCATCTACGCGGCCGCCGCGATGGGCCTGTCGAGCGTGACCGTCGTCACCAACAGCCTGCGCCTGCGCCGCTTCCGCGGCGTCTGACCTGCGGACGCCGGGAGGGGCGCAGGGCGCAGGCCGCTCACCGCGTTCGCGGAAGAGCCTTCGCCCCGGTCTTCACCCTCCTCGCACGGCAAGACCCCCCGCGCAGCGCTTCCAGCCAGCCAGAACGGACAACAGGCGCGGGGAATGTGCGCTCCCGCGTCCATTGTCAGCGTCGCGCGGCGGGTGCGAGGATGGACGAGGGACCGGCCGATCCTTCACGACGATCGCCACCGGCCTATCTGCGGAAGGGGCCACATGATCGGCATTCTCGACCGGCACGCCATCGGCCAGCTGCTCCGGACCAAGGAGGTCGATGCCTGGGGCGTCGCGGTGAACACGCCGCGCCTGCCGCTGGCCCCCGACTATCCCATCGCCATCTCGCTGCTCATGCGCGTCGACCAGCTCGTAGTGCGCGGCCTGCGACACGGGCCCACCGCGGACTATTACGAGGAGTACGTGCGCCTCAACCTCGCCCTCGACGACGCCACGGAGACCCTGGTCGACGTGGTGCGCGCCCACGGCCGCGCCGCGGAGCGCGTCGTGGCGACCGGCGACGACGCCGGTAACGGCTACAGGCCTTTCCCGCACAAGACGGCGGCGACAAGTGCCGGCCTCGGCTGGATCGGCAAGACCGCGCTCTTCGTTTCCTCGAGGTTCGGCCCTGCCGTCCGCCTGGCGACCGTGTTCACCGATCTCGACCTGCCCGGCGGCGACGCCATCGTCGAGAGCCGCTGCGCAGACTGCCGCGCCTGCGTCGACGCCTGCCCCGCGGGCTGCGGGCGCGACGTGCTCTGGCGCGCCGGCATGGCTCGCGACAAGCTCTTCGACGCCGCCGCCTGCCGTCACCAGATGACGCTCTTCGGCGACGTCGGCGCGCAGATCTGCGGCATCTGCGTCGCCGCCTGCCCGTACACGCGGCCACACTAGTCGCGCGGCGCGCGGGCGCGGCCGGCGCTTTCCACGCCGCGCCGACGTTGCGCATCTGTGCCACGCCTGCTACGCTTCGCTTCTCGCAGGACTGAAAACGGTTTTCAATTTCAGATGGGAGGAGGATCGCAGTGGCGCTGGACGCCGACCATATCGCCGGGACGCTCGCGGCGCGCGGCCTACGCCTCACGCGTCAGAGGCGCGCCGTCCTCGACGCGGTCGCCGAGGCGTCGTCGAGCGTGAGCCCCTTGCAGGTCTTCGACGCCGCCCGCGAGCGCTGCCCCGAACTGGGCCTCACGACCGTCTATCGCACCTTGGAGTTGCTCAGCGAGATCGGCGCCCTGCGCCGCGTTCACGGGCCCGATCATTGCGAAGCCTTCGTACCTGCAGGAGCGGCGCACGGCCACACCGTGGTCTGCAGCCGTTGCCGCCGGGTGATGGAGTTCACCGAGTGTGACATGCAGGCCGTGGTCGCTGCCGCCGCGCGGCAGACCGGCTATCGCATCACCGAGCACTTCCTGCAGCTCAGCGGCCTGTGCGCCGCCTGTAACGCCGGCACAGACGTACACGAATAGGGAAGCCGAGGATGACCCGAGAGACCGTCTCCAAGATCCTTCTCGCCCTGCTGATCGGCGGCCTCCTGCTCGCCACGGGGTGTGGTACAGAGAAGGAGGCGGCAGGCACGTCCGGCAAGGCAGCGCTCGACGTCGTCGCCTCCGGGAGCTTCCTTGCCGACGTCGCCCAGAACGTAGCCGGGGACCGCTTCGAGGTGCATTCGCTCGTGCCTCTCGAGACCGACCCGCACTCGTTCGAGCCGACCCCGAAGGACCTCGGCGAGGTGACCGCTGCCGACCTTGTGATCATCAATGGCGGCGGCCTGGAAGGGCCGCTGCTCAAGACCCTCGAGAACGCCGG
>JAPLCM010000269.1 GCA_026392275.1 Actinomycetota bacterium | reverse complement strand
CCGGCGTTCCGCAGCTAATCTCCCCTCTGGTCCATGTCTGCACGAAAAACCCCTGCTCAGAGCGTTTTGACCTGGTCAGAATCGCGAAAAGTCATAGATACACGTTTAGGGTTGAAGTACTTGCGTTAGCTCGTTCTCTATGAGAATGTCTAGTCCATGTACGTGCGTACCACACCGCGGCGCAACAAGGACGGCTCGGTCGTCCGCTACCTGCAGCTCGCGCACAACGTCTGGGATGCGGAGAAGAAGCGCTCGCGCACCGAGGTGCTCTACAACTTCGGCCGCGAGGACGCATCCAGCCGCGAGGCGCTCGAGCGCCTCGCGGGCTCGCTCTCACGCTTCCTCTCCTCCTCGCCTGATCCCCAGGCGAGGCTCTTCGCCGCCGCCGGTGAGGGCTTCAAGTACGACGGCTCGCGGCCGCTGGGGGGCACCTTCGTCCTCGACGGCCTCTGGCGGCGCCTCGGCATCGACGCCACCTTGCGCCGCCTGCTCGCCGGGCGGCGCCTCGATGAGCGCGCCGAGCGCGTGCTCTTTGCGCTCGTCGCCAGCCGCGCCCTGGCCCCATCCTCCAAGCTCGCCGCGGCGCGCTGGGTGAGCGAGGACGTGCACATCGCCGGCCTGCCGGCGACCACGGACGACGCCTGTTACCGGGCCATGGACTGGCTGCTCGAGGTCCAGGGGGAGCTGGAGAAGGAGGTCTTCCACCAGGTCGCCAGCCTCCTCAATCTCGAGGTCGACCTCTTGTTCTTCGACACCACCTCGACCTACTTCGAGCTTGACGAGGCCGACGAGCCCGTGCCGCGTGACGAACGTGGAGAGGTGCTGGCCGCCGACGCCGAAGGCGAGGCCGCCCGCCACGCCGGCTTTCGCAGCTACGGACGCTCCAAGGACCATCGCGACGACCTTCCCCAGGTGGTCGTCGGCATGGCCGTGACGCGGGAGGGCATCCCCGTGCGCGTCTGGTCCTGGCCGGGTAACACCGCCGACTCGGCGCTCATCCGTCAGGTGAAGGAGGACCTCGCGGGCTGGACGCTCTCGCGACTCGTCTGGGTCGCCGATCGCGGCTTCGCCTCAAGTGAGAACCGCCGCTTCCTGCGCCGCGGGGACGAGCACTACATCCTCGGCGAGAAGCTGCGCTCGGGCTCGGCCGAGGCCAAAGCGGCCCTCGCTCGCGCGGGCCGCTACCAGGAGGTGGCCGGGAACCTGCGCGTGAAAGAGGTGCGCATCGGGCAGGGCGAGCGCTTCGTGGTCTGCCACAACCCGCAGGGGGCGGAGCGCGACGCCGCGGTGCGTGAGCGTCTGCTGGCACGGCTCGCGGAGATGATCGCGGGCTCGGACAAGCTCTCGGAGGCCAAGCGCGCCGAACTGCGCGGGGTGATCTCGACCAGGCCCGGCCTGGCGCGCTTCCTGCGCGTCACGCCGGGCGGCCTGCTGCGCGTGGACGAGGCCGCCATCAAGGCCGAGGCGAAGCTCGACGGCAAGTACCTCCTGCGCTCCTCCGACCCATCCCTCTCGGCGGAGGACATCGCTCTCGGCTACAAGCAGCTCGCCGAGGTCGAGCGCAGCTGGCGGGACATGAAGCAGGTCCTCGACCTGCGCCCGGTCTACCACCGCCGCGAGGACCGCATCAGGGCCCACGTCGTGCTCTGCTGGCTGGCCCTGCTGCTCGTGCGCGTCATCGAGACCACCTCTGAGGAGACCTGGCCCGCCCTGCGCCATGAGCTTGAGAGGCTGCGGCTGGGGAGCTTCCGGGGCGCCTCCGGGAGCTTCTCCCAGCGCAGCGAGATCACGGCCGCGCAGCGCGCCATCCTCGCGCAGCTGCAGATGAGCGAACCGCCGCTGCTTCACGAGCTCACGCCGGCGACCGCAGCCTCCTAACGCTCCACGCACCCCCTCGGCTCATAGATACACGCCGTCTGCGCGCCCGATCTCGCTTTTTGCCTGCTCAGGACCAACGTTTCGTGGACTATTGCGTTGATCAGCTGCGGAACCCAAGCTCGAGCACGAACGGGTAGGTCACGATCTCGAGTCGTGGGGTACGCCGTTTCACCGCACGCGCAGACGTCCGCCTTTCCAGCAGGTTCCCTCGACCCCCTTTTGAGTGGTGCAAGCGTTTCGTCCACTCAGCAGAGGAGGCACGAGGATGTCAACGCTCTCTACCGCGGCGGGCCCGAGGCCCGCCTGGACGCCCGGCCGGCGGTTGCGGCTGGAACTCACTGCCGTCGTGGTGGCGCTCGCGCTGTCCGTCATCGCGAGCTGCGTGGGGACGACGGAGGCCAAGGCCGCGACCGGCAAGGTTTACGTCGCCTTCCCGACCTGGCTCGGCAACGCGCCGAACGGCGGCCAGGTCGTCGCCGTGTGGGCCATGAGCGGTGATCTGTGGGCCACTCCGGCCTCAGGTGACTGGGGCGACGACCGGATCTACCCAACCGTGCGCTTCAACAGCAACAACACCATCGTCTTCAAGACCTACTGCCAGAAGACCTTCTGGCGGAGCTACTGGACGGGCGGCTGGAGCTCTAGCATCTGCCCGACGCGCTTCGGGCAGACCTTCTGGCTGGGCCCTTGGGGGCAGTCGCACAACTGAGCGTCCTGCGCGGGGCGAGCGCCAGTGACACCAGCGAATGCGTGGAAGGAGCCGGGCCGCGTGTGCGGGCCGGCTCCTTCTCGACCTGCCCCGCCGATGCTAGAGTGGCCACGGGCCGATTCGAGACCCTGAGTTGGCACGGGTGCGCCTTCAGCAAGCCGCGCCGTCTGAGGCCCCGGGGAGCAACGCAATCGTCCGAGCCGCTGGAAGGGGTGTCCTGTGACTGATGGCAGTGTCGGTGAGGCTGAGCACCGGGACCGTCCGCACTGCGGCGCCGCCCTCGTCGGCGTCGGCACCTTCTGGACCCGCCCGACTCACGGCCACATGGCCGAGGAGCGCGATTCCTCGCACCTGCATATCTTCCTGAGCTACGGCCACGACGCCAGCGCGCCGCTCGTCGAACGCCTGCGCGCCGACCTTGCAGCCCGCCCGGACCGCACTACGTGGGTAGAGTGGCGGTGATTCACACGAGTCCTCCCCCCCGCGTGTTCATCAGCCACGCCTCTTCGGATGACGACGCTGCCAGAGCCTTCGTTGGGGCGCTGGAGAAGATTGGCGTCGAATGCTGGCTGGCGTCTCGCGACGTGCCGGTCGGAGCGAACTACGCAGCCGAGATCATGGCGGCGATGTCATCCGCTGCGACCGTGGTGGTGATTCTGTCTGACGATTCGTTGGCCTCCCCGCATGTACGCCGCGAAGTCAACCACGCCATCGGGCAGGGCAAGAGCATTCTTCCTTTCACGGTTCAGGCCGATGCTCGCGGACC
>JAPLCM010000297.1 GCA_026392275.1 Actinomycetota bacterium | reverse complement strand
TGACGAGGATGACGCCGTCCCTGCCCACCACCCACGCGTGAGTGGCGTCGCTGAAGGCGACGTCGTAGAGCCGCGCGCTGCTCCCGGAGTTCTGCTTGTTCCAGGTGGCGCCACCGTTGCCGGTGGCAAGGATGGTGCCGCCCTCGCCCACCGCCCAGCCGTGGGTCGCGTCGCTGAAGGCGACGCCGTGAAACCATGTGCTGATCCCCGATGTCTGCGTGCTCCAGGTGGCGCCGCCGTCGCTGGTGGCGAGGATGGTGCCGCCCTCGCCCACCGCCCAGCCGTGAGCGGCGTCGCTGAAGGCGACGTCGTAGAGCAACTCGGAGGTCCCCGTGGTCTGCCTGCTCCAGGTGGCGCCGCCGTTGCTGGTGGCGAGGATGAGGCCATCCTCGCCGACGGCCCAGCCATGGGTCGCGTCGCTGAAGGCGACGCCCCAGAAGGTCGCGAGGGTCCCCGAGGTCTGCGTGCTCCAGGTGGCGCCGCCGTTGCTGGTGGCGAGGATGAGGCCGCCCTCGCCAACTGCCCAGCCGTGGACGGCGTCGACGAAGGCGACGCCGTTGAAGGTCACGCCCACAGCCGGCACGGTGCTGAGGATGCCCACGCCGGGGGCGGCCAGATCGACGCTCGTGGCGCCGTAGTTGGAGAAGTCGGCCAGAGTATCGGTGTCGTCGGTGGCCGCCACGGCGACGATATTGGCGCAGTCGTAGGAGGCCGGGTAGAACGGCTCCGCGTCGCTGTCGTCGCCGACGCCGTCGTCGCCGCCGTTGCCGGCCGCCGCGCAGAAGACGATGCCGGCCTCGCCGGCGGCGTCGATGGCGTCGCGCAGCAAGTCGTTGTAGCCGGCGCCGCCCCAGGAGGCGTTGATCGCCACGACGTTGACTCCGTGGCTCAGCTTCTCGTCGACCACGTAGTCGATGCACGTGATCGCGTCGTCGTCATAGATGTGTCCATCGGGATCGAACGACTGGAGCGCCATGATGCGCGCCTGCCAGGCCACGCCGGTGATGCCGACGCCGTTGTTGCCGACGGCCGCCATGGTGCCCGAGGTGTGGGTGCCGTGCCCGCCGACGTCGTAGGGATCGCCGCTGCCGTTGACGGCATTGATGCCGTGGACGTCGTCGACGTAGCCGTTGCGGTCGTCGTCGATTCCGTTGGCCGGGACCTCGCCGGGGTTGTGCCACATGTTGGCGGCCAGGTCGGGGTGGTCGTAAGCGACGCCGGTGTCGATGTCGGCGACCACGACGCCCGAGCTGCCCGTGGTGGTGCTCCACGCCTCGAGCGCGCTGATGTCGGCGCCTGGGGCGCCGCCGGTCTGGCCCGTGTTGTTCAGTCCCCACAGCGCGGGGAAATGGGGATCGTTCGGGGTGACGGCGCTCACGCGCCTGCTGTAGTTGAGCGAGGCGGCGATGACGTTCGGGCTGCGCAGGGCGCTCTTCACGAGAGCGTCGCCGGTGAGCGTGGCCGACTTGTAGAGCAGGATGCGCTGGCCGCGCGGCAGAATGGCGCTCACGCCGAGATCACGGAACGTGGCCGCGCCCAGCGCGCCCGCCAGCGCCCTCTTGCCCGACGAAGAGGCCCCGGCCCTGAGGCGCACCAAGACCTCGCCGGCGACGTACGCGGGGCCGGGCTGCGGCGTCTCTGCGGCCTGCGCCGCAGGCCGCGGGTCTCGCCCGCCGGCCTGTGCCTGCATCACCATCAGCAGCCCGCCAGCGAGACAGATCGCCGCGGCGAGCAGAAGGCCAAGGGTGAACCGGTGGAACCCGCCGCGCACGTTGGTCATCATGGCTTGCTCCTTTTCGTTCGAAGCGTGACGGCGACGTCGGCGAACGTCTCGCCGCCTCGTGTTGCCGCGCTGCCCTCGCACACACGTAGCTGGTTCACCATGCTACGCGGAGCGCGCGAGGCGGGCAAGGCAGCTCTCGGGGCGTGGCCGCCTTCGGGCGTTGCCCAGGCGGCAACGCGGCCCTGGGCCGCGGCCGTCGTGGGGCGCACGGCACGCTGTGGTCACGCTGCACCGGCGTGCGCCCGGCGGCGCGGATCAGGCGCACCATCTCCTCGACGTCGCACTGGTTGCGCACGCCGGCCGCGGCGACCACGTTCTCCTCGATCATCGTGGAGCCCATGTCGTTGGCGCCGAAGGCCAGGGCCACCTGCCCCATCCTTAGGCCCTGGGTGACCCACGAGGCCTGGATGCCGGGCACGTTGTCGAGGTAGATGCGGCTGACGGCGAGCAGCCGCAGGTAGTCGAAGCCGGTGGCCGGAATGTGGCCGGCCGCAAGCTCCGTATTGCCGGCCTGGAAAGTCCAAGGGATGAAGGCCGTGAAGCCGCCGGTCTCGTCCTGCAGGTCGCGGATACGGCGCAGGTGTTCGATGCGCTCGGCCGGCGTGTCGAGCGAGCCGAACATCATGGTCGCGGTCGTCTTCATGCCGAGGCCGTGGGCGATGCGCATCACGTCGAGCCAGGTATCGGTGGGGATCTTGTGGGGGCTGATGGCGGTGCGCACCCTGTCGACGAGGACCTCGGCGCCGCCGCCGGGAATGCTGTCGAGGCCGGCGGCGCGGAGGCGGCGCAGCGTCTCCTCCACGCTCAGCTCACTCATCGTCGCGATGTGCACGATCTCCGGCGGCGAGAGCGAGTGGATGTGGATCGGATACCGCGCCTTGATGCCGCTGAAGACCTGTTCGAACCAGCAGATGTCGAGATCGGGGTGCAGGCCGCCCTGCATCATGATGGCGGTGCCGCCGAGCGCCAGCGTCTCCTCGATCTTGCGGTGGATGTCGGCCTCGGCGAGGAGGTAGCCCTCCCCGCTCCCCGGCCTCTTGTAGAAGGCGCAGAAACGGCAGCCGGAGATGCAGTAGTCGGTGTAGTTGATGTTGCGGTCGACGATGAAGGTGACCTCGTCGCCGGGGTACAGGCGGCGACGGACGGCGTCGGCGCGCGCGCCGACGCCCAGCAGGTCGCCGCCTTCGAGCAGGGCAAGAGCCTCGGCGTCGCCGAGGCGGCCTGCGGCCGC
>JAPLCM010000245.1 GCA_026392275.1 Actinomycetota bacterium | reverse complement strand
GGTGACGCCGATCACGCCTTCGCCGTGCAGGTCGCTGAACGCGTAGGCGTTGAGGCCGAGGGTCCTGACGGTAAAGCATTCGATGCGGGGCCCACCGGTGGCGATGCGCATCTCCTCGAAGATGTTGGCGAGGCGCTGGTGATAGCGGTCGCCGGCGTCGAGCGGTTCGCAGTGCATGGCGCGCAGCAGACGCCCGCGGGCGCCGAGGCGCGAACTGAACCAGTAGAGCAGCGCGCCGACAAGCGCCACGCCGAGGATCAGGGCGACGCCCGTCGGCATGAAGACCCAGGTGAAGGTGTCGACCACGGGGAAGCTCAGGAACAGGCTGAACGTGACGATGAAGCACGCCACCCACGCGGCCACGAACACCAGGCCCACGAGCAGCGCAAACAGCAGCCAGATGCGCCAGCGTTTCTCGCGCTCGATGTCGAACATCGTGCGACGCGTGCCTGCGGCGGCGCTCACGACGGGGGGCTCCCCGACTTCACATTAGTTAACACTGCGGTAATGGTTTCAACGTTAGTTCCAGTGGTAATATACTCGGTGCACGCTGGAGTCCCCCTCCACACATCCTCCATCGTGCTGGTACCCCCCAGTACCACTCCATGGCTCCTTTCACAAGCCCCTCTCCCCGAGGGGCTGCCCGGAAACGGGTGCAGGCGGCGGCGAGCAAGCGCTGACGTTCTGCGTGCTACCCCCGTTCGTCGGCGGGAACAAGCCCGCTCGTGAGCACGAAGTTTTCGGTGAGCGTGCGGCAGAACGAGGGATACGCGGGGAGATACCTGTCGGTGTCGGCGCGCAGTCGCTCGATCCAGCCCTCGCCCTGCTCGTGGCGCTCTTTGGCAGCGTCTCTCACCCAGTGAGGCGCCATGACGGCGTCGACCTCGGGGTGGAACTGCGTCGCCCATGCCCTGCCGCCAGCACGGAACGCCTGCACACCGTCGCCGGCACGCGCGACAAGGTGGGAGGTCGCCGGTACGCGGCACGAGTACTCGTGCCAGCTGAAGGCGACGAACGGCGACGAGATGCCGCGGAGCAACGGGTCATCGGCGACCTTCTCGATGCTGACCCAGCCCACTTCGGGCGTCATGCGTTTGTACACGTCGCCGCCCGCGGCGAGGGTGAGCAGCTGGGCGCCCAGACAAACGCCCCACACCGGGCCGCCCTCGTGGATGATGCGCCGCATCAGCTTGATCTCGTCTGCCAGGAAGGGGTGCTCCCGCGTCTGCGTGACGTGCATGGAGCCGCCCAGGGCGATGATGCCCGAGGCCTCGTGTGGCCACTCCGGCAACGCGTCGCCCTTGTCGAGCCGGCGGACTTCGAACGGCACGCCGAGGTCTTGCAGCGCCACCGCGATGCTACCGGGCGAGTCGTCGGGCTCGTGCTGGAGGATGATGAGAGTTCTGGGATCCATGGGCGCTCCTTTCACTCACGTCCGAGTATACCCGGGGGCGGCCACACAGAGCGGCGCGCGGAGCGCCTGGCACGAAACGCGGCGGACGACGGCGAGGCCTCGGGGCGCGGCGGACGGCGCCTTGCCCGCGGAGCGTGTCGTCTGCGAGACTTGGTCCATGAGCGGCTTCATCCCCACCCACGGCGCCGTCGACCCGCGGACGGGCGCGCCCGTCGTCGAGATCGTGTCGGCGGGCAACGAGGTGCTCATCGGCGACGTCCTCGACACCAACACCAACTGGCTGTGCAGGCGTGTCACCGGCCTCGGTGGCCTCGTGCGCCGCACGGTCATGCTGCGCGACGACGTCGCGGCCATCGCCGCCGAGATCCGCGGCGCCCTTGAGCGGCGCCCGGCGCTCGTCTTCACGGTCGGCGGCCTCGGCCCCACCAGCGACGACCGCACCCTCGCAGGCGTGGCGCTCGGCCTCGGGGTGGAGCTGCAGTTCCACCCCGAGGCCGAGCGCCTCGTGACCGAGAAGTACGCGGAGTTCCACGCCATGGGCCACGTGCCGTTCGCGGAGATGAACGAAAGCCGCCGCAAGATGGCGCGGCTGCCCGCCGGGGCCGCGCCGATCGTGAATCCGATCGGTGGCGCCCCGGCAGTCCACATCGAGCGCGACGGAACCTCCCTCGTCTCGCTACCCGGCGTGCCCGGCGAGCTCGAGGCGATAGTCGAGCAGTCGCTGGACGAGCTCTTCGCGCGGATCTTCGGCAGCGCCCACTACGAGGAGCGCTCGCTGGTCGTGCAGCTGCAGGACGAATCGGCCATCGCCGAGATCCTGCGCCGGGCGGAGGCCGACTTCCCGCGGGTCTACGTGAAGTCCCGCGCCACGGTGCTCGGCAGCGCGCCCGTGATCCACGTCACCCTCTCCGCACG
>JAPLCM010000156.1 GCA_026392275.1 Actinomycetota bacterium | reverse complement strand
CAATACTGTTCACATAGAAGCGACGACCACGATCCTGACCTGGGTCCGCGGTCGCGGCGGTGCGCCGCGAGGCCGCAGCGGGAAGTTGCTCATCTTGCGCTTCACGCCGCGCGGGTTCCGCCGGCCGCGGCTGCTGGCGACGCGCTCGTCCAGGATCTCGTCCAGCACGCACTCAAGGAAGGCCGCCCTCTGCCGAGGGGGGAATGGCGCCGTAGGTCGGGAGCCGGCGGCGCACGACGCGCACCGCGTGCAGGAAGGAGAGGCGGTCCGGGTCCTCACCGCCTTTCAGGGCGGCCTCGTGCATCAGGGCGCGGATCGCGAAGTGCGCGAGCAGGAGCCCCCAGAGCTCCTGGCGGACGAGGTCGGGGGTCTTGCTGCGCAGCACGATGCGGGCGCCGCGCAAGTGGGTCTTGAGCTCATCGAAGGCCGTCTCGATCTCCCAACGCTCGTGGTAGAGGGCCGCGAGCTCCGCGGCCGGCGCCTCTGCGGGGTCGAGGATGCTGGTCGCCAGGCGGTAGAGCGGTTCGGCGCCCGCGACCCCCTCGAGGCGGTAGTCGATGACGCGCACGCACGCTCCGTTGGTCTGGGCTCGCCGGTCCTTCTCCGAGGGATAGATGGTGCTCAGGTAGGAGCCGTCGGCGAGGCGCTCCTCGCAAGGCAGGCGCAGGTTCTTCTTGAGGCGCCAGAGCAGCTCGGCGCCGGTGGCGCGCGCCTGCGCGTAGAGCTCAAAGCCGAAGAACCCCCGGTCGGCGAGGCAGAGCATGCCCTCCCGCAGGGCGGGCAGCACGCTCTGAGCCAGCGTCACCTCGCCTGCGCGGCAGCCGCTCATCTGGCTGCCGAAGAGGACGTGCGTGCCGTTCTCGACCAGCGAGACGAAACGGATCTGCGGGTAGGCACTCGCGCCGCGCGAGGCTGCCGGGCGCCCGAAGGCCTCCTCGTTGGCGCGCTCGTCGGCGACGTCGAAGGTGCTGCCGTCGAGGCTCACGAGGCGCCAGTTGCGGTACCAGGCGCCCTTGGTCTCGGGCACGGCGATGGGGCCCACGATCTCGTCGTGCAGCTGCTGCAGGGGCTCGGAGCCGAGACGCGTGCGTGCCTGCGAGATCCCCGAGCGGCCGGCCACCCTGAGCGCCGCCGAGGGGTCCTGCAGCCACTGCAGGCCCTCCAGCAGGCAGCGCAGCACCTCACGGCAAGAGGAGTGCATGTAGAGCGCCAGGGCGATCACGTAGTAGACCACGACGTGCGCGGGCAGGTCGCGCTGGCGGATGCTGCTCCTACCTGTCGCGGCGAGGGCGGCGTGCACCTTCGCCAGTGGTACCGTCTTGGTGATGACTCCGAGGCTCACGTAGTCGGTGATCCGGGTCCCCTGGGGAAGCTCCGCCACGGTGCGCGCCATCGCCGCTCCTCCTGTACGAGTTTCCAGTGTGCATCGCGACCGCCGTCAACATGGCCGGCGGCCAGCCCATCAGTCTGGGCAACCTGCGGAGGGTCCGCGAACTCTGCGCCAAACACGGCATCCGCATCATCCACGACGCCACGCGTGTCGCGGAGAACGCCTACTTCATCAAGGAGCGCGAACCCGGCTGTGCCGACATGACGATCGCCGAGATCGTGCGTGCCATCTGCGATCTCACCGACGGCTGCACGATGAGCGCCAAGAAGGACGCGCTGGTGAACATCGGCGGGTTCCTGGCGCTCAACGAGTGGGAGGTCTTCGAGGCTTGCTGCAACCTGGTGGTCGTCTACGAGGGTTTGCACACCTACGGCGGCATGGCTGGCCGCGACATGGAGGCCGTGGCTATCGGCCTCGGCGAGAGCGTGCAGTACGATCACATCCGGGCGCGCGTCGGCCAGGTCAAGTACCTCGGCGAGAGACTCCAGGCCTGCAGCGTGCCGATCGTCGTGCCCATCGGCAGCCACGGCGTGTTCCTCGACGCAAGAGCCTTCCTGCCGCACCTCGACCAGGACGTCTACCCGGCGCAGACGCTCGCCGCCGAGATCTACCTGGACAGCGGCGTGCGCGCCATGGAGCGCGGCAACGTGAGCGCCGGGCGCGACTCGCAGACGGGTCAGAACCGGCGCCCGAACCTCGAACTCGTGCGCATCACCCTCCCGCGGCGGGTGTATACGCAGGCGCACATGGACGTGGTCGCCGAGTCGGTCGCCGAGGTCTTCGAGCAGCGCGCCTCGATCAAGGGCCTGCAGATGGTCTACGAGCCCAAGGACCTGCGCTTCTTCCAGGCGCGCTTTGAGCGGCTCGGCTGAGCCGACATTCTGGGGCGGCGTCGGGACAGGTGAGCCCGGCCGGCGGCGCCTCGCCGGTGCCTGTGGGTGACGGTGACCTGGCGTCACCATCCGCTTTATTGACAGATCATCCGGTCCGGACATAAAGTGCGCGCATGGCATCCGGACGCCCCGCATGGCTCGAACTGCAGCTGCCTGTGTGCGAGGCGATCGTCGCGCTCTTCCATCCTCTCGCCGAGGTTGCCGTGCACGACGCCCGCCGGGGCCGCGTCGTCGCTATCTGGAACGCCATCTCCGAGCGCAAGGTGGGCGACCCGTCGCTCATCGAGGAGCTGCCGAAGAGCCCGGACGGCGCGCGCGTCATTGGTCCGTACCCGAAGGTACTGGCCGACGGGCGCTCAATCACCTCAGTGAGCGTCATCCTGCGCAACGCCAAGGGCGCGACGCGCGGCCTTCTGTGCATCGACTTCGACCGCTCGCCGCTCGACAGCGCCATCGAGATGCTCACCCGCTTCGCCGCGCCTGTGCACGAGCAAGCGCGGGACATCCCCGACGGCGACTGGCGTGAGCACATCGTGCGGCTCATCGACGAACAGTGCCGCGTTCGCCGGCTGCGCTGCGATCGTCTCACGCGCGAGCAGCGCCTCGCACTCGTTCGACTGGTGGACGAGCGCGGCCTCTTCTCCACCCGTCATGCCGCCGCCCATGCCGCTCGCGCCCTGGGCGTTTCCCGCACTACCATCTACGCCCTGCTCAAGGAGGCCCGCACATGAAGCCGCTCCGCACGTTCCGTCTCGAGGAGTACCTGGGCGAGTGGGAGTTCGGCGCGCGCCACTACCTCACCGCTTCGGACGCCCAGAGCATGTCCGTTGGGGATCTGCTCGACATGGGCAGCGAGTCGGACCGCGAGGGCTTTGCCGCGTTGCCTCTCACTTACGTGGAGACATGGGGCAGCGAGAACCTGCGGGACGCGATCGCCGGCACGTACGAACGCGTGGACGCCGCGCACGTGCTCGCCTTCTCGGGGGCGCAGGAGGCCCTCTTCTGGGCCATGCAGGAACTGGTCGGCCCGGGCGATCACGCCGTCGTGACGGTGCCGTGCTACCAGTCGATGGAGACGGTGACGGTCGCGACCGGCGCCCACGTGAGCGCCTTGCTGATGCGCCGTGAGCACGGCTGGGCGCTCGACCTCGACGAGCTGCGCGGGCTGCTGCGCCCCACCACCAGACTGGTCGCCGTCAACTATCCGAACAACCCCACTGGCCATGTGCCGGACGCCGAGACGTTTCGGGAGCTGGTCGCGCTCTGCGACGAGCGCGGCATCCGGCTCTTCTGCGACGAAGTCTACCGCGGCATCGAGGTCGACCAGGCGCGCACCTTGCCACAGGCCGCCGATCTGTCGGAGACCGCCCTGTCGCTCAACGTCGCCTCCAAGTCGTACGGCCTGCCCGGCCTGCGCGTCGGCTGGCTCGCCTGTCGCGATCGCGCGCTGCTCGAGCGCCTTGAGAAGCGCAAGCACTACACCTCGATCTGCAACCCCGGCCCCAGTGAGTACCTGGCGGCCATCGGGCTGAGACACCGCGACCGCATCTGGGCGCGCAATCGGGCCGTCATCACGGCCAATCTGCCGCTGTTTGCGGATTTCTTCGGCCGTTGGGCGGACCTCTTCGAGTGGGAGCCTCCGCTTGGAGGCTGCGTGTGTTTTCCTAGGTACAAAGGCGCCGGGAGCGTGGACGACTTCTGCCGGCGGCTCCTTCAGCGAGAGGGCGTGGTCGTCCTTCCCGCGAGCGTGTACTACTCGGAGATCGCCGAAGCGCCGACCGACCACTTCCGCGTCGGCGTCGGCAGGCTCGGGGCAGAAGAGAGCCTGGAGGCCTTCGACCGTTGTCTTCGCGCGGGGTAGCCCCGCTCACTCCGTCGTCGCTCGAGCGGCGCTCGCGGCGCTGGGTGTACACTCACCTACTCGTGCGCTCACCTCGACTCGACACATCTCCTTCCCCCATGACGCCCGTCGCCGCGTCGGCCGGTGGTCACCCGCGCCCAGCCGCCTGACGCGACTGCGGCTGTAACTCCATCCGCCTTGGCTACGTCTAACCTCCACAAGTGGGCCTCGCTGCCCGACCCGTCGTCCGCCGAGCTGGCGCGTGCGGCCGAGGGCGACGCGCCGGCTTTCAAGCTGATCGTGGAGCGCTATCAAGGGATGGTCTACTCCGTGGCCTACAACGTGCTCGGCAACCACACCGACGCCGAAGATGCAGCGCAGGAGGCCTTCCTGCGCTGCTACCGCAAGCTGCCGCAGTTCCGCGGCGAAGCCACGTTCTCCACGTGGCTCTTCCGCCTGGCGCTCACGGCGTCGGTGGACTACAAGCGGCGCGAGAGGCGCCACCCCGAGCCTGTCGAGACGCCGGAGACGGCGGCCGAGGCCGTGCCGCAGCTCGGCGAAGGCATCGATGCGGCCACGATCGTGGCCGCACTGCACGATCTGCCCGAGGACTACCGCGTGCCCACGGTACTCCGCGACGTCTACGGCCTGCCCTACCAGGAGATAGCGGAGGCCACAGGGCGGCCGCTCGGCACCGTGAAGGTGATGGTGCACCGCGGCCGCGCCTCCCTGCGGCTCAAGCTGCGGGCGGAGGGTGCCGGGCCCGCTCGGGGCCCCGCCGGCGCTCATCCGAGGATCGACGCCTGATGGACTGCAGCTACTTCCGCGAGCGCATCAACCTCTACATCGACGGCGAGCTCGGCTACCTTGAAGTCGCCGAGCTTCAGCAGCATCTCAGCTTCTGCCCGGACTGCGCCGCGGAGCTCGCCCAGGTGGGCGAGGTACGCGGCGCCCTGGCCGCATGGGGCCGGCTCGAGCTGGCCACGCCGCCAGGCTTCGCGGAGCGCGTCATGGCGGCGGTCGAGCTCGAGCGGGCTCCGGGCTCGCCCAGGGCCTTCGGCCAAGCCGTCAACGACACGCTGCAGACACTCGACGATACGCTCGGCCGCATCCCGCTCCCCGGCGGTCGCACGATCCCAGTGAAGAACGTCATCGGCTGGGGCCTCGCGGCCGGAGCCGTAGCCGTCGGCTTCGGGCGCCGCCGCCGCCGCACGCGGGAGCTGAAGCCACTGTGAAGCTGACTCACGACCAGGTGCTCGCGCTGCTGCCCCATCGCCCGCCCTTCCTCCTGGTGGATGAAGTGCTCGAGGGTGAAGAAGGCGTGCGCTGCGTAGCCATTCGCACGCTGACCGACGACGACTTCTGGTTCGCCGGGCACTTTCCCGGCAACCCCGTGATGCCGGGCGTGCTCATCGTCGAAGCGCTGGCCCAGACCGCGACCATCGCGGCGGCCAGCGGCGGCGACATCAGCGGCAAGATCGGCCTCTTCGCCGGCATCGACAAGGTGCGCTTCAAGCGCGTTGTCAAGCCTGGCGACACCCTGCGCCTCGAGGCCGAGATCGTCGCCGTGCACGGCCCCGTGGGGCGCGCCAAGGTGAAGGCCACCGTGGACGGCCAGCTGGCCTGCCGCGGCGAACTCATGTTCGCGATCGTCGACGCCGCGTCAATCGAGGCCGGCGAGGCCAAGCTGTGATCGGCCTCCGTCGCGGCCTCGTGCGCGGCGCGCGCATCAGCGCGCTCGGGGTACACGTGCCCGAGCGCGTGCTGACCAACGAGGAGATCAGCCAATTCCTCGATACGTCCGACGAGTGGATCCTCACGCGCACCGGCATCCGCGAGCGCCGCATCGCGCGCGTTGACGAGGCGGCCAGCGACCTTGGCGAAGTCGCCGCCGGCCGCTGCCTGCAGTCGGTCGACTTCGACCCGCTGGACCTCGACCTGGTCATCGTCACCACGATCTCTCCCGACCACATCATGCCGGCTACGGCGTCGATCGTCGCCGACAGGATCGGCGCCACCAAGGCCGGCGCCTTCGACGTACAGGCCGGCTGCACCGGCTTCGTCTACGGCCTCGCCATCGCCACGGCATTCGTCTCGGCCAACATCTACAAGAACGTCTTGGTAGTCGGCGCCGAGGTGCTCAGCAAGATGGTCGACTGGGAGGACCGCAGCACCTGCGTGCTCTTCGGCGACGGCGCCGGCGCGGTGCTCGTGCAGCCCACCGACAACGGCAGCATCTTCAGCTTCGACCTGGGCAACGACGGCAGCGGCGCGTCGTATCTCAACGTGCCCGCCGGAGGCAGCCGCCGGCCGGCCAGCTTCGAGACCGTGCGCAAGCACGAGCACGCCATGCACATGACCGGCAGCGAGGTCTTCAAGTTCGCCACGCGCACGGTGGTCGGCTCGTGCGAGAAGGTGCTGGGCGATGCGAACCTGACCGTTGAAGACGTCGACCTGTTCGTGCCGCATCAGGCCAACATCCGGATCATCGAGACTGCGGCGCGGCGGCTGGGGTTCACCGATGCGCAGGTGTTCGCCAATCTCGATCGCTACGGCAACACCTCCTGCGCCTCCATCCCGATCTGCCTGCACGAGGCCAGCAAGAACGGCCGCCTGAAGAAGGGCGACATGCTGCTGATGGCCGGCTTCGGCGCCGGGCTCACGTGGGGTTCGTGCCTCACCAAGTGGGAGTTGTGACCGGGCCGCAGTCGCGTCTCTGTCGCGTTTCGTCGCCGTTCGGGGTAAGCACTGAGTCGAATCCACAGACAGCGTCCTGGAGGACGTCATGAGCAAGCT
>JAPLCM010000305.1 GCA_026392275.1 Actinomycetota bacterium | reverse complement strand
GCCGAGGGCCCCGTGCGGCCTGCGCGCTGACACCCCCCCCCCATCCCCCCACCGAGCGCGACCTGGGGCGGCCGCAGGCCGGGGCGGGCGGCGCGGAAGCGCCGCCGGCCCCGGCATCCGGCCGCCGCGGGCAGAAGCCCGCGGCGCTTCAGGTCGTCGGCTCGTCCGGAGCCGCGGGCGGCGCCGGCGGCGCCGGCGGCGGCGGCTCCAGCATCGTCGCCGCTAGCGGATCAGCGGCCGGCGGCTGCCCCGCCAGCGGGTCGGCGGCGGCCTTCCACGCGTCTACATCCGCCGCGGGCGGTGGCGGGATGGCGGCCGTGCCGGCCGTCATGGCGTCCTGGTAGGCGGGCGGCGCGACGGGCGGCGGCGCGACGGGCTGGTACGCCTGGCCGCCCGCGGGCGGCGTGCCGTACGGAGCGACGCCGTAGGCCGGCGGAGGCGGAACCGGCATGCCGTAGCCGCCGGCCGGAGCCGTCGCCGGCACCGCTTCGCCGGCGGCGCCCAGGTACATCGTGCTTACATAGCAGATCGCGAAGGGGCCCGCGGCGATCTGGAAGAGCAGCGTCAGGATCGAGCTGAAGGCAGACGATGCCCGGCCGAGCAGAGAGAGCACCAGCAAGACCACGAAGAACGCGGCCCCCAGGACGATGATCGTACCGAAGGTCTTCCACCAGCCCACACCCTTGACCATCTGGCTGCTCGTGCGCGCCGCCTCGCCGAACGTGAGCCCGCGGTCGGCGATCAGGGGCAGGACGTAGAGCCACGTCGTCCCCAGCCAGGCGCCGAAGACGGGCACGGCGATCCAGCCGATGATCGGAATGATCAGCACGAGGGCGCACACGATGGAGATGCCGGCGATGACCAGCCAGAACACGATGAAGGAGCCGAACTTACGGAAGCCTCCGAAGAGGTCGGCGAAGTTGACGCCGCGGTTTTCGCGGGCGGCGCCGAGGACCATCTCGAACATGCCGCCGTAGAACACCATGGCCAGGACGGACACGATCAGGTAGCCGGCCACACCGAGGATGAAGGCGACGACGATCGTGCCGATGCCCAGACCCGTGATGCTGGTGGAGTCGCCGGAGGTGCCCAGGGCGATGCCGCCCACGCTGACCGCGAGCATGCCCGCCACGATGGCGAACACGATGAGGGCGATCACCCCGACGATAAGGCCAACGACGAGGCCGGCGAGGATCAGCCAGCCTATGTCACGGCGCCACAGCTCCCACGCCCTGGTGAACACATCACCGATACTCATGCGCCCCTCCCCATATGTGCGCCTGACGGCGCACCTCTCTGGCAGTGTTGCCGCCGCCTGGACTCTCTCACGTTCGCCGTTCTGTCATGTAGTCTGCCCTATCGCGACTGACTTGGCCATCCTCACGCGCCCAAGCTCGGCGCCGGCGGATCGGGCGCCGGCGGCGCTTCGGGGGTCGCCGGCTGCGCCGGCGCCTCGGGCGCCGCCGGCTGCGTCACCGCGGTCTGCGGCGCCGGCTGCTCCGCGGCCGGCGCCTCATACGCGGGACGGACCAGCGGCGCGAGCGGCGGCGGGGCCGGCGCATAGGCCTGCCCCTGGTCGACGGCCGGCGGTGGCGGAGGCGGAGGCGCGCCGTACGGCGGCGCCGGCGGAGCCGGCACCGTGCTGTACGGCGCCGCCGGCGCCGAGTAGGCCGGCGGCCCGGTGGGCGCCGGCCGCGGCCAGCCAAGCACCGCGTCGATGAGCTGGCCCTCGCCGCGCGCCTGGAAGTACATCGCCACGATGTAGGTCAGCACGAACGGATATAGCACGATCGTCGCGAGCGCGCCGGCGAACGGGATCATCCCCAGAGCGAAGCCCACCGCGCCGGCGACCAGTTGCAGCAGGAAGAGCACGAGAAACGTCCACCACCAGCCGGTACCATGCACCAGGCGGCGGCTCTCGCCCATGGCCGCGGTCACGCCGAGGCCGCGGTCGACGATCACCGGGAACACGTACACCCAGATCATGACGAGATAGACGTAGGCGACCATGGCGGCAAGGAGGACGACCGCGCCGAGCCCGGCGAGGACCCCCGAGCCGGCGACCGCTCCGCCGACGATCAGGGCGGTGGGCACGATCAGGATAGCCGTGAAGATGAGGCCGAGCAGCACGGTCGCCCAGATCACCTTGCCGAACAGGCCGAAGCCCGAGAACGCGTCGCCGTAGGTCATCTCGCGGCCCTCGCGCACACGCCTGCAAACGCCCATGAGGATACCGACGTACAGCGGCACCGAGAGGAAGAGCGTCACCACGATGACGGCGATGAAGCCGCTGATGAGCAGCGCCCAGCTCACGGAGTCGGCGCCGGTCACTTCGCCCTGGGAGTTCAGCTCCAGACCGCTGATGCTCCCGCCGATCGTCACGAACAGGATCACCATGGCGGCCACCGTGGGCACGAGGCTCGCGATGAGGATGCCCACGATCAGGGGGCCGATGTCCTTGACGAACAGCCCCCACGCGTCTCTGAAGAGCTTACCGATGTCCACGGCTTCAACCTCCCGCGCCACGGGCTGCCGAAGCCTGCCCGATGGCTGCGTCGATGAGATGGCCCTCGCCGCTGGCTTGGAAGTACATGCTGAGCATGTAGGCCAGCTCGAACGGCACTGCCAGCAGCCCCACGATGAGACCGATGACCGGGACGACGTTGAGCACCGACACGATGATGCCCACGACCAGCGCCCCGACCAGCCACGTCAGAAACGTGATGAAGTAGCCCGGCGCAGCGGCCAGCGTGCGGCTCTCGGACATCGCGTCGCCCACGCCGAGGCCGCGGTCGACGACCAGCGGCAGCGCGTAGATCCAGATGGTCGTCAGGATCAGCCCCGGGATCACGAACAGGGCGTAGCCGATCCCGATGAGCACGCCAAGGATGACGAAGGCCACGGCGAAGGCGCCGATCTGATCCGCTTCTTTCATGTCGGCGTAGGCCGCCGGACGCCGCTCGCGCACCCGGCGCACGATCATGCGGAACATCGTCGCCGCCGCCCACGCGTAGACGACGAGCCCGACGGCGAAGGCGAGCACGAAGGCGAAGAACGCCGACACGGAGGCGAATGCGCCTCCCGCCGCGCCGCCGAACCTCATGAGCCCGATACCGCCCGCCATGACGGCAAGGAGCACGGCGCTCGCCACGGCCATGATCACCGACGCGATCAGAGCCGTCACCAGCAGAGGCCCCAGATCGATCCTGAAAAGCCCCCACGCATCCTTGAAGCACTTGCCGATGTCCATGTCTCTGCCCTCCGCCACGAAGTCAATCGTCGCGCCCGTTTGCGCCCAGAAGGATGTCTTCGCCCCCGGTCGCTGCTACCCTTGACCCAGTCATGCGCGAACTTACCCGCAGAGACTTCCTGAGAATCGCCGGCGTGGCGGCCGCCGGGGCGGCCCTGGCCGGGGCCGGCTGCGGGTCGCGCCCGGCGATCCCGCCGCCTTCGAGCGACCGCCTTTCCTCGTCCGCGCCGCCCACGCGAGGCCGGCGGTCGTCGCTGGCCGTGGCTCGCGGCGGCGACGCCGCGGGCATCACGGCGGCCGCGATCCAGGGCCTCGGCGGCATGAAGGTCTTCGTCAAGCGCGGCGACGACGTGATCGTGAAGCCCAACATCTGCGTGGGCTACCACGGGCCCGAGTATGCGGCCACCACCAACCCCGACGTGGTGGGCGCGCTCGTCGGGCTGTGCCTCACAGCCGGGGCCGGCCGCGTGCGCGTCATGGACTCACCCTTCGGCAGCCAGGCGCACGAGGCCTACAGGGTCAGCGGCATCCAGGCGGCCGTCGAGAAGGCCGGCGGCCAGATGGAGATCATGGCGCCGGCCAGGTTCCGCGACTACACGATCCCCGCGGGCCTCGACCTCAAGCAGTGGCCCATCTACTCGGACGTCCTCAGCTGCGACGTGCTCATCGACGTGCCCATCGCCAAGGATCACGGCGCGACCAGACTCTCTTTGGGCGGCAAGAACCTGCTCGGCGTGATCCTCGATCCGGGCGCCATCCACAGCAACATCGGCCAGCGTACGGCCGACCTGGTCAGCGCCTGCCGCCCCACCCTGACCGTCATCGACGCCGTGCGCATCCTCACCGCCAACGGCCCCACCGGCGGCGACCTGAACGACGTCGAGAGGCTGGATACAGTGATCGCCAGCCCCGACATCGTCGCCGCCGACTCCTACGCAGCGACGCTGTTCGACCTCAGCGGCAGCGACATCCCGTACGTGCGGGCCGCCTACGACATGGGCCTCGGCGAGATGGATCTCGACAAGGTCGACGTCCGCCGCGTCTCGGCCTGACCGGCGCGGCCGGTCAGGATCCGGCGCCATGAGCGACGCCCCGACCAGCCGCCTTCACAACGGACCTCTGCAGGCGACCACCTCCCGCCACGAAGAGATGATGGTCGAGGCGCGGCGCATCGTCGACGCCGGCAACGACCGTGCCCTCGTCCTGCGCCTCACCGGCGGCCTTGCCGTGCGGCACTACGCGATCGACCTCGAGTTCGCGGAACGGGAGTACAGCGACATCGATCTCATCGGCCTGAGGCGCCAGGCCGGCGACATCGACGAGCTCTTCCGCGACCTCGGCTACCTCGAAGATACGAGCGTCACCCTGGCCACGCTCGGCGGCCAGCGGCAGTACGTCAGGCGCCCGCGAAGCATCGAGTCTCACGCTCATATGCACGAGAGAGCGCACGTCGCCCCGCCGGCCCCCGGCAACCCGCCGCTCGACCATGTCGACGTCTTCCTCGACTGGATGAAGATGGATCACGTCCTCGACTTCCGCGACCGTCTCGACGTCAACACCTACGCCATCGACCCTGCCGACCTGTTTCTCAGCAAGCTGCAGATCCAGAAGCTCAACGAGAAGGACGTGCACGACGTGATCACCGTGTGCAAGGACATCTACGTGGACTTCGAGGCTCGCCCGGGTGTGCTGGACCTCGAGTACGTCGCCGACACGTGCGCCCGCGACTGGGGGCTGTACATCGACGTCATGACGAACATCGACACGGTGCTGGAGCACCTCGCCGACTACGACCTCAGTGGGCGCGAAGTGGCGCGCATCAGCCGCACCCTGACTCTCGCCCAGAACATGATGACGCAGCACACCAAGAGCCTGCGCTGGCGCGTCCGGGCGCGCCTCGGCAAGCGGGTGCGCTGGTACAACGAGATCGAAGAGCAGTTCGCGGGCCGCAGCGACGCTGCCGTCATCGGCCCGCGCGCCGAGCCGTAGAGGCCTGCGGGGGCGGCGGGCACCTGACCGCACGGGTCCAGCCGGCGGCGGGCACCTGACCGCTCGCGGTCAATCGGCGGCGTCCACCGCCGAGAAGTCGCGCTCGCCCAGCCCCGCCGCCAGGGCGCGCGCGTAGACGCCGGCCACGGCCTTGGAGAGCGGCAGTTCGAGGCCCGCCGCCGCGGCCGTCTCCTCGACCAGACGAAGATCCTTGTCGGCCAGAGCCAGCGAGAAGGCCGTGCGCGCCTCTCCCCTGCCGAGGCTCTCCGGCTTACCGAGCGCCCCGGCCGGCAGGATCTCGCTGCGCGCGAACGCCTGAAGGAGCTCCTCCCTCTGGACTCCCTCCGCCGACCCGAGCCTGAGGGCCTCCGAGCTCGCCACCATGGTGGCGAGGAGAAACGCGTTGACGGCCAGCTTGGTGGCGCTGCCCGCGCCGCTCGCGCCCATGTGCAGCGTCGCCCGTCCGAGGACGTCAAAGAGCGGCTTTGCCGCCGCGACGTTCGCGGCGGCGCCGCCTACGAGGATGACCAGCGTGCCCTTGACGGCCGCCCCCAGGCTGCCCGAGACCGGGGCGTCGAGGACGCGCACCCCGTGACGATGCGCCTCCGCGGCGAGTTCCCGGGACTCCACCGGCGACACCGTCGACATGTCGGCCCACAGACGCTTGCCCCGGGCCGCGAGAAAGCCGGTGTCGCCCTGCGCCGTGGCGCGCACGGCGCCCGCGTCGGACAGCATCGTGATAAGAAAGCCGGCGCCTTCGGCGGCGTCGCGCGGCGTGCCCGCAACAACCGCGCCGCGCGCCTACAGCGGCGCCGTGCGCCCGCGCGTGCGGTCGTAGACCGCAAGCTCGTGACCGGCGTCCAGCAGACGGCCGCCCATGCGTTCGCCCATCATCCCGGTGCCGATCAGCGCGATCCTCATGGCGATTCACCATCCTGTTCTTCGACGCTTTCGTGCCAGCGACGACGCGTGCCCACCTTGGCGCGCCAGCGCCAGGTGCGCGTCTTCGGCGCCGCCTCGATAGCCTGGGTCAGGCGCGTGATCGCGGCCCTCACGTGGTCTTCCTCCGCCGGCTCGAGCCCATAGGCGCCGAGCGACTCCATGCAACGGCGCAGGTTCCGCGTGACGTCGTAGTAGAGCCCCCAGTCACGCGCGCAGAGTGCGGCCAGATACGCCATGTTCACCGTGCCGGGAGCGTCCTCGGCGGCGAGCTCGTCGTCCTTGAGGAGCGTCACGACGTCGCGCAGGTCTCGCTCCTCCGCCCCGAAGATCTGCAGCTTGGTGAGCAGCAGGTCGCCGGCCGACACTGTGTACGGCTCGATGGCGAGCCGGTCGCGGAGGTCCACGCTGTGATCCATGCGAAAGACGTCGAGAAACACGTCCGCATGGTCCTCGGCATGGACGGCGTAAGCGCCGCCCGCGCTCTCGTGAGCACACTCGCGCACGAATTGCACCTGCCCGCGCATCGTCGCCTCACGGACGTGGAGGCGCTCGCGGTAGCCCAGCGCCTCAAACAGGCTCACGATCCCCCCGATCTCGCGGGCCATGCCGACCATGTCCAGATCCGAGTGGTCGCGCCCGCAGAAGGCCAGCTCTTCGCAGTGGTCGCGCACGGCAAGGCCGCCGATGAGACGCAGTGTCAGGCCGCGCTCGCGCGCGGCATCCACGATGCGCCGCCCTTCGGCGGCCATCTCCGCACGGCTGCGGAGGAGCGTCTCGCTGCGGTCATCAGGGCTCATGCCCCGTGTTGTGCCCTCAAGCGGCCGCCGCGAAGCCCGGACGCTGCGCACCGCGCCTCAAGCCGTGGCGTCGGCGCGACGAGCGGCCACTGAAAGATGCAGGACGCACAGCGCTTCGAGCGCCCGGGCCCTGCGGCGGCACTCAGCGCCGGGCATGCGCTGGCCGCGACGCGGCGGCGGTGGTATCCTGCCGCTCCCGTCCCCGGCCGCACGCGCGAGGGCGCGCCGCCTCATGAGCATCGTCACTCTCAACAACGTCGAGAAGTCCTTCGGTGGGCAACGCCTCTTCACGACCGTCGCCTTCGCCGTCGACGGGCACGACCACGCCGTGCTCGTCGGTCGCAACGGCACCGGCAAGACCACGCTGCTGCGTCTCATCTCGGGCGACGAGCACGCCGACTCGGGGACGATCGCGCGCGCCCGCGGGCGCCGCGTGTGGCTGCACGAGCAGACGCCGGAGCTCGAGCGCGATCGCCCCGTACACGACTACCTTCTTGAAGCATTCGGCGAGGCCGTCCGGCTCGAAGAGGCGCTGCGGGTCACCGAGGAGAGCCTTTCGGGCCTCGCCGAGCACAGTCCCGAGCTGCGCGACACCATGAAGACGTATCAGCAGCTGCAGCGCCGCTTCGAGGCGGCGGGAGGCTACGCCTACCGCAGCCGCCTGAGCGGCGTGGTCGAGGGCCTCGGTCTGCCCGACGAGATGCTCGAACGCGACCTCATGTCTCTCTCCGGTGGTGAGCTCACGCGTGTCACGCTGGCGCGCGCGCTTCTCGCCGACGCCGACCTCCTGCTGCTCGACGAGCCCACCAACCACCTCGACATCGATTCGGTGGAGTGGCTCGAAGGCTTCCTCGCCGAGTACTCGCGCGCTTTCGTCCTCGTCACCCACGATCGCCGGTTGCTCGAGAAGGTGGGTCAGCGCGTGCTGGCCGTCGAGCACGAGCACGTCGAGGCCCTGGGGGGCGATTTTGGCACCTACCTGCGCGAGAGCGAGGCGCGCCTCGACCTCATGCGGCGCGAGTACGAGCAGGACCTCGAGAAGATAGCCCAGTTGCAGCGCTTCTACGACCGCTTTCACGCCAAGAAGAACAAGGCGACGCAGGCCAAGGCCAAACTCACGCAGATCGAGCGCATCAAGCGCGGGCTACGGGAGCCCCCCAGACAGACGAAGAGCTTCAAGCTCGGCCTGCCGCAGCCCAAGCCGTCCGCCCGGGTGGTGCTCGAGATGAAGACGCCGGCCCTCTGCGTCGGCTCCGCCGACGACGCTGCCGGCGTGCGCACGCTCGTGCGTGACGTCGATATCGTGCTGGAGCGCGGCGAGAAGGTCGCGCTGCTGGGCGCCAACGGCTCGGGCAAGACCACGCTGGTCGAGACCGTGGCAGGGCTGCGCAGCCTCAGCGCCGGCGCCGCGCACCTCGGCCACAACGCACGCGTCGCCTACTACTCCCAGCAGGGCCGCGAGCTCACCGAGACAGATACCTGCCTCGAGACCGTGCTCCCGCTGGTCGGCCACGACGAACAGCAGGCGCGCAAGCTCCTGGGCCGCTTCCAGTTCGGCGCCGACGAGGTGGAGAAGCGCGTCGAGATGCTCTCGGGCGGCGAGCGCAGCCGCCTCCGCCTGCTCACCCTGCTCGTCGGCGACGCCAACTTCCTGCTGCTCGACGAGCCCACCAACCACCTCGACATGGGCTCCGTAGAGGCGCTCGCCGACGCGCTCGAGGACTACACCGGCACCATCCTCCTCGTGACCCACGACCGGCATCTCATCGACCGCGTCGCCTCGCGCGTGCTTGAGATCCACGACGGAGAGCTGCTCAACCATCTCTCTTCCGGGCGCTACTGGGAGGCGCGCAGCGCGCGACTTCCCGGCGGCGCCGGCGAGGCGCCCGTCGCCAACGAGGGTCCGGCTGCCGGCGAGGGGCCGGCTGCCGGAGCCGCCCGGCCCGCCGGCCGCGCCGTCGCCGCGCCGGGCGGCGCCGCCAAGACCCGCCAGACGAAGGAGACCGCGGAGGAGGCGCGTCGCCGGCGCGCCCGCCTGCGCGGTGTCGAGGCCGCCGTGTTGCACGCCGAGAAGCGCCTTGGCGCGATCGACGCCGAGCTCGCCGAGCCGCACACCTACGCCGATCGCGACGTGCTCAACCGCCTGCTCGACGAGCGCGGCGTCGTCGAGGGTCAGCTGCAGCGCGAGTACAAGACCTGGGAGTCGCTGGTCGACGAGGCGGGGTGAGCTGCGACGATCCATGCGCCGCGTCGCGCCCTCTTGACCTACCGGCGCCCGGCGGCGCAACGGCCCGGCGTGCTACGCTGACGGCGATGGCCCGTCGCCGCGCTCTGCACGATACGCCCTTCATCGCCCCGGCGCTCGCCGCCGAGCTGCAGGCACGCATCCTGAGCTGGTACGCCGTCAACGGCCGTGACCTGCCTTGGCGGCGCACCACCGACCCGTACGCCGTCCTCGTCAGCGAGGTCATGCTGCAGCAGACGCAGGTGCCGCGCGTGATCCCCAAGTTCACCGCGTTCCTCGCCGCCTACCCGCGCCTCGACGACTTGGCGGAGGCGCCTCTGCACGACGTCCTGCGACTCTGGAAGGGCCTCGGCTACAACAACCGCGCCCGCCGCCTGCGCGACTGCGCCGCGGCGGCGGTCGCCGCCACCGGACACCCCGCCGAACTGCCGCGCTCAGCCGAGGGCCTGCGCGGGCTTCCCGGCGTCGGCCCGTACACGGCCCGCGCGGTGCTGGCGTTCGCCCACAACGACGACGTCGCGGCGGTGGACGCCAACGTACGTCGGGTGCTCACGCACGAGCTCGGCCTCGCGATCGACCTCGGCACGCGGGCGCTCCAGATGGTCGCGGAGGCCGTCCTCCCGCGTGGCCGCAGCCGCGACTGGCACAACGCCCTCATGGACTACGGCGCGCTCTTACTCACGGCACGCGCCACGGGGATCGCTCCACGCACCCGCCAAGGCGCCTTTGAGGGGTCGCGGCGCTGGTATCGCTCACGCCTGCTGCAAGCGCTGCTCGAGCGCGGGCCGCAGCGCCTCGACCAGATCGCCGTTGAGCTCGACGTGACTCCCGGCGTCGCGGCTGAGCTGGTCGACCTGCTCGCGCGCGATGGGCTTGTGCGCCGCGACGGCGACCATGTGCAGGTGGCATGACGGGGGCTGTGGTGGCGTGGGCGCGAGATCGGCGCGCGCTTGCCCCGCGTCTGCTGCGCGGCTCCTCAGGTGCGGAACATGGTGAGCAGAAAGACCAGCTCCTCGTGCGCCTGCACGGCGTGCTTGAGGTCGGCCGGCATGTAGTAGAGCTTGCCGGGAGCGGCCTCGTGCTCCACGCCGTCGAGCACCACGGTGCCCCGCCCGCGCAGGATGTGGATCACGGCCGGCACGCTGGCGGTGTGCTCGCTCAGCTCCTGCCCCGGCGCGAAGGTGAAGTGGACGATCTTGTGGTGCGCGTTCTCGACGATTGACTTGCTGACGATGCCCTGATCGGCGACCTGGGCCATCGCCTCGAGATCGGCGACGATCGGCTGTGCTGGTTCCATGAAGTGCCTCCGGGATGCGCTGCGTTGTTCTCTCCACACCGACAGTACCCGGGTGACGCCCCTTGCCACCTTGACCTTGGTCAGGCCGCCCGTTTGACACAACACGTCTAAGGGCATATAGTTTGTGCAGCGTTACACAACATGATTGTTTTTTAGTCGAAGGAGGGTCGCCATGACGGTCAGAGTTCTTCCCACCATCAAGCGCTTCTTTGAGGGTACCGCCAACGTGGTGTTC
>JAPLCM010000178.1 GCA_026392275.1 Actinomycetota bacterium | reverse complement strand
TGGTGGACCGCAGCGGGTTCGAACCGCTGACCTCCGCCGTGCAAAGGCGGCGCTCTCCCAACTGAGCTAGCGGCCCACGAAGGGCACCATTATAGCGCGTGGGCAGCGCAGGTCCTGCCCGACGCTGAGTGGGTTGCAGCGGGGCTGCGGATGCCGGAACTCCACGTTGGCGGGCCCGTGCAGACTGCCAAGGTCTGGTCAGCCGGACACTCCACCAACGCCAGAGGTCCGCGATCTCAGCCACTTCGCCAGTGCGTCCTCATCCAGCTCCCCAGCGGCCAAGGCCAGCATCACCGTGACCACCTCGGCCTCCGTCGCCGCGAGCTCGACCCCGTTCAGCTCGAGGAAGACCGCCATCGTGACGAAGGCGGTGCGCTTGTTGCCGTCGTGAAACGGGTGGCTCGCAGCGATCCCATGACCGTAGACCGCCGCCAGCTCGCACACGTCGGCTCCGGGCGTGTAGGCGAGCCGTTGCCGCGGCCGAGCCAGGGCCGCCTCGAGCCCGTGTTCATCGCGCAGACCGAGCAGGCCGCCGTGCTCGCGGACGAGGTCGAACTGCGTCGCCTCCACGATCAGGCGGTCGACCCAGCGCGGCTCCTCCTGCCCGGGGCTGGACACCGCTACTTGGCCAGCTCGCGCAGCGCGTTGCGGTAGCGACCGGCGACCTTGCCGGCGATGGCGAGCGCCTCCTCGACCTCGGGGTCGTAGGGCGTGAGCAGGATGCCGCGCTCGGTCTCCACGGCCAGCACCATGTCGCCGGCCTCAAGGTGCAGGCGCTCGGCCATATCCTTCGGCAGCGTGGCGCTGATCGAGCCTCCAGCCTGGCGCAGCTTCAGTCCGCGGGTCATGCGATGACTCCTTTTCGTCGCTGTAGCACTGTTATGCTACCACAATCAGTCACCGCCGCTTCGGAGGCCTTGGGATGATGAAGGGCACCTCTCGCTTGTAGGCCAGATAGGCCTGGCCGAACCTGTCGGCCAGCTCCCCCTCCTCGAGGCGCTTGAGGTAGACCAGCAGGGAGGCGGCCAAGGAGAGGACGAGGGCCGTGCCGGCGATCGTCCCCGCGCAGACCCCGATGCCGAGGTAGGCCAGGATGGTCCCCAGCGTCATCGGGTTGCGGCAGAAGCGAAACGGGCCCTCGGTCAGCAGCTCCTGGGTGGGCATCACCGGCAACGGCGTACCCCGCCCGCGAGTCAATTGGGTGATGATCGACCAGAAGCCGAGCGAGAACCCCAGGACCAGCAGAAGTCCGCCGATGATGCGGTTGAGGCTTCGGATCTTGAGGGGACGGAGACCGAGCCGGCGGTCCAGGCGTGGGCCGACCCGAGCCACAAGGAACGGGAGCAGGCCCACGAAGACAGGGCCTGCAAGAAGCGTGATCGCGATTCTTCTGGCTTCGCTGTGTTCTCTCTGGGCCCACTTGGTGTAGCGGGACATGGCCCCTCCCAGCTCTCCTCGCGACTGCAGTGTCTTGCGCCTCACATGGTCGCCGTCGCGCTGCCTGACAAGGATTCCGCAGACTGTGCGGGGACTCCCGACACTGCGGCCTTTCACGCCCGGGCGACAAGCCACGAAAGCAACTCGTCCGCCTCTCGGGCAACGATGGGCTCCATCACGATTGACATCCGCGTCAGCCGGCGCCGCGCGGCCGGTACCCCATGATCGCCTTGACCTCAAGGAATTCTTCGAGGCCGAAGCGACCCCACTCGCGGCCGTTGCCGGACTGCTTGTAGCCGCCGAAGGGGGCGCGGCCGTCGGTGGGCGCCCCGTTCACGTGCACCATGCCGGTGCGCAGGCGGCCCGCCACGCGGCGGGCACGCTCGAGGTCGGCCGACTGCACGTAGCCGGAGAGGCCGTAGGCGGTCGCGTTGGCCAGTTCCACGGCGTGGTCCTCATCGCGGAACGGCATCATGCAGAGCACGGGGCCGAAGATCTCTTCGCGGAAGACCCGCATGTGCGGCGTGACGTCGGCGAACACCGTGGGGCGCACGTAGAAGCCTTTCTCGAGACCGGCGGGGCGGTCCGGGCCTCCGGCGATCAGCCGGGCGCCCTCGGCCGAACCGGCCTCGATGTACTCGCGCACGGTGTCGTACCGCTTGCGGCCGGCCACCGGGCCCATGAAGGTGGCGGGGTCGCGCGGGTCGCCGACGATGACGGAGTCGGCGGCGCGTGCCGCGACCTCCCGCGCGCGCTCGTACGCGGCCTCGGCGACCAGCATCCGCGTGGGCGCGTTGCACGTCTGGCCGGAGTTGTGCATGCACCCCAGCACGCCGCGCGCAACCACCTTGTCCACGTCGACGTCCTCGAACACGATGTTGGCCGACTTGCCGCCGAGCTCCTGCGAGACCCGCTTGATCGAGGCGGCGGCCGTGCGCGCCACCTGGGCGCCGACCTCCGTCGACCCGGTGATCGACACCATGTCGACGAGTGGGTGACCGGCCAGCGACTCGCCGAGTGACGCCCCCGCTCCGTTCACCATGTTGAACACGCCGGCCGGCACGCCGGCCTCCTCGACGGCCTCCGTGAAGAGCAGCGCCGAGAGCGGGGCGAGCCGGCTCGGCTTGAGGATCATGGTGCAGCCGGCGGCCAGCGCCGGCGCCACCTTGGCCGTCACCTGGTTCAT
>JAPLCM010000057.1 GCA_026392275.1 Actinomycetota bacterium | reverse complement strand
TCGATGGCCTCCATGATCACCTGGACGGCCGCTTCGTTGGAGGCGAGGTCGGGGGCGAAGCCGCCCTCGTCCCCGACGGCCGTGGCGAGGCCCTTGGCCTTGAGGACCGACTTGAGGCCCTGGTAGACCTCGGCGCAGATGCGCAGGGCCTCTTCGAAACTGGCCGCGCCAACCGGCATGATCATGAACTCCTGCAGATCGACGTTATTGTCGGCGTGCTTGCCGCCGTTCATGATGTTCATCATCGGAACGGGCAGCTGGTAAGCGTTGCAGCCGCCGATGTACTGGTAGAGCGGCAGCTCGAGCGCCGCTGCGGCCGCGTAGGCCGTGGCCAGCGACACGCCGAGGATGGCGTTGGCGCCCAGCTTGGCCTTGTTGGGCGTGCCGTCGAGCTCGATGAGCATGCGGTCGACGAGGCGCTGATCGGTGGCGTCGAAGCCCACGATCTCCTCGGCGATGATGTTGTTGACGTTATCGACGGCGATGCGCACGCCCTTGCCCTGGTACTCGCCGCCTCCGTCGCGGAGCTCCACGGCCTCGTACTCGCCGGTCGAGGCGCCCGAGGGCACAGCTGCGCGGCCGACGACGCCGGACTCCAGCTCGAGGTCGACCTCGATGGTGGGGTTGCCGCGCGAATCGAGGATCTGCCTGGCGTTGACATCGATGATCGTGGTCATGGAAAGCTCCCTCTGCTCACTCTTTGCTGGAGGCTGCGGCGGTCTCGCCGGCCTTGGCGCGCTGGTAGTACTCCTCTTGAAGCGACAAGTCTAGCTCACGCCAGTCGCCGCCTTCGGCGGCCGCCAGTGCGGCGGCTCCGGTGACCCGGCGCTCGAAGCGCCGCGAAGCCGCGCGCAGGGCGATTTCCGGGTCGACGTGCAGCAGCCTCGCCACGTTGACGGTGGCGAACAGCAGGTCGCCGACTTCGTGGGCGACGCGCGGGTCGTGACGGTCGGGGTCGCGGACGGCCCGCGCGTGAGGCGTCGGCGCCTGCCCGGCGGCGCTCGGCTGTGAGCCCGCGGCGGCCGCTTCGGCAAACAGCTCCGCGAGCTCGGCGTGCTCCTCGGCGATCTTGGGGAACGCGTCTGCGGCCGCGCTCCAGTCGAAGCCCACGCTCGCCGCCCGCTGCTGCAGCTTACGCGCCTGCAGGATAGCGGGGAACGAGGCCGGGACGTCGTGAAAGATGCCTTCGCGGCCCTCCTGCTCCACCTTGATGCGCTCCCAGCGCGTCTTGACCTCGGCGGGCGTACTGGCCGTGCCGCCCGCGAAGATATGGGGATGGCGACGGATGAGCTTGGTCTCGATGTCGGCGGCGACGCTGGCGAGGTCGCCGCCGCCCTGTTCGCTGAGCATGCGCGCGAGCAGCACGACCTGCAACAGCAGGTCGCCGAGCTCGCCGTGCTCCGCCGGGAGGTCGCCGGCAGCGACGGCATCGGCCAGTTCGTACACTTCTTCCACGGTGTAGCCGATGATGTCGCGCGGTGTCTGCTCGCGGTCCCAGGGGCACTCCACGCGCAGCACGTCGACGATGCGCTTGAGCGCCACCAGCTCGTCGCCGAGCAGGGCATCGTCGAAGGCGGCGCCCGGAGGCACGGTGACAAGCGCCGGAGTGGCCGCAGCGGCGGTGACGCCCGAGCCGCCGACCGCAGGCGCAGAGGCGGTCGCACGTCGCCGCAGCTCGCGCGCGAGGCGCGGCCCGTGAGAGCCGGCGAGCGCGACGACGACCGCGCCGCGAGCGGCGCGGGCAGCGAGGTCGTCGAGGCCCTCGCCGTCACCCGGGTCGATCTCGAGGAGCCGGCCGCCGCCGGGGTCGGCGAGCTCCGCGACGAGGTCGCGGAACTCGCCGTCGAGCCCGGCGGGGACGAAGACGGCGCCGCCGCCGGCGAGCGCCCGCAGCGAGGCTGCGGGCGCCAGACCGGCGGCGGCGCCGATGTACACGAGCGTCAGGCTCACCGCGTTGCCGCGTGACCCGTGCCGGCGAGCTCCGTCAGCTCGTCGGCGACGGGGCCGGGCTCGCTGGGGCCGCCGAGCCGCTGGGGCTCGGGGAAGCCGTGAGCGTCTTGGGGTCGAAGCCGGATGCGTACACGATGCCGGCCGTCTTCTCGGCGTCGGCGAGCCAGGTCTCCCAGGCTTTCGCCTGTAGCTGGAACTTGAGCGACTGCTCGATCATCGACTTGGATTCTTCGAAGGTCTTCGTGGAACCCGGCGTCTTCTTCTGGACCTCGATGACGTGCCAGCCGAACTGGGACTTGACAGGCACTGAGACGGTGCCCGGCTTGATGCTGAAGGCGACCTTATCGAACTCGGGGACCATGCGGCCCTTGGGGAAAGTGCCGAGGCTGCCGCCCTTGTCTTTGGAGCCAGGGTCGCTGGAGTACAGCTTGGCGACCTTCTTCCAGTTCGCGTCGCTGTTGTCGGCGGCCAGCAACTTCTGCACCTTCTCGGCCTTGGCTTTGGTGTCGACCAGCACGTGACGCGCCTCGACGGAATCCGGCACGACGAACTGCGCCTTGTTGGCCGGGTCGTTGAAGTACGCCTTGATCTGCTCGTCGGTGACCTTGGCGTTCTCGCCGACTTTGGCGCGCACGGCCTCCTGCAGCATCTGGGACTCGAGCTGCGTCCTGAGCTCCTCCGTGGTGACGCCCTGCTTTACCAGCAGCGCGTCGAGCTTCTTTTGCCCGCCCACCTGCTCGGTGATCTGCTTGAGGCGCTCGTCGAGCTGCTTCGGCGTGACAGTGACGTTCATGTCGGCAGCCTGCTGCTTGATGAGCTCGTTCTGTACCAGGTAGTTGACGATGCTCGCCTTGAGCTGGTCGTACTGCGCCGTGCCCTCCTTAGGGAATGGGGGAGCGCCCTCCTGCGAAGCGTACTGGGCCTCGGCTTGCTTCCAGATCTGGTCGAACTGCTCCTGCGTGACGGTGGCGTCGCCGACCGTCGCGATGGCGCCCGTGGGGACGCTGTCGCCGCCACAGGCGCTGAACACGAGCGCCGACGCCAGCAGGCCGAACAGGACCGCAGCCACGATGACTTTCTTCATAGACTTTCTCTCCCGGGGATAGACGACTGGTCGTGAGACACACGGGCTTCAAGTATAGCATCGAGAGTGGCCTCGACCCACCTGAGGAGCTGGGCGTCCGCGGCCTCGCGGTGCGCGGTGAGCGAACGCCGCTGCTTGAAGTAGGTGATGCGCCCATGGGCGGCGCGCAGGCGCGCCGCCCATGCGTCGTCGAGGTCGACGCCCTCGAGCTGCAGGCTGCGGCCGCGGTAGGCGACCGAGGAGGCCGCCAGCTCCCCCGCCTTGAGCCGGATGGCCTGCAGGGTGAGCAGGCTCTCGACGGGCTCCGGCGGCGGCCCGAAGCGGTCGCTGAGCTCGGCCTTGACGTCGCCGAGCGCGTTCAGGTCGCGGGCGCGGGCGATACGCCGGTGGGCGTCGATCTTGCTGGCCTCGTAGGCGATGTACTCGGGCGGCACGTAAGCGGTCACGGGCAGGTCGACGCGCACCGGCGCCGTCAGGACGGTCTGCTGGCCCTGCAGCTCCTGCACGGCCTCCTCGAGCATCTGCGCGTACATCTCGAAGCCGACCGCCGCCACGTGGCCGCTCTGCTCGTCGCCGAGCAGGTTGCCGGCGCCGCGGATCTCGAGGTCGGCCATGGCGATCTTGAAGCCCGCGCCCAGCTCGGTGTGGTCGCTCAGTGTGGTGAGGCGCGCGGCCGCGTCGCTGGTGAGCAGTTCCTCGCTCGGGTAGAGCAGGTACGCGTAGGCGTGGGCGTCGCTGCGTCCGATGCGCCCCCGGATCTGGTAGAGCTGCGCCAGGCCGAGCATGTCGGCGCGCTCCACGACGAGCGTGTTGGCGCTGGGGATGTCGATGCCACTCTCGATGATCGACGTAGTGACCAGTACGTCGGCCTCGCCGGCCAGGAACGCGAGCATCACCTTCTCCAGGGCGCGTTCGTGCATCTGCCCGTGAGCCACGAGGATGCGCGCCGACGGCGCCAGCTCGCGTACGTGCTCGGCGGCGCGGTCGATGGTCTCCACGCGATTGTGCAGGTAGAACGCCTGACCCTCGCGGGCGAGCTCCTTCTCGAGGGCGATGCGCACGAGCTCGTCGCGGTACTCGCCGATGTACGTGTGGATCTCGTGGCGGCCGCGGGGGGGCGTCTCGATCACCGAGATGTCGCGGATGCCCGTGAGCGACATCTGCAGGGTACGCGGGATGGGGGTCGCCGAGAGGCTCATCACGTCGACCTGCAGCTTGAGGCTGCGCAGTAGCTCCTTCTGGCGCACGCCGAAGCGCTGCTCCTCGTCGACCACGACCAGCCCCAGGTCGTGGGCACGCACGTCGGTGCTGAGCAGGCGGTGCGTGCCGACCAGGACGTCCAGTCTGCCGGCGCCGAAATCGGCGAGGATGCTCTTCTGCTCGGCGTTTGTGCGGAAGCGCGAGACCATGCCGACCTTCACCGGCAGGTCGGTGTACCGCTCGCTGAAGGTCATGAAGTGCTGCTCCGCGAGGATCGTCGTGGGCACGAGCACCATGGTCTGCTTGCCGGCCTCGGCGGCCTTGAAGGCGGCGCGCAGGGCGACCTCGGTCTTGCCGTAGCCCACATCGCCGCAGATGAGGCGGTCCATCGGGTGTGCCGCCTCCATGTCGTTCTTGACCTGGTCGATGGCCTCGGCCTGATTCTCGGTCTCCTCGTAGACGAAGGCGTCTTCGAGTTGTCGCATGAGCTCGCCGTCGGGCGGGAAGGCGAAGCCCGGGATGGCCTGTCGGGAGGCGTAGAGCTCCAGCAACTCGCCGGCCATCTCCACGACCGCCTTGCGAGCGCGCGTCTTGACGGTCTGCCAGTGCGTGCCGCCCAGCTTGTCGAGCGACGGCGACGCGCCGCTCGCGCCGATGTAGCGGCTGACCTTGCCGATCTGGTCGTGGGGCACGAAAACGCGATCATCGCCTCTGAACTCCAGGACCAGGTAGTCGCGAGTCACGCCGCCGACGGCACGCGTCTCGATGCCTCCGAAGCGAGCGATGCCGTGGTCTTCGTGGACCACGTAGTCGCCAGGGCGCACGTCGAAGAAGGTCGCGAGACGCGTACCGCCGGCGAAGCGCTGTTCGCGGGGAGCGGCGCGCAGCAGAGAGCGCTCGTTGACCACGGCCAGCTTCAGATCGGCGCACACGAAACCCTCGCGCAGAGGCGCCGCGAGGAAGTAGAGGCCCGGGGCGGCCTCACCGCCCCGGGCCAGCTGCTCGCGGCTCACGACCTCGGCGCTCAGGCTGCGCAGCCGGTAGGTGGCGCGCTCCGCCTCGCCCTCATGACGAAAGAAGATGAACACGCGGTAGCCGTCGCGCACCAGGCGCGCAAGGTCGCGCTCGGCGCCGGCGATGTCGCGGGCCGCGAACTGCGGCCGCGAAGCATGGAACTGCAGCGGCTGGTCGCGCTGCACGAGATGCACCTGCAGGGAGCCGGCGAGCAGGGCGCGCGCTTCGGCGAGCGGCACGTACAGCCGCTCGCGCACCCCCGCGCCCTCGACGGCGATGCCCACCTCGGCGTCGAACTCGGCCAGCGCCCGGTAGGCCTCGTCGGGGCTGAACACGGCCGTCGTCACGCCTCCGGCGGCGAGCACGTCGGCGACGGTCGTGAAGCGGCCCGCGAGCGCCGCCAGAGCGCGCCCGGCGGCGCGCCGAAAGAGCTCGTCCGGAGCCTCCTCCCTGCCCTCGCGCTCCCAGGCGGCGACCGCCTCGTGCAGGCCGGTCTCGTACTCCGGCAGGGTGGTGTCGGCCTCGCACGAGGCGTACACAGTCGCGCGCTCGAGAACGCCGCTGCTGCGCTGTGAGTACACCGAGAAGGTACGCAGGCGCTCCACCACGTCGCCCCAAAACTCGACGCGCAGCGGATCGCCCAGCGCCGGGTAGGCGTCGACGAGGCCGCCTCGCACGGCGTACTCGCCACGCGAGCGCACCTGGTCCACGCGCTCGTAGCCCAGCGCGGCAAGCTGAGTGATGACGGCGTCGAAGGAGATCTCGTCGCCGGGCGCCAGCTCGAGCGGCCGCGGTTGCAGCTCGAGCGGCAGGAAGCGCTCGAGCAGAGCCGCTGCCTCGGCGACGACCACGCCGCCCACGGCCAGCGCGGCGAGTGCCTGCTGGCGCTCGCCCACCACGTGCGCGGCGGGCGCCACGTCGGCGCTGTAGAGCACGCCGCGCGCCGGCAGCACTGCCACCTCGCGGCCCAGATAGAGAGACAGGTCGGCGGCGAGACGCATCGCCGCCTCGCCGTCCGGGGCGACGACGAGGCGGCCTGCGTCGCCGCCAGCGCGGAGCGCCGCAGCCAGCACGTAGGGCGCGAAGAAGCTCGGCGCGTAGACACCCGCGCCGCGGCGGAGCCGCGGCGCCGCCTTCTCGAAGGCCTCGCTGTGCATCAGGTACTCGACAAACACAGGGTCCTTTCGCGCACGCTGAAAGCCCCGCGCGCCTGTTCTTCGACATCCGAGTCGATGCCCAAGTTCCTTGGCGACGGGGCGGACGCCTGAGATTGTACCCGAACGCCGAGCGCCTGGCCGCCGCGGCCGGGGCGGAGGCTCAGCGCCGCTCTTGCCGGACGGCCGGCACGGTTTCCACACGGCGGGCTCGGCAACGTAGGATGGGCAGCGGGATGGGAGGCTCACGTTGATGCTGCGGCGCTACGCCGCCACGGTTCTCTGCTTCGTCGCGTTCGCCGCGGTGGGCGCCGGCCTGCGGCCGGCGCCCGCCGCGGCCAGCATCTCCTCGACGATCTCCTCCATCCTGCAGAAGCACCATGTCGCCAAGGGCGACGCCGGCGTCTACATCTGGGATTTCGACGCCGCTCAAGAGGTCTTCGCGAGCCGCCCCGACGCGCGTCTGGTCCCCGCCTCCAACATGAAGCTCGTCACCGCGTCGTCGGCCCTCCACAGCTGGGGGCCGGAGCACCGCTTCAAGACCGAGCTCTACGGGCCCGACGTACCCGTCTACGAGGGCGTGTTCTACGGCGACGTCTACCTCAGGGGCTTCGGCGATCCAAGCCTGTCCACGCTCGCCTACCAGCGCACGGCACTGCATCTCACCACGTCCTCCTTCGAGGCGTTCGCCAGGCGCCTGCGCGCGCTCGAGGTCCGCAAGATCAAGGGCAGCGTGCTGGGTGATGAGAGCTGGTTCGACAAGAAGCGTAGCGGCCCGTGGAAGTCGAGCCTGCAGCTCGAGAGCGGCCGGCTCTCGGCCCTTTCAGGCAACGAGAGCCTCGACGACGGCAACCGCGTGAAGGATCCGGCCACCTACGCGGCCAGGCTTCTCACCGAGGCGCTGCGCGCCAAAGGCATCAAGGTCACCGGCAAGCCGGGGACAGGCCGGGTCCCCGGCACGGCTCGCCTGCTCAAGCAGCAGTTCTCGGCGCCCCTGAGAACGCTGCTCAAGCGCATGAACAAGGAGAGCGACAACTTCTTCGCCGAGACCCTTCTCAAGGGTCTCGGCAGGGACTTTGGCGGGGAGGGAAGCACGCGGGCCGGCCTCGACGTGTCACGCGCCAACCTCGCGGCGATCGGGCTCGATGCGGCTGCGTACCGACTGCTCGACGGCTGCGGCCTGAGCTACGAGAACCGGCTCACCCCCAGGGACCTTGTGCGCGTCCTCGGCGCGGCGCGTCAGCGACTCGCCTTCGACGACTACTACGACGCGCTGGCCATCGCCGGCGAAGACGGGACGCTGGAGGATCGCATGCGCGGCACAGCGGCGGCCGGCAATGCGCACGCCAAGACCGGCTCGCTCAGTATCGCCGTCTGCCTGTCGGGGTACGTGACGAGTGCCAACGACCACCTGGTGGGCTTCGCGATCCTCGTCAATGGGAACTCGGTGAACTGGGAGGACGCCACCACCGCGGAAGACGACGTCGTCAAGCTGTTGGCGGCCACCAGCCTTTCGGGCGCCCGCCAGATCCGCGTCACGCCGACGCTGCGTCAGCACCCCCTGTCAGCGTTCGACGCCGTTAACCCGGTTGGCAGCCTCCTCCAGGCCGTCGTGCAGCCATAGCTCCACGGCGTCGGCCGAGGCGCCCACAAGTGCGGCCACCTCGGCCTTGCTTTCGGCGAACCGGCTGAGCACGTGGCCGGCGACCACATCCGGATCGTAGCTCGCCGGCCGGTCCACGCCCACGCGCAGGCGCACGTAGCCCGGCCCGAGCAGCCCCGTGATGCTCTTGAGACCGTTGTGGCCGCCGCTGCCGCCGCCCTCCATGAGCCGCAGGCGGCCGAACGGCAGGTCGATGTGGTCGTGCACGACCAGCACCTGCGCGAGCTGCAGCTTCAGCGCGCGCACGGCGGCGGCCACGCTACGGCCGGAGTCGTTCATGTAGGTCGTGGGTTGCAGAAGGAGGATGGGTCGGCCGCCGATGGCGCCTTCGGTGCAGCGGCCGTCGAAACCGCGTTTCGCCCTGGCGAAGCCGTGACGGCGCGCCAGTTCCTCGACCACCTCGTAGCCGACGTTGTGGCGGGTACCGTCGTACGCCGGCCCGGGATTCCCCAGGCCGACGATCAGATACTCCACGTTGTGCTGCGGGCGGAAGATGGCCACGATGGCTGCCGGTCAGGCGGCCCGCCGTGAGGCGGCGGTCAGTCCGCCGCCTCCTTCTCGCCCTTGCCCACGATCCCGGGCTCTGCCTCGGGGGCGCCCTCCGCGACTTCTGCGGCGCCTTCTTCGCCCTCTTCCTCGACCTTGCGCGGCGGCAACACCGAGCACAGCACCTGTTCGGGGTCGTCGACGATCTCGAGGCCCTCGGGCACGACCAGGTCGCCGACTTTGGCGGTGTCGTTGATATCCATCTCGCTGATATCGAGCACCAAGCGCTCGGGGATGGCCGTGACGAGGCCCTTGACGGCGACTTCGCGCGTGGACTCGTCGAGCATGCCGCCGGCCTTGACGCCCTTGGCCTCGCCGACGAAGCTCACGGCCACCGTGGTCTCGATGGTCTCGTCGAGGCGGATCTCCTGGAGGTCGATGTGCGTAAGGGTGCTCTTGACCGGGTCGAGCTCCATGTCCTTGATGATGGCGTGGTGAGCGGCCTTCTGCCCCTCGACGGTGACCGCGAGAACGGCGTGCGTACCGGCGCCCGTGGAGAGCGCGGCACGCAACGCGTGCGGGTCTGCGGCGATCAGGGTCGCCTCTTTGCCGTGGCCGTACAGCACGCCGGGGATGAGGCCGGCTTTGCGCAAGCGCCGGGCGGCGCGGCTGCCGGTGACATCGCGCGGCTGCACGACGATGCTGACTCTGTCCATTGGTCGTCTCCTGCTAGAAAAGCTGGTTCTCGCCGGCGAACAACTCGCTCACCGACTCGTCCTCGAACACGTTCTGGATCGTGCGGGCAAGGATATCGGCCACGGAGAGCACCTTGACTTTGGTGTCGTTGGGGCCGATCTCCACGTGCACGGTATCAGTGACCACGACTTCTTTGACCGGCGACTCGCGGATGCGCTCGAAAGCGGGCCCGCTGAAGACGCCGTGGGTAGCCGTCACGTAGACGTCTTTGGCGCCGTTCTCGTAGAGCGTATCGACGGCGGCGACGACGGATCCGCCCGTGTCGATGAGATCGTCGACGATGACGGCGGTCTTGTCGCGCACGTCGCCGATGAAGTGCATGGTCTCGGCGCGGTTATGCTCGGGGCGCATCTTGGTGATGACGGCCAGCCCGGAGCCGGGCAGGCGGCTGATGAAGCGCTTGGCGAGCTTGACGCCGCCGGCGTCGGCCGAGACGGCCACGAGCGGCGTGCCGCCGAGATCCTTGTAGCGAAAGTAGTCGGCGAGCATCGGCACCGCCGTCATGTGATCGACAGGGATCTCGAAGAAGCCCTGGATCTGGCCGGAATGCAGGTCCATCGAGAGCACACGGTCGACGTGCGCGGCCTCGAGCAGGGTAGCGACGAGGCGCGCCGTGATGGGCTCGCGGGCGGCGCTCTTTTTGTCCTGGCGGGAGTACGGGTAGTACGGCATGACCGCGGTGATGCGCCGTGCCGAGGCGAGGCGCGCCGCCTGGATCATGATGAGCATCTCCATGACCTCGTCGTTGAGCCGGTCCTTCGGCGACTGCACGATGAAGGCGTCGGCCCCCCGGATGCTCTCGTCGAAGCGCGCGTAGATCTCGCCGTTGGCGAAGGTCTTAAGCAGCACGCCGCCCAGGTTGATGCCCAGTTTCTCGGCGATCTTCTCGCCGAGCACGGGGTTGCTGCGCCCCGAGAAGACCATGAGGCGCTTCTGCGAGGTGGTCACGCAGCACGACGTATCAGCCACCGCGTCCCCTTCCAAGGTGGGCTTTCGGCCAAATCGAGATTGTACCAGACCGGGCACGCCCGGCCAGAAGGGCTCACCGAGCGGTGCCCTTTGGCGCCCCGCTCCTCAGCCCGCCTGCGGCGGCTGACCGGCGCCCTCCTCGGACTGCTCTCTGAGCCGCCGCGCCGCGCGACGCGCGGCGTAGCCGTCGACGTTCTCCTGTTTGCCGCGCGCCACGCCGAGCGCACCCGGCGGCACGTCGCGCGTGATCACCGAGCCCGCGGCGGTGAAGGCGTCGTCTCCGATGGTGACCGGCGCCACCATGGTGGTGGCGCTGCCGGTGCGCACGTGGTCGCCGATGGTCGTGGCATGCTTCTCGTGACCATCGTAGTTGGCAGTGATGTTGCCGGCGGCGATGTTGCTGTGCCGGCCCACCACGGCATCGCCCACATAGCTGAGGTGGGGGACCTTGCTGCCCTCGCCGATGCGGCTGTTCTTGATCTCGACGAAGGTGCCTGCCTTGGCTCCTTCGGCCAGCACGGTGTTGGGGCGGATGCTGGCGAACGGGCCGACGCTGCAGCCCGAGCTGATGACGCATTCGGAGAGGTGCGAGCTCACCACGCGGGCGCGGTCGCCGACGAACGCGTCGCGCAGAAACGACCCGGGGCCGATCTCGCTGGCGGCGCCGACGGTGGTGCGTCCGAGCAGGTGCGTGTTGGCGCGGATGAACGTGTCGCGTCCGACCTCGACGCCCCAGTCGACGAACGTCGTGTCGGGGTCCTCGACGGTGACGCCGGCGAGCATGAGACGCTCCAGTAGCCGCCAGCGCATGGCGGCGTTGACGAGAGCCAGCTCGACGCGTGAATTGACGCCCATGCACATCTCCTCGTCGTCGCTTTCGAAGGCGGCCACGGTGTGCTGGGCGTCGATGAGCAGGTGCACGACATCGGTGAGGTACAGCTCGCCCTGCGCGTTGTCGCTGCCCAGGCGCGCCAGCGCCGGGCGCAACGCGTCGCTGCGGAACACGTACAGGCCCACGTTGATCTCGTCGATCTCGCGCTCGCCCGCGGAGGCGTCGCTGAATTCGACGATGTGCGCCACGCGCTCGTCGGCGCCGCGTACGATGCGCCCGTAGTGGGCGGGATCGTCGAGGCGCACCGTGGTCAGCGTGGCCGCGGCGTCGGCGTCGAGGTGCCGCTGAAAGAGGCCGGCGACGAAGCCGGCGTGCACCAGCGGTACGTCACCGTACAGCACCATCACGTCGCCCTCGAAGCCGGCCAGGGGCTCGAGGCCGGCGCGCACGGCATCGCCGGTGCCGTTGCGCTGCTCCTGCACGGCGCGTTCGCATCCCACAGGGAGGATCGCAGCGATCTGCTCCTGGTCGGGGCCCGTGACCACGACGACGCGCTCCGGCGAGATGCTGAGCGCGGCGTCGATGACGTAGGCGAGCATGGGCCGGCCGCACACCTCGTGCAGCACCTTGGGGACGTCGGATTTCATGCGCGTGCCGAGGCCCGCCGCAAGGATCACGACGGCCAGCGGCGGGCGCTTGCCTGTGGGTCTGTCGGTCATATGTGTCACCTGACGGAAGTGATGGTCGCGGGTGCCGGCCGCGCGTCCGGAAGTGGCTGGGGCGGAAGGATTCGAACCTTCGGATGCCGGGACCAAAACCCGGTGCCTTACCGCTTGGCTACGCCCCAGTGCTGCACGGACGGAGCGCCGCAGGGCGCCGCGCCGCCCGCCGCAAAGCGGCAGGGCATTCTATCACCCCGGGTGCGAACTGTGTGGCGCGGCCGGCTGCAGATCGCTGACGCACCAGGCGCGGGAGGGCGCCAGCGCCGCCCGCGCCCGGCTCGCCGCCTCCTCGTCCGGAAACAGACCGAAGACCGCCGCGCCGCTGCCGGTCATGGCCGCGGCCAGCGCTCCCTCGCCGGTCAGGCGGTCGCGCAGCTTGGCCACCGCCGGCCGGCGCGCGGTCACGCTCGCCTCGAGGTCGTTGGTCACGAGGGCGGCGACGTCCTCCACCGTCCGCGCCGCCTGCACGCGCGCGGAAAGCGCGCGCGCCCGCGGCGCGAACTCCTTGAGCGTCGTCACTGCGTCGACGTCGCGCCAGCGATACACTGCCGCCGTGCTCAGCGCGAGGTCGGGGACGGCGATCACGGCGTGCAGCTCGGGCAGCACGACCTCCTTGAGCAGCAGGCCCCTGCCCATCACGAGCTGCGGACCCGGCCAGAGGAAGAAGGGGACGTCGGAGCCCACGGCCGCGGCCACGTCGTGGCGCAGGCGCTGCGAGAGCTCGAGCTCGAACAACCGCTCGAGACCGACCAGCGTCGCGGCGGCGTCGGAGCTGCCGCCGCCGAGGCCGCCGCCGTGCGGCACGTGCTTCCCGATGGTCACGCGCACCTCGAAGGTGCGCTCCAGCCGCGCCTCCAGCTCGCGCACCAGCTTGGCGGCAAGATTCTGCTCGCCGGGCGCCACGTCGCAGACGACGTCCAGCCCGGCCCCCGGCGTGCGTTCGACGACCACGCGGTCGGCGAGCGTCACCGGCACCATCAGCGAGGCGATCTCGTGAAAGCCGTCGGGCCGCACCGGCCCCACGAGCAGCGCCAGATTGAGTTTGGCTGGTGCCATGACCTCGGTCGCCGAAGGACGGTCGCCGCCGGCGCTCATCGCAGGCCCCACGTGAGACTCGTCGTCCTCATGCCTGCCCGCCGCTGTCGACTGTGCCGGTGGGCCACCCCAGAGCCCACGCCAGCGTCACCCACTGCGGCGGCGCAAGCTCCTCCGGGCGCGCCGCCGGACTCAGCCCCAGCTCTTCGAGGGCGCGCACAACGTCGTCGCGCGACAGCGTGACCCCGGCGCGCGCCACGCCGGCAAGCGTGTTGGTGAGCACCTTGCGTCGCTGGCCGAAGGCGCGGCGCACCAGCTGGTCCATGGCCGCATACTCGGCCGTCGTGAGCGGCGGCGCTTCGCCCACGCGGCTCGGCGGCGGCGCTTCGCCGGCCGCGCGGCCAGCATCCCTCGCCACGGGCGCCCGGCGCACGAAGGTGACAAAGCTCGAATCCACGCGCGGCTGCGGGCGGAAGGCGCCCGGCGGCACCGCGCGCGCCTCCTCGCGCCGGCAGGCAAGCTGGGTCAGCACCGAGACGGCCGAATAGGCCTTGGTCGACGGCACCGCGAACAGGCGGTCGCCCAGCTCCTTCTGCACCATCACCGCCCAGCGCGACAGCTGAGGGAGCCGTGCGATCGTGGTCATGATCAGCGGGATGGCGATGTTGTAGGCGAGATTGGCGACCAGTGCCGTGGGCGCCGGATCGAGCGCCGCAAGATCCTGCTTGAGCGCGTCGCCGGGGTGGACGATCAGGGTGGGGTACTCTGCGGCCAGCTTCGACAGCCGGGACGTATAGCGATGGTCGATCTCGAACGCGTGCACGAGCCGTGCCCGCTCGAGGAGCGGCCGCGTGAGCTGGCCGTCGGCGGCCCCGACCTCCAGGACCACGTCGTCCGGGCCTACCGCGGCCTGCTGCACGATGGCCCGCAGTATGTTGCCGTCGACGAGGTGGTTCTGGCCGTAGCGGTGCAGGGAGTGCGGCCGCGGGGGGCGACTGCGGTCGCCCGCGGCTTGCCCGTCTCGGCCACCGCTCGTGCCGGCGCCGTCCGCGGCGCCGGCCCGCCGCGCGCCGCCTGTGGGACGTCCGGCCATCCTCACCCGCTCGCCGTCAGCCCGAAGACGCGGCGCGCGTTGGCGGTCGTGACCGCGGCGACGCGCGCCGCGTCCCAGCCGCGGGCGTCGCCGATCGCGGCGGCGGTGTGCACCACCCAGGCGGGTACGTTGCTTGCGCCGCGGTTGGGCACCGGGCTGAGGAACGGCGCATCCGTCTCCACCAGCAGGCGATCCTCGCGGACACGCGCGGCGGCGGCGCGCAGGTCGCCGGCGTTCTTGTAGGTGACGTTGCCGGCAAAGCTGGCGTAGTAGCCGCGCGCGTTGCACTCGTCCACGTGCTGCGGCAGGGAGAAGCAGTGCATCACCACCGTGAGGTCTGAGGCCTCGTCGGCCAGCTGCGCCATGGCCTCTTCCCCGGCCTCACGCACGTGGACAACGAGCGGCAGACCGACGCGCCGGGCAAGCTCGATCTGGGCGCTGAAGGCGCGGCGCTGAGCATCTCGCGGCGACAGGTCGCGGTAGAAATCGAGGCCGCACTCGCCGATGGCGACGACGCGCGGATGAGCGGCGAGCTCCTCGAGCTCGCCGAGCAGCGTGTCGTCGAGGCTGCCGGCGTCATGCGGATGCAGGGCCACCGTGGCGTACACACCCTCGAAGAGCTCGGCGAAGCCGATCGCCAGCCTCGAGCTGGCGACATCGATGCCGATGCTGACGATGGTCTTGACGCCGGCCGCGCGCGCCTGCTCCACGGCCCAGCCGGCGTCGTCCAGCATCTCGAGGTGGCAATGGGAATCGATGAGCGTCATGGGCTCAGGCGCTGGCCGGCGTGGGTGCGGCGCGAAGGCCCTGGCGCGGCTTCGGCGGCACGGGCGAAAGCCTCAGGCGCCGGACTCGATACGCGGGAACAACGGCGGGGCCACGACCACCGAAGCAGGCGTGAGGCCGTCCCACGTGGCCTTCTCGAGGAGCAGATCGGCGACGCCGTGCGCCTGACTGAGCCGCCGCAGGATCTCTTCGGCGGTGCCCGGGATCACGGGGTAGATGGCCAGCGCCACGAGCCGCAGGCCGGCCGCCAGCCCATGAAGCACCATGTCGAGGCGGCCGGCCTGCGCCTCGTTCTTGGCGAGCTTCCACGGCGCCTCTTCCTCGACCAGACGGTTGAGGCGCCGCACGAACTCCCACACCGTCTCGATGGCGGCCGTGACCGCGACGGCGTCGTACTGCGCGCCCGCGGCGCGCACCATCGCCTCGCCCTCGGCCGCCACCTCCCGCAGCACCTCGTCGGCGGGCGCCGAGGGGATGCGCCCCTCGCGGTACTTGCCGATCATGCTCACGCTGCGGCTCACGAGGTTGCCGAGCTCGTTGGCGAGCTCGCTGTTGTAGCGGCCCTCGAAGCCCTCGAGGCTGATCACCCCGTCCTGGCCGAGGGTGACTTCGCGCATGAGGTAGAACCGCAGCGGGTCGATGCCGTACTGCTCCATGACGACGAACGGGTCGAGCACGTTGCCGCGCGTCTTGCTCATCTTCTCGCCGCCCATGAGCAGGTAGCCGTGGATGAACTCGCCGCTGGGCAGCGGGTAGCCGGCGCTCATGAGCAGGGCCGGCCAGATCACGGCGTGGAACTTGAGAATGTCCTTGGCCAGCAGGTGCCGCACCGCCGGCCAGTAGTGGTCCACAAGGTCCTCACCGGGGCGCGCGTAGGTGAGCGCCGACAGGTAGTTGATGAGCGCGTCGACCCACACGTAGATGACCTGCTCCGGGTCCCACGGCACGGGCACGCCCCAGGTGATGCTGGAGCGACTGATGCTGATGTCGTCGAGGCCCTGCTCGATGAACGACAGGGCCTCGTTGTAGCGCGACCGGGGCTTCACGAAGTCGGGGCCGGCGCGGAAGAGCTGGCTGAGCCGGTCCTGATACTTGCTGAGCAGGAAGTAGTAGTTCTCCTCCTCCAGCCAGACCGGCTTGACGCCGTGATCGGGGCAGGTGCCGTCGGGGGCAAGGTCGCGCTCGTACCAGAAACCCTCGCAGGCGGTGCAGTAGAGGCCGCCGTAGCTGCGTTTCTCGATGTCGCCGGCCGCCTTCATACGTTCGACGAACTGCTGCACGAAGGCCTCGTGCTCAGGGTCGGTGGTGCGGATGAAGAAGTCGTTGCTGGCGTTGAGCTGCCGGGCGAGCTGCTTGAACCGCGGCGCCAGTTCGTCGACGTGCTGGCGGGGCGTGAGGCCACGCTCGGCGGCGGCCTGCGCGACCTTGTTGCCGTGCTCGTCGACGCCCGTGAGGAAGAACACGTCGTCGCCCTTCTGGCGGTGATACCGTGCCAGGATGTCGGCGGCGATGGTGGTGTAGGCGTGCCCCAGGTGAGGCTCGCCGTTGACGTAGTAGATGGGAGTGGTGATGTAGTAGCGCACGGCCTAAGTCTACTTGTTCCCGGTCCGGAGGGCCTTCGCGGCCTGGCCGTAGCTGCCCAGCCGCTCGCCAAGCGACCAGTACTCGCCGTCCACGTAGGCCATGGCGTGAAGCGCCGCCGTCTTGAGTCGCCCGCGCGAGTCGATCAGCTCCTCGTCGTAGTGGACGGCGACGATCTCGGCGAGATAGAGGTCGTGCGCGCCCAGATCGAGCTGATGGCGCACGACGCACTCGATGTTGAGAGGGCACTCCTCGATGAGCGGCGCGGCGACCTGACTCGCCGGCCGCGCCGTGAACCCCAGTTCGGCGAACTTGTCGTGCTCGACGCCCGACCACACGCCGGCGAGATCGACGGCGGCCACCTGGTCGGCGCGCGGGATGTTGACGACGAACTCGCGCGCCGCGTTCACGAGGCCGTGTGAGTGCCGCGTCGGGCGGATGGCGACGCTGAGCATCGGCGGCGTCGAGCACACCGTGCCCACCCACGCCAAGGTGATGATGTTGGGCTTCTCCTTGCCGTGGCCGGCGACGCTGAGCAGCACCACGGGCGTGGGCAGCAGCGCCGTCGACGGCTTGCGCTCGATCTTCACGTGTCTCCTCCTCGCGGTGGGCGCCCGTCGCCCTCCATTCTATCCCAGCGTCGGAATCGCATGACGCTGGCATCCCCGCCACGACATTCGTAGAATGGCGGGGTCGAAAGGGGCGCTATGCGCAAGCAGTCACTGGACAAGATCGACATCGCCATCATCGGCCATCTACAGGTAGACGGGCGGCGCGCGTACACGACCATCGCCAGGGATCTCGGCATCTCGGAGGCCAGTGTGCGGCAGCGCGTGGCGCGGCTGCTGCGCACCAATGTCATCCAGATCGTCGCCGTAAGCAGCCCCCTCGACCTCGGGCTGATCTGGGCGCAGGTGCACCTGCGCGTCGAGGGCACACGCCTGGAGGCGGTCGCCGCAGAGGTGGCGGAGCTGTCGCAGGTGGACTACGTGGGCATCTGCGCCGGCAGCTTCGACGTGATCGTCGGCGTCGTCGCCCACGACCGCGAAGAGCTCATGGACGTGCTGGTCAATCACATCCGCAGGATCTCAGGCGTCCAGCACGCCGAGCTCCTGCTTCACCTCAAGGTACTCAAGGACAACTACGAGTGGTCGCCGGGCGAGGGGCCGGAGCGCTCCTAGCGCTCCTTCGCCCGCCGGCCGGCACCGGCATCCCGGTGCCGGACCTTGGCGCTCGACCAACCGCCAGACCTGTTCGCGTTTGGCGATGACATCGTGGAAGAATGCGTGGCTGAGGTGAGCAAAGCGCACGCCCAAGGCGTGAACCAGTCAGAGGAGCGAGTCACATGACGCACGAGGAGCTGCCGTTCACCGGCATCGCCACCTTTCTCAAGGCCCCGCTGGTCGCCGCCCCGACGACCGCGGTGGCGGATGTCGCCGTGCTCGGCGTCCCCTGGGACGAAGGCACGACCTACCGCTCCGGCACGCGCATGGGACCACGCGCCCTTCGTGAGGCCTCCACGCTGTGGGCCTTTCAGAACGACTTCGAGGCGCTCTACGACGGCGAAGCCGGCGTCGAGCTCCTCGGCGGCGTGCGCTGGGCCGACTGCGGCGACGTCATGCTCGGGCCCATGTGGCCGACCGACCGCTACCACGCCGTGGTCGTCGAGCGGCTGCTGGCGCTTTATCAGGCGGGGCTGTTCCCCGTCACGCTGGGCGGCGACCACTCGATCACGTACCCCGCGCTCAGGGCGCTCTACGAGGCGCGGCGGGGCGAACCGTTTCAGCTCGTCCAGTTCGACACCCACACCGACTACTGGGACGAGGAGGCCGGCCAGCGCTTCACACACGGCAGCCCGATGATCCGCGCCGACGAGCAGGGGCTGGTCAGCGCGATCACGCAGTACGGCATCCGCGGTCTGTACGGCAAGGACATGCACTTCGACCTCATGCGAAGCCGCGGGGCGCACATCTTCTGGTGCGACGAGGCCAAGCGGATCTCGCCGGAGGAGCTCGTCGCCCA
>JAPLCM010000273.1 GCA_026392275.1 Actinomycetota bacterium | reverse complement strand
CACACGCGTTGGCGATGCCGCCGACCGACCGGGAGACCAATCGTGGATGAACTGCTGAGGACCACCGCGGAGCGGGCCATCCGCTACGCGCGCGAACTGCCCGAGCGGCGCGTCGCCCCGGACGCCGCGGCACTGGCGGGTCTGGATCGTTTCGACGAGCCGTTGCCGGACGGGCCGGACGACCCCGAGCGAGTCATCGCTCTGCTCGACGAAGCCGGGTCGCCGGCCACGGTGGCCACGGCCGGGCCCAGGTTCTTCGGCTACGTGGTGGGCGGGTCGCATCCCGTGTCCCTGGCGGCGAACTGGCTGGCCGCGGCCTGGGATCAGAACGCCCACTCCTTCGCCATCTCACCGGTTGCGGCCACGCTCGAGCAGGTCGCGCAGCGCTGGCTGGTCGAGCTGCTGGGCCTGCCGTCGACGACCGTGGGGGGCTTTGTGAGCGGAGCCACCATGGCCAATCTCACCGGGCTTGCCGCGGCCCGCCACGCCGTCCTCGCGCGCGCCGGTTGGGACATCGAGGCGCGCGGGCTGGCCGGCGCCCCCGAGCTTTCCGTCGTCGTCGGTGAAGAGGCCCACCCATCGCTGATCAAAGGCCTTGGTCTGCTGGGTCTCGGGCGGGAGCGCGTGCACAGGGTTCCGGTGGACGCGCAGGGGCGCATGCGCGCCGGCGCGCTGCCGGGTATCTCCGGGCCCACCATCGTGTGCGCGCAGGCGGGCAACGTGAACACCGGCGCGTTCGACCCGCTTGAGGAGATCGTCGCCTGGGCGCACGACGCCGGCGCCTGGGTCCACGTGGACGGCGCCTTCGGCCTCTGGGCCGCCGTTGCGCCGGAGCGCGCGCACCTCTTGCGCGGCATGGGCGCCGCCGACTCGTGGGCGACCGACGCGCACAAATGGCTCAACGTCCCGTACGACAGCGGGCTCGCCTTCGTGCGCGACCCGGAGCCGCTGCGCGCCGCCATGGGCGTGAGCGCCGCCTACCTGCCCGACAGCATGATGCGCGAGTCGGCGGCCCATACGCCCGAGCTCTCGCGCCGCGCGCGGGGCGTCGAGGTGTGGGCCGTGCTGCGCGCGCTCGGCCGCGCCGGCGTCGCCGACCTCATCGAGCGCGACTGCCGCCACGCCGCGCGCTTCGCCGACGGGCTGGGCGCCGCCGGCTTCGAGATCCTCAACGAGGTCGTTCTGAACCAGGTGCTGGTGTCGTTCGGCGACGAGGAGACGACGCGTCGCGTCGTCGCCGAGATCCAGGAGGACGGGACATGCTGGTGCGGAGCGACCGTCTGGCAGGGGCGCACGGCGATGCGCATCAGCGTCTCCGGATGGGCGACCACCGAGGACGACGTGGAGCGCAGCCTCGCCGCCATGCTGCGGGCCGCCGGCTGAGACCGCCGCCCGTGCCTTGGCCGGATGGCGTCTCGCGCGGGTTCAGCCCGGCAGCGGCACCGTGTCCCAGTCGGACGGCGTGAACGCGGCGCCGGGCTCGGCGCCGACGACGAACATCGTGGTGCCGGCCTCGAGGGCCACGGCGCCGCGCACGGTCGCCGGGTCGGGGACGTAGAGGAAGGTCCCGGCCGGAGCGTCGATCTCTTTGCCGTCCACGCGGTACGTCGCGTGCCCGCTGACGATCAGGAACAGCTCCTCGTGGCGCGACGAGACCTCGTCATGGTCGTGGGTCAGCGTGTCGCCCGCATTGGTGGCACGCGCTAGGGCGGTGCCGAATGAGCCGATGCTGAAGATGCGCCGGACCGGTTTCCACTCGGTACCTGGCGATGAGCCTTCTTCGAACGGCATGTTGTCGATGTGGGCGACCGTGTAGGTCGCACCCTGTGCTTCATCGCTCATAGCTTGATCCTCTCTGCGCCGCCGTGTGGTCCTGCGCGGAGTCTAGCAGGAGCTGGGTCGAGGTTTGACGATCCCGCCGTGAGGAATGGGGACACAACCACTCTGCTTTCTCGAAGAGGTGATCCTCATGGCAACAGAACTCCTGTCGCGGCCCGGCGATCTGCCGGAAGCCGCGGCGCCCGTCCCCCGCCACCTCGGCCTCGCACTCGTCGTGATCGCTGCCGCCCAGCTCATGATCGTGCTCGACGCCACCATCGTGAATGTGGCGCTGCCGCAGATGCAGCGCGCGCTCGGCTTCAGCGGCGCGGGTCTCGAGTGGATAGTCACCGCCTACTCGCTGGCCTTCGGCAGCCTGTTGCTGCTCGGCGGGCGCCTGGGCGACCTCTACGGCCGCCGCAGGATATTCATCACGGGAGTGCTCATCTTCTCGACGGCGTCGCTTGTCGGCGGCTTCGCGACGTCCGAGTGGTGGCTACTCACGGCGCGTGCAGTGCAGGGCGCCGGCGCCGCTCTGGCCGCGCCGACCGCTCTGGCGCTCATCGCCACGACGTTTCCCGCGGGACTGCCGCGCAACCGCGCGCTCGGCGTGTGGGCCGGCATGGCCGGCGCCGGCGGCGCCATCGGCCTGCTGCTCGGCGGGATTCTGACGACGTACGTTTCCTGGCGCTGGGTGCTCTTCGTCAACGTGCCGATCGGTCTGCTCCTGGCGGCCCTCGCGCCGTTCGCCCTCGTGAAGACGGCGCGGCTGCGCAGCCGTCTGGATATCCCCGGCGTCGTGACTAGCACGGCCGGTCTGGCGCTGCTCGTCTACGGCCTCACGCATGCCGCTGCCGGCCAGGACGGCTTGTCGCACTGGAGCGACTCTCAGACGGTCGCCGCGCTGGTCGCCGCCGTTGGTCTTCTCGTCAGCTTCATCTTCATCGAGCGCCGCAGCGACCACGCCGAGCTGCCCCTCCACCTGTTGCGATCGCGGCGGCGCTCGGGCGCCTACGTCATGATGCTGATTCTCGGCACCGCCATGTTCGCCGTGTTCTTCTTCCTCACGATTTACGTTCAGACGGTGTGGGGCTACAGCCCCGTGAGGGCGGGACTCGCGTGGCTCCCCTTCCCGATCTCTCTGATCGCGATCAACATCTTCGTGGCCCGCTACCTGGTCACGAGGGTCGGAGTGCGTCCTCTGCTGATCGCCGGCCCGCTGTTTGCGGGGGCCGGCTTCGTGTTGCTCTCGCGGATCAGCGAGACCGGCAGCTACTGGGCCAATCTGCTTGCGCCCTTGCTGCTCGTAAGCGCCGGCATGGGTCTGATGTTCGTGCCCCTCACGCTGATGGTCGTCTCACACGTCAGGAATGAGGAGGCCGGTGCGGCCTCGAGCCTGCTCAACATCGGCCAGCAGGTGGGCGGCTCGATTGGCCTGGCGGCGATCGGCACGGTCGCTTGGACATCCGTGGCGCACAGCGTGAGCGATCAGATGGCCGCCGCCGGTGGCGCTGGCGCTGCGGAGGGTGCCGCCGGGGTACCGACGGGCATCCTGTACCACGCGCTCACCGTCGGCTTCTCGACCGGTCTCCTGATCGCCGGCGTGGTCGCGGTCAGCGGGTTCTTCGTCGCGCTCATCGCTACGTGGACGCCGGGGCGCTGGCGTCTGCAGTCGGCTGTGCACGACCGCGAGCCTTCGTGCGACGAAGTGCTCGGAACGTGCGTCACGGCTGCCGCGACTGCCGAGTGACGTACGGCGGCGGGGCGGGATGGCGTCTTCGCCGCATCGCCCCGCTGCCTTGAGAGGCTCGTGCGCGACGCTTGGCGCGTCGCTCAGGATGCGTCGCCCTCCGGCCCCACCAGCTTCCAGGCGGACTGCCAGCTCCAACCGTGACGCATCTGCAGCGAGATGTTCAACCAGGCGAGTGCCTCGAGCGAGCGCGCCATGGAGAGGTCGCCGGCGTCGATGGGGTGGAGCCCCATGCTCTTGACCAAGTCGAGCACGAGCGCCTTGGCCTCTTCGTCGTCGGCGGCCACGTACCCGTCCACTTGGATGCCCGCGATCTGGGGATCGGCTTGCCGGGCGGCGAAGACCGTGTTGAAGGCCTTCACCACGCGCGCCGAAGGGATGCGAGCCTGGATCTGCTCGGCTCCCGAGGCGCCATCGGTCGCCAGGCCGGAGTAATCCGGCTTGAGTGGGTTGGTGGCGTCCACGACGACCTGGCCGGCGAGCGCCGGGCCGATGTCGTCGAGGACATGGACGACCGCCGTGTAGGGTACGGCCAACACCACGAGGTCTGCGCCCTCCGCGGCGGCGCGATTCGACTCCGCAGCCTTCGCACCGGTCTCACTCGCCAGCGCCGCCGACGTGGCGCCGTTCGCCGAGCTCACTGTGACCGTGTTGCCGGCGCGGAGCGCCGAGGTCGTCAGAGCCCTGCCTACGTTCCCTGCTCCAATGATCGTGATGTCCATGATCGTCCTCCTGCCTCAGTATCGCCCTGCAATGAGCGATAGTTGCGCGTACAATAATTTCTGTCAGAATAGTTGTGTCCGGTACTACTTTTGGCCAAACATGGGTACAACGCGGGCATGACGAACACGCCGACACCCGACACAGGACCGATGACGACGGGCAGCGCCGGTAGGCGCGACTCCCCGAGCGGGCTTTCAGGTTCCGCCGGCGAGAGAGCGGCGCTCGACCTGTGGGCACACCTTCTGCGCGTGACGGGCACGGTGCACGCCCTGCTCGCCGACCGTCTCGCGGTCGAGCTTGGCATGCTCCCCGAGGAGGTCGACCTGCTGATGAGGCTCGAAGAGGCGCCCGAGCAACGCCTTCGCATGGCCGACGTGAGCCGCTCGCTGCTGCTCAGCAAGAGCGGCGTCACCAGGCTTGTCGACAGGCTGGTAGAGCGTGGCTTTGTGGAGCGCGCTGCCTGCCCCAGCGACCGGCGAGTGGTGTACGCCGGCCTCACCGACGAAGGCCGACGCGCGGTTGTCGCGGCGGCCCCACTGTTCGTCGCCAGCGTCGTCGAGCACTTGGGCCGGCACCTCACGGGGAGCGAACTGAACACCGTACGCAACAACCTGCGTACTATCCTCACCGCGGAGGGCGTCGATCTCTGAGCGCTCGGCGGCACCCTTTCCCTCCACTCAACACCCTCACGGAGACGACCATGGACATGCATCTTGACCCGCCACAGCTCGACCCCCGCACCGACATCGGCCACGTCCACCTGAAGGTCGCCGATCTTGGGCGGGCGATCGGCTTCTATCGCGATGTGCTCGGCTTCGAGCTCACCGGACGCCTTGGCGACCAGGCCGCCTTTCTGTCGGCCGGCGGCTATCACCACCACATCGGCCTGAACACATGGGAGTCCCGCGGCGGCTCGCCGCCGCCGCGGGACTCGACCGGTCTCTACCACGTCGCCATCCGGTATCCGACGAGAGCGGCGCTCGCGCGCGCTCTGCGCGCGCTGATCGAGCGCAAGTACCCGCTGGAAGGCGCCGCCGACCACGCCGTCAGCGAGGCCATCTACCTGCACGACCCCGACGGCAACGGTATCGAACTGTACTGGGACAGGCCTCGTGAGGCGTGGCCGGTCGCCGAGGATGGCAGCGTCGCAATGGTCGTGGAACCGCTCGACCTCGACACTGTGCTCTCGTCGGCCGACGGTGGTCCGGACGAGACGTGAATGAGAGGGGCGGGAGGCCCTTCCGGCCTCCCGCCCCTCGTCGGTCTTGACGTGCAGTAGCGAGTCAGATTGAGATTAGCGAGCGACGCGAGCCAGCACATCTGCCGTGCCGAGCTTCACTTCGCTGGGCAGCGAGGTGCCGAAGGTGTCGTTGATGGCGCCCATGGCAGTGGCGTTGAGGGTGACGCCAACGTTCTTGACGGTCCGGAAGGTGCGATGGTTCTTCGTGTAGGTCTTGATCTCGGCACTGCCGAGGTCGAGAGTGGCGATCTCAACACGCGCGGCGCCGTTCACGATGGCGGTGAGGTTCGGGGCGCCGGTGACGTTGATCGTGAACCTGGTCAGGTTCAGCGCTGTCCAGCCCCCTGCATCGAAGCGCGCGAGAAGGAGACCTCCGGAGTGATTGATGAAGCCGGCGGTGGTCTTGGCGTCGACCCTTCCGGTGGTGATGGGGAAGGTGTAGCGCGCGGCCTGGGTGGTCGGGGAGACTGTGCTCGGGGCGACCGGAAGCGGGATGATGCCCGCAGCCCACAGCGCTGCGGTGGTGCCTGGGTCGGTGGTCAGCGTCGTCTGCATGCCGTCGAGGCGGAGAGTGGCTGCTTGAGCCTGCGGCGCTGCGAGAAGCACGAGAAGGCTTAGGGCGAGGATGAGAGCGAGCCCAAGAAGGCCGAGGCTTGCGGGTCTCCGCATGGCTGTGGATGTGGAACGCATCGCTGACACTCCTTCTGTCTGGTTTCACCGGCTGGTCGCCGGTCAAGATGGGGTCTTCATGCGGACAACTTACCCACTGATGAGCAACTCAATCCTGGAGTGACTCTACGGCGAAGGTACGCTGTGATAGTGACTGCGAGGCATGCGGTCGGTTACACTGGGTCGCGCAGAGCAACTCATCCAGGGAGTATCTCCAAGAGGTAGCCTGTTACGGTAAGGGATTTGACACCGAAGGGGTGGCATGATCGATGAACGACTGGGCGAGCACTCGCCTGTCGAGGTGGCGAAGGCGGTGCGGAGACTCGACGTAGCTCTGGCCGAGATGCACCTCGAGGTCTCCCGGGAGATGAACATGACCGGCGGCGAACTGCTGGCGCTCGAGTACCTGGGCATTGAGGGGCCGCTGGGCCCCACCGCTCTGGCCCAGCGGCTGCATATGGGCACGGGAGCGACGACCGCCCTGCTCGACCGTCTCGAAGAGCAGGGCCGCATCGCCCGTCGGACTCATGAGAGCGATCGCCGCAAGATCGTCGTACAGATTACCGCTCACGGGCGCGACGAGGTAATGGCACGCGCGCATCCCATGGTGGACGAGGTCATCGCCATGGTGCAGGGACTGCCCGCGGACGAGCGCCCGGTGATCCACGGCTTTCTGGAGGATCTGACGGCGCTCGTCGGGCGGCATGCCGGGCCCCGCCCATCGGCTGACGGCTCGGCCGCCGCGTCCGCTCAGGCAGAACAGGACTGATTCACTCCGATTCGGGAAGGCTCTTCTGCATCCTCTGTCGTCACAGATCAGGAGGCTGACGTGAAGATCTTCGTAGCCGGAGCCACAGGAGTGATAGGGCGCCGGCTTGTCCCATTGCTCGTCGAGGGCGGCCACGACGTGGTTGGCATGAGCCGCTCCCCGAAGCGCGCGGACGGCCTTGAAGCCCTCGGCGCTCGGGGCGTCGCAGGGGACGTCTTCGACGCCGGGCGACTGCGTCGGCTGCTGAGCGACGAGAGACCCGAGATCGTGATCCACGAGCTCACCGCCATCCCTCGTGAGCTCGAGCCCGGCCATACCGTCGAGCAATTCGCCGCTAACCGGCGGATGCGCATCGAGGGCACGCGCAACCTTGTCGAGGCGGCGCGCGACGCGGGCGCACGCCGCCTCGTCGCCCAGAGCTACGCGCACGTCTATGCGCCGCGGGGCAGCTGGGTGAAGGCCGAGTGGGAACCCCTGGACCTCGGCCCCGACGTTCCCGACTCCCGGCAGCTCAATGTCCTCGCGCTGCGGGAACTGGAGCGCTCCGTGCTGCAGACACCGGGCATCGAGGGCGTCGCCCTGCGGTACGGCACGCTGTACGGGCTCGGCAGCGCCTTCGAGGAGGGCGGCACCGTCAACACGCTCGTGCGCCGGCGTCACTATCCGATCGCCGGAAGCGGCGCCGGCACCACCTCGTTCGTACACGTCGACGACGCCGCTGAGGCCACAATGCTTGCCCTCAGCGGTCCTGACGGCATCTTCAACATCTGCGACGATCGGCCGGCGGCGCTGAAGGAGTGGTTGCCGTTCTACGCGCGGCTTGTCGGAGCGCCGCCTCCGCGGCATGTCCCGGCGCTCGCCGAGCGCGTGCTCGGGAACGAGCACCTCGCGTATCGCTCGACCCTGCAGCGCGGCGCATCCAACGCCAAGGCGAGGGCTCAGCTCGGTTTCGCGCCGGCGTGGGCCACGTGGCGAGACGGCTTGCGCAGCGAGTTCGAGAGGGCGGCCGTCGCGTGACCGAGTCTGTCTGGGACTACCCGCGGCCTCCGCGCGTGGAGGCGAGCACGCGGCGGATCCGCGTGGTAGTCGGCGGCGTCACCGTCGCCGACACTACGCGGGCGTTCCGCGTGCTCGAGACCAGCCATCCGCCGGGCTACTACATCCCGCCGGAGGACGTGCGCAGTGAGTACCTGCGCCCGAGCCGACGTCACTCATACTGCGAGTTCAAGGGGCGGGCGAGCTACTACGACCTCGCGGTCGGCGAGCGCGTTGTCGCCGACGCCGCCTGGTACTACGCGGACCCGGCGCCCGGCTACGAGGCCATCCGCGATCACCTGGCCTTCTACCCGGGGCGCGTCGACGCGTGCTTCGTTGACGACGAGCAGGTGGCGGCGCA